>NZ_JBEOWF010000021.1:21146-167863 GCF_040295925.1 Streptomyces sp. NPDC002588
GTCGTAGCCCGGGTTGTCGTGTTCGGCGATGTAGTACAGCCCGTCCGTGTAACGCACCACCGTTCCGGTGGTGTACTGCGTGCCCGCCACCCAGTTCGGTGCCGTGGTACAGGCGTTGCCGCCGCCTCCGCCGCCGGAGCAGGTGTAGGGGTCCCAGTACCAGGTGCTGATGACGGGGTCGTAGCCCGGGTTGTCGTGTTCGGCGATGTAGTACAGCCCGTCCGTGTAACGCACCACCGTTCCGGTGGTGTACTGCGTGCCCGCCACCCAGTTGGGTGCGCTGTCACAAGGGGTCGCGGCGCTGGCGGTGGGAGTCGGTCCGAGTAACACCGCGCCCAGGGTGGCGAATATGGCCACCAGTACAGCTGCGATTCGCCGTTTTGCCATGTTTGCTCCCGTGAGGTCGACAAGTGCGGGTGGTGCGTGACGCACTGGGAGTTCCAGGGCCGCAGGCGCTGCCGCTCTGGACACCGCCATGTCGACAACGTTGTCTCGCCTTGTGAACTCCAAATACTGGATCAGCGGTGCGCCTGTGGAAGTGCTGTGCGTCTGTGACGATACGGCATCCGTCGGCCCCGCTCTGGCTTGTTGTTGCGGGGTATTGTCGTAATCTTGCGGCAGGCGACGGAAGTTCACACCGTCGAGCCGAGCAGCGGCGGCGGTCGCCGATGTCGGCATGGTCGATGCGTTGCCCGAACTTCCTCTGCGGCAAGGAAGCTGGACAGCCAGCACTCAGTTCAGTGATGGCTGGGGATGCTGATCCGGGCTGCCGTCCGGGTTCGGCCTGCCAGGCAGGCCGTCCCCGCGACCGGCAGTACCAGTAGCGCGAACGCCCAGACAAACGGCGTGAGTTGACCGGTCGTCGCCGTCGATACTGCGCTGAACAGGGCCGAGGCCAGGGCCAGGACCAACGTCTGGCCGAGATTCTGCGAAGTCTGCATTGCGCCGCTCGCATAACCCTGCCCGCCGACCGGCGCGTGCGTGAGGGACAGCAAGGTCAGCGACGGCGTCGCAAGCCCCATGCCGACAGCGGCCAGCACCATCGAGGACGCTGCCGCGGCCGCGGGCACTGCGGGCAGAGTGCACAGTACGGCCAGAGCAACCGCGGCCCCCATCGCCCCGGCCCCGACGGCGACGAGCCGGTGCCGCGCCACCCGGCCCTGCAGACGCCCCTGCATCCAGGAGGCCCCGGCCCAGGCGAGCGCGGCCCCGGTGAACGCAAGCCCCGTGACCACGCCCGGCACTCGTCGCGCGGTACTCAGCATCAGCGGTACGAACGCTTCGAGTGTGAAGTACGCGCCCGAGGTGAGTGCCCGCAGCAGCACCGTGGCGGGCAGCCCGCACTCAGCCCGCCAAGTGCGCAGCGGCAGCAGCCGTGGGGCGAACACCACGAGCAGTGCCAGGCCGGACACCGTGCACACCGCATGCCCTACGTCCCAGGCGGAGACGCCGTACTGAGTGAGCGCCGCTGCCGCACTCACCGCCACCGCAGCGGGCAGGGCCGGCCGCCGCACGGGTCCCTGGGCCCCTCGGGCTCCCTGCGATGCGCCGCCCTCCACCGCCCGCCCTCGAAGCAGCACCACTGAGGCCACCGCCGGAAGCAGAGTGAGGCCCGCGAGGCCGAAGAACACCGCCCGCCAGGACCACCACGCGGCTACGAGCCCCGCGAGCGGCGGGCCGACGAGTGACGGCACGATCCAGCAGGCGCTCATCAGCGCCAGGGCGCGGGCGCGTACGTGGTCCGGGTAGGACTGGCCGATGGCCACGTTGACAGACACCGCCACAAGTCCCGCCGCGATGCCGTCCGCGAAACGCCCGAGGGCCAGCTGCCAGATGGTGGTACTGGTCGCGGAGACGAGCAGCGTCACGACGGTCAGTACCACCCCGGCCGTCAGCGGCCGCCGGGCTCCGGCACGGTCCGCCCATGCCCCGCCCAGCACCCCGCCGAGCAGGCTCGCGGCCACGAAGGCCCCCGCCACCAGGGGGTACAGAGCAACCCCGTCGAGGTCCTCGGCTGCCACCGGCAGCAACGGCAACACCGCCAGCGCGGCGAACCCGGTCAGGAACATCACCGCCACGAAACTGGCGGTGGCGGCCAGATACCCGCGGGAGAACAGCCCGGGCCCAGGAGCAGATGCGACGGGTGCAGGGCAGCGGCGGGTCACGGGCAGCAACGTATCCAGCAATAGCCGGCCAGGACCAATGCTTTTGCAGCGCCGGCGGTCCTTGTCGTTGTCGTGGCGTTGGCACCGGTCGGCGCAGAGCCTGTCTTCCATGACGACGCCTCCGCTTGATCGCTCGCACGGGCCACGGCAGGGCCTCCTGGTAGCTCGGGATTGCGACCCGCGCCGAGCAGTATCAGGAGACCCTGGGTCGCAGTCTCGCGTGCTCGCGTCATGCCGGTGGGAGCGGCCGTCGATTCAGAGGTCGTTACCGCCCTCCCGGGCTCATTCGGTGTCGCTCAGTGCGGTCATCGGCGTGATGCGGGTGGCGCGGCCTGCGGGCAGGAGACCGGCGAGGGCGGTGAGGACCACCAGGCCGCCGAAGACCACCAGCAGTTGTCCCGCGGGGAGCAGCAAGGGCGCGCCGGTGACGACGACCCGCACGAGCAGCAGGGCGTACGGGACACCGAGCGCCAGGCCGAGGACGCCGCCGAGAACGCCGTACAGTGCGGCCTCGAGGGTGACGGTCCGGCGCAGGGCGTTGCCGCCCAGCCCCAGTGCGCGCAACAGTCCGAACTCGCGGGTGCGTTCGATGGCCGTCAGACCGGTGGTGGCGCCGACACCCACGACGGCGATGAGGACGGTCAGGCCGACGAGCCCGACGGCGATGGTGCTCAGTGTCCTGAGCGAGTCCCGGTTGCCGTCGCGCCCTGTCGCCAGGACGGTCAGGGTCACGTCGTCGGGGTCTGCGGCCGCCTCGCGGATCGTGCTCTGGAGGACCCGCTGTGCGTTTGCGCGGGCGGCGAGGCCCTGGTGGGCGGCGTCGGCGAGGATGCCGTTCGCCTTCGCGGAGGCACCCATCCGGTCGAGTACGGCGGGCGGGACCACCACGTCGGCCATGAGCGGGCCCTGAGCGGGCAGCGTCGCGGCGACGGTCAGCTCGATGCCGCCGCCTGTGCCGGCGTGACCGGACGGGAGGGTGAAGGTGTCGCCTGCCTTGACACCGAGTGAGTCGGCGAGGTCGGCTGCGACGATCGCACGGCCCGGCCCCAGGTCCCCCAGGGCGCCGGTGACGGTGGCGATGTCCTCGGCGGTGGGCAGGTCCTGCGGGTTCAGGTCCGACACCTCGATCACCTGCCCGGTGGCGTCGGAGGTCACGTCGAGGGTGCGGTAGCCGATGACGTGGGTGAGCTCGGGCGAGGCGGCGATGCGGCGGAGAAGGCCGGGAGCGAAGCCCTTGCTCTCGGCCGTGGCCTGAAAGTCGGTAGGGGCTTCGGTGGCTAGCCTGCGTTCCGCCAGACCGCCCAGGCAGGCGACGCAGACCAGGGCGCCGGAGACCAGCGCCACCCCGAGGGCGACGACGACGGAGACGGCCGCGGCCCGGCGCGGTTGGCCGCCGACGCCGCTGACGGCCAGCCTGCCGGTCGTCCCCAGCCGGTGCAGCGGCCACCCGGCCGTGGACAGTACGGGCCTCACCAGCAGCGGGCCCAGAGCGATGAGCGCCACGAAGGCGAGGGCCGCCGAGACGACGGTGACCATCAGGGCGAACTCGTGGTCGATGCCGCCGCTCTCGCCCGGCCCGGGCAGCTGGCCGACGAGCAGGGCGACCAGCCCCGCGGCCATGGCGGCGCAGACGCATCCGGCGCCGAGCCGGGCGTGGTTGATGCGGCGTTCGGAGGCGGCGACGGCGGCCGCGCCGAGTGCCCTGACCGGTGGCACTTCGGCCGCCGCCACGGCGGGGGCGAGGGCCGAACAGACCGTCACCAGCGCTGTTCCCGCCACGACCAGCACGGCGTACAGCACGGGGAAGCCCGGTGCGGAAAGGTCCTGGCCCGCGCTGCGGGCGGCCGGCGGGACAAGGTGCCCCACGCCCAGCGCCGCCAGCACACCGAAGGACCCCGCCACGGCGCCCACCAGGGCGCCTTCGACGGCGAGCGCGGCCACCAGCCGGCGCTGTCCGGCACCGATGGCGCGCAGCAGCGCCAGCTGCCGCAGCCGCTGCGCGAAGACGATCCGGAAGGCCGAGGTGGCGACCAGGGCCGCGGCGCCCACTGCGACGGCCAGGAACACGGAGATGAGCAGGAAGATTTCCTTGAACGCCCCCACGGCGTCGCGTGCTTCCTGGGCGCGCACCGCGTGACCGGACTTGAGCGACGCGCCGGAGGACGTCTTGTCGAGCACGGTCCGCACCTGCGCGGACAGTTCGTCCGGCGAGGTGCCGTTCTTGGCGCGGATGTCCACACCCGCATAGCCCGTCAGGCCCTCGATCCGGGCGAGGCGGGTGTCGGTGGCGTAGCCGCCCGACTGCTGCTCGGCGGTCGCGGTGCTCTTGACCACCGCGGTGACAAGGACGGTGACCTCGGCCGTCTTGTCCGCGTCCTCGGGGTCGGTGATGAGCAGGGTCGTGCGGGCGCCGGGAGCGAGCTTCAGCTCCGCGGCGGCCTGCCGGTTGACGGCGATCTCGCGGGCACCGTCGGGATAGCGCCCCTCGACGAGCTCGATCCGGGACAGCGGTCCGGTGCCGGGGTCGGCGTACAGCTGCAGGTACTGCTCGGAGACCCCGGCGATCGGCACGCCCCCGTCGAGGCGGCCGACGGCCTCGGCCACACCGGGCAGCGCGCGGATCTGCCGCAGGGCCGCACCGCTGATCCCCGAGGACGTCCCGTCGGCGGTCACGATGAGACTCACGGCCTCGGGTGTGCCGCGGAAGCGGTCGATGGTGGTGTTGGTGGTGATCTGCTGGGCCATGACGGTGCCGAACACCACGAAGGCGGCCGCCAGCACCGCCAGGCCGGTCATGAGCAGCCGGCCGGGGCGGCGCAGCAGTTCGGCGAGCTGGGATCCGAGGATGCTTGCGCGCCAGGAGAGGCGCGGCGAATTCGTCGGCTTCACCGGACACCCCCCACGGCCCCCAGGGCCCGGACGACATCGGCGCCACCGGCCGCCGTCGTGTCGATGTCATCGACGATGCGGCCGTCGGCGAGGAGCAGGACCCGGTCCGCGCTCGCGGCGGCCCGCGGGTCGTGGGTCACCATCACCACGGTCTGCCCGAGATCGCGCACGGAGCCGCGCAGGAAGTCGAGCACCGACGCGCCCGAGCGCGAGTCCAGATTGCCGGTGGGCTCGTCGGCGAAGACCACGGCCGGCCGGGCCACCAGGGCCCGTGCCAGCGCCACCCGCTGCTGCTGGCCGCCCGAGAGCTCACCGGGCCGGTGTGACAACCGCTCGCCGATGCCCAGCACGCCGACGAGGTGGTCGAGCAGATCCTCGTCCAGGCGCCGGCCGGCCATCGTGACCGGCAGGGCGATGTTCTCCAGGGCCGTCAACTGCGGCAGCAGATTGAACGACTGGAAGACGAACCCGACCTTGTCCCGCCGCACCCGGGTCAGCGCCCGGTCGGACAGACCGCTCAACTCCGTTCCGTCCAGCACCACTTGGCCGGAGGTTGCCGTGTCGAGACCGGCCAGGCAGTGCATCAGCGTCGACTTGCCCGAGCCCGACGGACCGGCGATGGCCGTGAACCGCGCCCGGGCGAAGGCGACGGACACCCCGTCCAACGCCCTGATCTCCGCCTCGCCCTGCTGATAGACCTTCACCAGGTTCACAGCGGCCGCGATGTCCTCACCAGGGCCAGCGGAAACTCCCGTTTCCTGCACCACAGACATGAAGTGAATTCCCTTTTTCCGCGGCGGGTCAGGAGGAGACCGGAGGGAGCGAGATGTCGATCCCGGCCTCGATGCAGTGCCGGTCGGCCGTGTCCTCCAGCTTCTTCACGTCGTCCTTCGACGGCGGGTTGCCCTCGCCCTTCGCGTTCAGGTACGCCCACCCGTCGTAGTTCGAGACGTTGGCGGCGAGGTAGCCGTCCCCGATCCGCGACCTGCGCTGCTGAGCGTTCTTGTACCACTTCTCGAGGGCCGCCTTGTCACTCGGAGGGTTCTGCGCCTCTTCGACGATCTTCTGCGCGAGCTGGCAGTCGGCCATGGACGCCTGGCTGAGCTTGTTGTGCTCGTGCCACCAGTAGGCGCCGCCGCCACCGAGCACCATGACGAGTGCCGCCGCGACCCCGCCGAACAAAATCTTCGTGCCCTTCGACGCCTTGTTGTTCTGGGCGGAAACGGAAACAGCCATGATGCCCCTCCGAAGATTGAAATTCCGAAAGCCGTTCACCGACGCTGTCCGTCGATCGGCAAGGGAAATTCTCGAAGGAAGAGCAACACGGCACATCGATCCAGAATCAGATCCCGCACGCCCAGAGCTACGACCGGAGGCAGAAGACGGGACTACGACCGCAGTCGCACACCCCGGCCGACCAACACCCCGACACCGGCCCTCCCACGCACACCGGACACCAAGCCGCACAAGCTCGTTTCGATCATGACGTTCGGTCGGCGGACCGAGGACACCGTGAGACCGGCGGAACCTACTCTGCTGCGAACCCGTGGCTCCGCTCCACTTTCGCCACATGCAGCGTGTAGCTCTGGTACCACTCGGCTTGCCCGCGCTTTTGCGCCGCGCGATGCTCGGCGTTGCTCCGCCACTCCGTGAGTGCGTCGGCGTCGCGGAAGTACCCGACGGTGATGGACAGTCCACCGGGAGTGTGCGCCTGGTCCATCCCGAGGAACCCGGGGACGTCCTTCACCAGGTTTTCCATGCGGGCCGCGGTCTCGCTGTAGCCGCTCTGGTCCTGGGTTCGCACCGCAGTGAAGACAGCCACGTAGTAAGGGGGTTCATAGGCCTCGACGGGAGCGACAGGTGCTTCGGAGTGATTACTCATGGCGCCACTGTAAGACAGGGCGCGTCCCACGATCCGGCGTCACCTTGAGCCGATCAACGTCCCCTCGCCCAGCGGCGGTTCGCCATCCAGATCGGTCAAGGCGGTACGGTCGAGTCCGAGGCCGTTCGCGAAAGCGTACCCACGCCCGGCAGAACGCCTTCTACCGGCTCGCCCGCTGCCACGAACGGCGCACCGCCGTCATCGACGCATTCATCGACCTCGCCGACACGATCATCACCGTGCGCAGCCTGATCCGGCAGGCATGGACGACTCACCGCTGGGACCAACGCCCGAGCCGCCGCCCCTGACCTATCCGCACCGCCTCCCCAACGGCTCGGTCGTCAAGTGACCCTCCGATCGCCAAGGTGGCTTGACCTGCGAAAACGGATTACGGGATGCGGATTCCCGCATGAGCGCCTATAACGGTGCTATAGTCTGTAGCTGTGCTACAGAACATGGTCGGTGACGCCCGCGAGCGAATGCTTGCGGCGGCGTTCGAGATCGCCACGCGCGACGGTGTCGACGCGGTCTCCACGCGCGCGGTCTGCGCCGCCGCGGGTGTACAGGCTCCGTCGCTTTACCACCACTTCGGCGACCGGGCGGGACTGATCCGCGCTGTCGTCGACATCGCGTTCGAGGAGTACTTCCACCGCAAGGACGCCGTTGTCGCGACGGATGACGCGGATCCGCGCACCCGCGTCGCCGCTGGATGGGACGCGCACGTCGCGTTCGCGCTCGCCTACCCGGGTCTCTACCCGGCGATGTACCCGACATCGGGCCCGCTGCCAGGGCAGGTTGAACGAAGTGGTGCACTGCTGCGCGCCGGGTTCGACGAGCTTGAGCAAGTAGGTGCCCTCCGGCCCGGGATCACCGCGGCGCTGGCGACGAACGCGCTCCGCGCGGCCCTACGCGGCGTCGCCCATGCCGTCGCCGCGAACCCTGGAAGCGACGACAACGACCTGACGTCCGTCGTCGTCCGCGACGCTCTCATCAAGGCGCTCGTCGCCGACCCGCCACGCGGCTGACCAATTGGCGATCCGACCCCGGATCGAGTGACAGCCCTTACAACGGAGCAACAACCATGACTGACCTGCTCGCAGGCAAGACCATACTCATCACCGGCGCCTCGTCCGGTATCGGCAGGTCCGCCGCGCTTCTGTTCGCCCGCGAAAGCGCGAACGTCGTCATCACCGCCCGCCGCAAACCTGAACTCGAGCGTGTCGCTGAGGACATCACCGCCGACGGAGGCAACGTCCTCGCCATTCAGGCCGACACGACGGACGCCGAAGAGATACAGCGAGCCGTCGCGGCCGCGGTCGAGGAGTGGGGGCGCCTCGATGGCGCTCTGAACAACGCGGGCCGCAGCCAGGGCGGCGGCCGCCTCGCCGAGGTCACCGACGAGACCTTCGACTCCGTCCTCGAGACCAACTTCAAGGGCGTATGGCTGGCGATGCGCGCCGAACTGCAGGCGATGACCGCGCAGGGGACCGCTGGTGGCTCGATCGTCAACATCAGCAGCATCGGTGGCACCTTCGGCGCCGCCGGGCAGAGCGTGTACGGGGCTACGAAAGCTGCCGTCATCGCCATGAGCCGAGCCGCCGCCGCCGAATACGGCCGCGACGGTGTCCGTGTCAACGCGATCGCGCCCGGCGCCACGATGACCGAGATGATGGTCGCTTGGCAGCAGCGCGACCCAGGCATCGTCGAGCACCTCAGCTCTCTCGCCGCCCTCGGCCGCCCTGGCCGGCCGGACGAGATCGCCGAAGCCGCCGCCTGGCTCCTCAGCGACCGCGCGAGCTACGTCACCGGCATGGCCCTCGGAGTCGACGGCGGCACCGCCCCTTGGCCCCACTGAGCTGAGTCATACTGAGCCGCGCCGCCACCCCGTTCGAGCCGTGCGGCACACGCAAGTGCGGCGGCCGGTCGCTGATGCGTCGCCGGTGACAGCCAAGTGGACGGTCAGGGTGGTACTCCGAGCGCCTGTGGAGCGTGCCCGTTCTGCTGCCGGTATCCCCCAACCGCACCAATCCGCGTGACCTCTTAAGTGCCTGTTCCTGAGGCCGACATGACAGGACGCTTGAAAGCACGGCTCGTTGGATCTTCAAGGATGTGAGGGCGATCGGGAACGGCCCGGAACCGAACTGCTGCAGCGCACGTCTCCCGGACCATGATCTCAAGCGAGCGCCAAGAGCACGCGATTTCCACCAAGCTGGTCTCGCCGTCCGCAGTGAGTATGGATCCGTCGAAGACCAACGACTACAACAGCTTCGCCGAGGCGTACACGGCCGCAAACGAAACCAACCTGGTCAATGCCTACTACGAGCGGCCCGCGATGCTGGCCCTCGCTGGAGACGTGGCCGGTCGGCGGATCCTCGACGCGGGCTGCGGCTCGGGGGCCCTGTTTGCCGCGCTGCGCGACCGTGGCGCCATTGTGAGTGGCTTCGACACGAGTGCCGGGATGCTGGAGCTGGCTCGGCAGCGGCTCGGTGACGGTGCGGACCTGCAGGTGGCGGACCTGGGCAGCCCGCTTCCTTACGCTGATGACACGTTCGACGATGTAGCGGCGTCCCTGGTGCTGCACTACCTGGAGGACTGGGGGCCGGCGCTGGCCGAGCTGCGACGCATACTCAGGCCCGGCGGCCGGCTGATCGCGTCTGTCGACCATCCCTTTGCCGTCAACCTCATACACCGCGAGGCCGGTCGCGAGGCCGAGTGCAACTACTTCGACACCACCCACTGGACCGTAGAGTGGACCGTGTCCGGCCAGACCGCCCTGGTGACCAGATGGCACAGGCCGCTGCACGCGATGATCGAGGCTTTCATCGGGGCCGGTTTCCGGATAACGGTCATCAGCGAGCCGGATCCTGATCCAGCCGCCCGCGAGCTGTTCCCCGAGGCCATCGCGGCCATGCCGCGCTTCCTGTGCTTCCTGTTCTTCGTCTTGCAGGCGAGCTAGGTGTATTGATCACGAGCGTTGTTGACACTCGCTGGTGCTTGATCATGGCGAAGACCTCCGGTGTGGTGGAGCTGTCTAGGACTGCACCACACGGAGGTCTTCGTGTCCCACCCCAATGCCCGGCTGACCGTTCACGGCAGGCGACTGCTGGTCGAGCGTGTCTGCGCAGGCCGCCCCGTCGCGCATGTGGCCGCCGAAATGGGCATCTCCCGCGCCACGGCCCACAAGTGGATCCGCCGCTGGCGGGCCGAGGGCGAGGCGGGCCTCGCCGACCGCTCCAGCCGGCCCCGCACCGCACCCCGGCGGCCGTGGAGGCCCACGTCTGCCTGCTGCGGCAGACACGCAAACTCGGACCGGCCCGCCTCGGCCCCATCCTGGGCCTGCCCGCCTCGACCGTGCACCGGATCCTGACCCGCCACGGCCTGCACCGCCTCGCGTTCCTCGACCGGCCCACCGGCCAGGTCATCCGCGGTCCTGCTGACCCGCCTCCACGCCGAGCACCCCGAGATCGTGCTGGTCTGGGCGGACAACGGCTACGGCGGAGACGAGTTCAGCACCTGGGCACAGACCACCCTCGGCATCACTATCAAGGTCGTCTCCAGGCCCAAAGACGCCAAGGGCTTCGTCTAGTTGCCCAAGCGCTGGGTGGTTGAACGGTCGAATTCGTAACCGATGAGGGCCCGTCGCAACGCGCGGGACTACGAACGCCTCATGTCCCATGTCGAAGCCCACGTCCAGTGGGCCTTCATCACCCTCATGACCCGCCGCCTGACCCGACGAAACCGCCGAACCGACGCGGTCCCAACTCCCCTTGCGGCAGTCGCTTGACGATCCCTCCGGCTGCCGTTCGCCTCGGCGTCCATCGACGCTCAACCGAACGGCAAGGCCGATCATCACCCAGCCTCAAGACCTCTCGACCTGCGGAAAGAGGATGTGACACAGCTTCTAAGGAAGTCATTTGGCGGCGACTTCGGGAGTCTCGTTCACCACCCTGACATGATCAACAGAAATCAGTTCTGATGTCAGGTTGGAGCCGCCGATGGACGTGACCGAGTCAGCGCATGCCGCGCGAGTGTCCGCTTACGCGGCCGTGGGAACACGGCTGTCCCTGTTCAGCGACCGTCGGCTTGAGAATGCGGTGGCCGCCGCGCCGAGTCTCGGCTCCGGTATCGGCGGTAGGTCGGCGGAGATGGAAGTCGAAGGGACACGCGTCTTCGTCAAGCGGGTCCCGCTGACAGACATCGAGTTGCAGCCGAAGCACGTGAGGTCGACCAGAAACCTGTTCGACCTTCCTCTCTTCTATCAGTACGGGGTGGGGTCGGCGGGGTTCGGTGCCTGGCGTGAGCTGGCCGCGCACATCATGACGACAGGCTGGGCACTCAAGAACGAGTACGCAGGATTTCCGCTGCTGTATCACTGGCGGGTCTTGCCTGACAGTCCCCCTGCCGGCTTTGTCGACGAGCTCGGGGGTGTTGAGGGGGCCGTAGCGCACTGGGAGGGCTCGCCGGCCGTGCGCCGTCGACTGGAGGCCATCGGAAGGTCCTCCTTCAGCCTGGTGCTCTTCCTCGAGCATGTGCCACAGACGCTCGCCGAGTGGCTCGGCGACACCCGTGATGACGCCCGGCCGGAGCCGGGAGGCAAGTCGCTTTATCGATGGGTCGAGAACGCGCTGCTGCGGGGGACGGAATTCATGAGCGCGCGCGGACTGGTCCACTTCGACACGCACTTCGCCAATCTGCTCACCGACGGCCAGCGGGTGTACTTCGCGGACTTCGGACTCGCCTTGAGCCGCGACTTCGAACTCTCAGCGGAGGAGTGCGCCTTCCTCGCTGATCACCTCGTGTACGACCGCTCCTACGCACCGAACCACCTGCTTCGCCACCACCTGCCGGACGACCTACGTGGTGGCACCGAACACGGGACATTCCTGCGCGAATGGGTCGATGGCCACCAACCCGCCGACGTTCCACCCGACATCGGCGCGATCATCGACCGTCACGCCCCGCACGCCATCATTCTGGACGACTTCCATCATCGACTGCTTACGCAGAGCAAGCGCACTCCCTTCCCCGCGGCTGAGGTTCTGCGGGCCCTGGCCGACGCGTCAAGGTCACGGAAGTGAGGGCCGGTTGCTCCGCTCTGGTCATCCGACCGCGCGTTCAGCCTGTGCGGCGGTGGCGGCTTCTTCGCTCGGTCCGCGCTTGCGTGGCCCGGGACCCACCCATACCCCTGCTGTTCCAGCGAGGTGTTCCGACCCTGCGTAATTCCTCTCCGCTCGCCGCACCACCCTTGGAGAAGAGCGACAGCTACCAGGCTGCTGAGCATTCGGTCTCCCGCGACGGTGGTCTCCCGACCGGCGCCGTATCTTGGGCAGGAGATCGGTCGAGTGTTCGGGGGATTTGTGCGGATCGCGGATCACGCTGTCTGGGATCGGGGTTTCCCGGTCAAGTACCTTCTGGTCCGTGAGGACGAGGGGGGCGAGGAGAAGTACTGGGGGCGGTGCGCGAGCGTCGAGGGCATGTTTGTGGACAAGGTGCCACCGAAGCGCGAGGTATTGACGCTGCGAGGATGCACTCCCACAGGTTCTTTGCGCGATGCCCTGTCGCCTGCCGCGGAGTCAACTGGGCTGCTGGGCGATGTGTGTGTCGAGGTATGGGACGAGCAGCAGCCGCTGCAGTGGTGGACCCTGGTGGACTCTGTCGTCCTCGCCCACCAGCCGAATCGGAGTGATCCGGCCCTGGTGGATGTCGTCGTGGGTGCCGGGGTCGAGGAGGAGCACGCCTGGGACCACACCCTGCCGGTGTCGCCGCAGTTCAAACTGTTCGCGGGAACCACCACCGTGGTCGCCAGTCCCGCTGGAGACTGCGCTGGAGTGGATGGGCTGTTTGTCTCGCGCGGGGCGCTGCCATCGTCTCCACTGCACCTCATCGGGTGTGAGGCCGCTGAATCCTTGCTCGCCGTCTTGCGTCGGCCCCACAAGTGGGACCGGGACTGGGTGCAGTTGTGGGCGCTGGACCGCCATGGCGAGGTGATGTACCGCCACAACGTGTCCCTGCGCATCGGGAAGACACGGCCGTCTGTGCTCGGAGGCGTCCTCGTCGACATCACGCTCGCCGATGGCGGCGACGATCGGCCTCCGCTGTTGGCCCGGCCGGTCTGGGAGACCTGGTATCGGGGAGCTCCGACAACCCGCAACCAATGGGCCCCGTTCTCCGCGCAGGGCAGATCCGAGTGGCTTGACCTGACGGCCGCCCGCATGGGCGGCCGGCGCCCGGACCGCTCCGGCGGTACCCATCATCTTGACGGCAAGTTCGTTACCGACGTGCCCGGCCTTCACTGCGCGATGGCAGAAGCCCTTGTGGGACCCGGGGGCTACTTCGGCCGGGAGTGGAACGCGTTCAAGGACTGCCTGGGTGGTGGTTTCGGCGTGGCCCCGCCCTTCACCCTGATCTGGCACGATGCGAACGTAGCGCGCCGAGCGCTGGCAGACGCCGTCTCGGACCCTGATGAGGGGCTCTCCTATTTCGAGGACATCGTTCGGCTGCTCAAACGCTGCGGTGTGACCGTCGTTCTTCAGTAGGTGCTTTTCAACCCGGTGCATTTGCTGTCCATAGCGCTTGCCCTCGACGAGGTCCCGGCAGTCGTGGGAGAACTGGCCGGCCGTCACGTGCGGAGCAAGCTCGTGCACGCGTTCCCTGAATCAAGAGGATGGCCCTCGACCACGATCGCGGTCGAGGGCCATCCTCTTGCCTGCAAGGGGTTTTACGGCATGGGCCGGCGCCCCGCCAGGCTCAGCGCTCAGCCACGAAGACATGCGCGGCGGCCTGCGTGGGGAGTTCCGCGGCCTCCCTGCCGCTGCTGACCATCACGCCGCCGGGCGAGGACGTCACGCTCACGACCGCGCCGGGCTGCACCCCGGCGTGCCGCAGGGTGGACATCAGTTGGGGGTTGGTCTGGATCAACTCGCTGATGTGCCGTACGACCGCGCTCGCGCCGTTCGGCTCGGGCTTGAGGTCGCTGAGGCTGACCATGCTCTCGTCGGGGAACGGATCCAGGGTGCTCTTCCCGCCGAGTTCCTCCAGGCCCGGGATCGGGTTGCCGTAGGGCGACTTGGTCGGGTGCCGCAACAGCTCGAGGACGTGGCGTTCGACGGCCTCGCTCAGCACGTGCTCCCAGCGGCAGGCTTCGGCGTGGGCCTGCTCCCAGTCCAGCCCGATCACGTCGACGAGCAGGCACTCCGCGAGCCGGTGCTTGCGCATCACGCGCGTGGCGATCCGTCGGCCCTCCCCGGTCAGCTCCAGGTGCCGGTCGGCGGCGATGTGGAGCAGGCCGTTGCGCTCCATGCGGGCGACGGTCTGGCTGACGGTGGGGCCGCTCTGGTCCAGGCGCTCGGCGATGCGGGCGCGCATGGGGAGCACGCCCTCCTCCTCGAGCTCCAGGATGGTGCGGAGATACATCTGAGTGGTGTCGATGAGTCGCGACATGCTGTTCGTCAGGCGGCGGTCTCGGCGGTGGCGGTCAGGACCGCGCGACCGAGGATGTGGCCGGCCATGGTGAAGCCGAGGACGGCCGGGGTGGCGTCGGAAGGGACGCCGATGGCGGCGACGTCGAGGGCGTGCACCACGACGAAGTAACGGTGTGGGCCGTGCCCGGCCGGCGGTGCGGCGCCGATGAAGCGGGCTGCGCGGGCGTCGTTGGGCAGTTGGAAGGCGCCCTCGGGCAGGCCCGAGCCGGTGTCGTCGCCGGCGCCCTCGGGCAGCTCGGTGACGGTGGCGGGGATGTCGGCGACCGCCCAGTGCCAGAACCCGGACCCGGTGGGGGCGTCGGGGTCGTAGACGGTGACGGCGTAGCTCTTGGTGCCTTCGGGGGCGCCGCTCCAGGACAGCTGTGGGGAGATGTCCTTCCCGCCTGGGACGCCGGAGGAGTACTGCTCGGGCGACCATGCGGCGCCGTCGGTGACGGTGGTGCTGGTAACGGTGAAGGAGGCCGCCTCGGGGAGGCGGGCGAAGGGGTTGTTGGCGCTCATCGCGTCGTTCCTTTCAGGACGTGCTGTGGGGTGGGGTGGCGGTGATGCGGCCGACGGGCCCACAGGATCGCGTAGAGGCACCGCCGCCGACCTTCATCGACCGCCAGATCGACGATAACACTAATAATCGATTATTCGCTGGATCGTCTATGCTGGAGGCATGAATCAGACGGTCCACACCCTGACCTCACCGGGGAAGCAGATGCTCTCCGAGCAGGTCTACTCACACCTGCGGGACGCGATCATGCGTGGGGACTATGCCCCCGGTGACGCCCTCAAACCGCAGGACCTGGCCAAGGAACAGGGCGTGAGCCTGGCCGTCGTGCGTGAGGCGCTCGTGCGGGTGGTCGGCGAGGGTCTCGCCGACCGGCTACCCAACCGCGGCTTCGCCGTCCCGGCCTTCTCCGACCGCCGCTGGCAGGAGATCGCGGAGGCTCGCCGGACCATTGAACCGGTCGTGCTGCGCATGTCCATCGAGCGCGGGGACGTCGACTGGGAGGCCCGCGTACGAGCGGCCCACCACCGTCTGACCCGCACCCCGGCCCACGCGCCGGAGGAGGGCGAGTACTACAGCGGCGCATGGTCCGAAGCCCACCGGGTCTTCCACCGCACCCTGCTGGAGGGCTGCGGCAACCCCGTCCTGCTGGAGACCTTCGACCGGACGTGGACCGCGAGCGAACTGGCTCGCCGCTGGTCGGCGCACCACAGACCCGACCGGGACCACGTCGGCGAGCACCGCCGGCTGGAGGAGGCGGCGCTGGCCCGCGACGCCGACACCGCGGCCGAGGTACTGACCCAGCACCTCACCCAGACCGCGGCCGGACTGACCGGTTGCACCCACCGCGAACCCGAGAAAGAAACCTGACACGCCTCGCCGATGCTTCGAGGTAGCCAGGAGCGTGGGTCAGTAAACAACTCCTGGAATGCCGCGCCTCGTGGTGGGGTGGGGCTGTCGGGCGCTGCTGTTGAAAAGGCGTGGCTGCCCGTCAGTCGTGATGCGACAATCCGCATCTTGATCCAAATCCGCGTCCCGGAGGTCCGCATGGACATCGCCTCGCTGCTGCCGATGACCACGGCCCGGTTGTCGCTGCGCCTGTTCACTCCCGGCGACGCCGAAGACCTGTACGCCTACCAGAGCCTGCCGAGCGTGGCGCGCTACTTGTACCGGCCGGCACACACGCGGGAGCGCAGCGAGCAGGTGGCGGCCGAGCGCGCGGCGCACTCGGTTTGGTGCGCCGACGGGGACAAGCTGGCGCTTGCCGTGTGCCGACGCCATGAGCCCGGCGTCCTTGGCGAGGTGACGCTCACCCTGGCCAGTGCCCGCGCCGCCCAGGCCGAGATCGGCTGGACTCTCGACCCACGTCACCAGGGGCACGGCTATGCGACCGAGGCGGCCGTGGCGCTGGCCGGGTTTGCCTTCGACAGGCTGGGCGTGCACCGGCTCTACGCACGGCTGGATGTGGAGAACACCGGGTCTGTGCGGGTCTGCGAGCGCCTCGGGATGCGTCGGGAGGCGCACCTGGTCGAGAACGACCTCGACGGGGATCGCTGGGGCAGCGAGTACATCTACGCGGCGCTGGCCGCGGACATCGGCGGTCAATCAGGCAGTTGAGCCCGACGCCGGCCTCCTGTTCGTGATCTTCCGCATGGAAGAATCCTCGTATGTCTGGTGGGGCTGGCCTGTTCGAGGTGGATACGGCGGCGGTGGTGGAGCCCCAGACCACGCCGACGGTGCCGGTGAAGAAGACGTTCCGGGTGTTCGTCCCCGATCAGATGATGTTGCCGCCGCCGTCGAGGAGCGATTTCAAGGCGCCTTCCATGCCACGTGAAGGCAGATCAATAACTACAAGGCGTGAGTACCTGTTTCTAAGCCTCGGTTTTGGGTAGCTTTGGGCCCTAGCCTGGCTGGGTGTCCAAGGACGCCAGGGAGGCCGCAGGGCGGGTGTGTGAGGGCTGTGGTGAACGGTTGAGGCCGGGTGCTCCAGCTCGTACGCGGTTCTGTTCGGCGTCTTGTCGGGCCAAGCATTGGCGCCGGGACCTGCGGTTGCGCAAGCGAGTGGCGGCTGAGATCAGCGGTGCCGGCCGGGCCAAGTGCCCGGAGTGCGGGGAGAGTTGGGTGGCCGGGGTGGACCGCCGTTCGAATGCGGTCTACTGCTCGCGGCTGTGCGTGACGAGGGCCTGGAGGGCTCGGAAGGAATCGTTCGGCGAACGGTAACAGTGACCGCATCGCGAACGCACCAAATCTCAACTTCCGTCATATCTCAGTCATTTGCGGTCGCTTGTTGTGATCTTAGGATTATCGGTCTAACTCTCGGGTTCAGAGGCGGGCTGTGTCCGTCACGGTCAACTGCCTTGCACGGCCCGCGGGTTGGGCGTGAAACCATGCCCGAAGAGAACGAGGCGGCCATCGAGACGGCCGAGGACAAGGTCGGCAGCGTCAGCGCGAGCCGCTATGCGGAGATCGTCGCTGAGCTGCGGGAACTGGTGAAGACGGCCAGCCGCATCCTGTTCAAGGTCGGCGACTACGCGTTGGAGATCGAGCCAATGCGCGAGCACGGCGGTGTGGTGTCGGCCGACGGGCTGTTCACGGTGAAGGACTCGCTGTTCCGTCTGTCCGAGGACATCGGGATGTCCTACTACACGGTGAAACAGGCACGGCAGACCGCGTCGAAGTGGCCCGAGGACCGTCGGGTCGCGGACGTGTCCTTCCCCGTCCACAACATCCTCGCGTCCATCGCCGCCGACGAGGAACGGTACGCGGCCATCCTCACGCCGCCGCCGGGCAGGCCGCGGTGGACACCGGACGAGGCCAAGCGGCGCACGGACCGTCAGGTCGACAAAAGACCGTCAGCCGCCCGAAGGACGCGAGCGGGTTCGTCGCCCTGCCCCGTCGTTGGGTGGTGGAGAGGTCGCTCGCCTGGACCATGCACGCCCGCCGTCATGCCCGGGACTACGAACTGCTCATCCAGCACTCTGAATCACTGATCACCTGGGCCGCGATCAGTATCATGACCAGGCGCATCACCCGCCGGACCTCCCGCCGCAGCGGCCAGCCGGCTCCCAGAGAAGCAGCACGGGACTGATCGTTCTCGAAGACAGCGTCATCTCCTTGGCCCGAACCGGCCCGAACCGCGACACCTGCACCGATCCTCCCGCCGAAGAGACCTCTACGCGGGCTCAACCCAGACCTCGAAGTCAATTCCGCCGATCTCCAGCTGAATCCCGATGTCACCCCGGGGCGCTTGAAGCGCGGTGACATGGCTGATGGGCCCTTGAGGGCGATCGGAATTCGCTTGTGGTGATCCGATGGGGCATCGTACGGTCGCCTCCGATGAACGAGAGGCCCGAGGTTCTGCCGTTGCCGGATCGGAAACCAGTCGACGCCGCGGTGGCGGGCAGGTTGATCGCCGCGCAGTTCCCGCAGTGGTCCGACCTTGAGGTCCGGCCGGTCAACGCGCAGGGTTGGGACAACTGCACCTTTCGCCTCGGTGACGAGATGCTGGTGCGGCTACCGACTGCCGAGGAGTACGCGCTGGCGGTGGAGAAGGAGCACCGGTGGCTGCCGGTGCTCGCACCCGCGTTGCCGTTGGAGGTTCCGGTTCCGCTGGCCAGGGGCGTGTCCGATGAGAGCTTTCCGCACAACTGGTCGGTCTATCGGTGGATCGGTGGCGAGCCTGCGGCCCGTGCCGTCGTCGAGGACATGACGGCGTTCGCCGTCGACCTTGCGGAGTTCCTCGTGTCCCTGCAGCGGATCGACCCGGCAGGCGGACCGGGCCCGGGACTGCACAATTGGTTCCGAGGCGGACCACTGACGACCTACGACGGGTGGGCCCGGGCAGCCCTGGAGACATTGGACGGCCTGATCCGGTCCGAGGCCGCCGAGGAGATCTGGGAGCGGGCGTTGCGAGCCTCGTGGGACGGTAAGCCGGTCTGGTTCCACGGTGACATGGCCTCGGGGAACCTTCTGGTGAAGGACGGTGCGCTCGCGGCCGTCATCGACTTCGGCACTTGCGGAGTCGGAGACCCGGCCTGCGATCTGTCGATCGCCTGGACGATGCTGACCGGCAAGGGTCGGGCCGCGTTCCGCGATCGGCTAGGGGTCGACAAGGCGACCTGGGAGCGTGGACAAGGCTGGGCACTCTGGAAGGCCCTGGTCGTCTGCGCCGGAGCGGTGCGCGATGGCGACGGCCTGCCGACGGATTCATCGTTCGTTCTTGAGGAGATCCTCGCCGCCCATTAGCGGCTGGACCGAACGACAAGTTGATGACAAGTCACTTGGACAACGACATCTCTATTCGGAACCTACAAGCAGTTCCACGATCAGGCCCCCGACGCCTTCACAACTCGGTCCCGTCGTCGGCGTGATCCCCAGGTCTGCGGCATCCACCCCTGCCTCCAAGCTCGTCTCCTAAGGGCTGTCCCGTAATCCGCGGTGGATCAGCGCGCGGCGTCAGATGCGGTGCATCACAAGGCGGAGGGACGTCCGCATACTGGATGTATGCGGATGTTCCGACAACGCGGCGAGGTGCCGCAGCTGTCGTCGCGCGCCCGCCGGGGATTACGGGATAGCCCTTAGCCCGTTCAACGACGGCCGGTCGCATGAGTTAGGGGCCCGTTCGATTTCTGAGCTGGTCAGACCCTCACCGAGGCTTAGAAACAGTTACTGATCGCTCACGGAACTTGTGCCAGACCCCACTGAGCAACATCAGGGCCAGCCCGTGGCGAATGGCGACTCCTGGCGGCCTGCCACAACCTCCGCAAGATCTTCCGGCACGCCGGAAACGCCGGGCTGGCCGCCGCCCGAGCCTGACGGCCCGGCCGGAGCCCCCTGCACAATGGCCCGAGCCCACCACTGCGGCACCAGGCCCGAACAAACGGCCGCGACCGGCCATCAGCCGATCCACAACCGCTCGTCGGCTGGGCCATTGCCGACCCACGCTCCTAGTGCTCTGACCGGGAAGGTTCGCCGGGTCGGCGGTTCCAGCGGTTGGATGTCCGGAGACGTCTGATCTGACCGTTGGGGGTGTGGTGGCTGAGCCTGTCCGTGTGCGCAGGTTGACCGACCAGGAGGGGCAGAAGCTGCAGCAGATCGTCGCCGGGGCAGCACCAGCTCGGTGCGATACCGGCGCGCGATGATGCTGCTGGCCTCGGCTGGCGGAAACCGGGTCCCGGTGATCGCGAAGCTAGTCCAGGCTGACGAGGACACTGTCCGCGACGTGATCCACCGGTTCAACGAGATCGGCCTGGCCTGCCTGGACCCTCGCTGGGCGGGAGGCCGTCCCTGCCTGCTCAGTCTTGACGACGAGGATTTCGCCGTCCAGACGGCCACCACCCGCCCGACCAAGCTCGGCCAGCCCTTCACCCGCTGGTCCATCCGTAAACTCGCCGCCTACCTGCGGAAGGTGCACGGCCGTGTGATCCGGATCGGCCGTGAGGCATTACGGTGCCTGCTCGCCCGCCGCGGCATCACCTTCCAACGCACCAAGACCTGGAAGGAATCGCCCGACCCCGAGCGCGACGCCAAGCTGGACCGCATCGAGGAGGTGCTGGAACGCTTCCCGGACCGCGTGTTCGCGTTCGACGAGTTCGGGCCGCTCGGCATCCGCCCCACAGCCGGGGCCGGCTGGGCTCCCGCCGGTCACCCCGAGCGCCATCCCGCGACCTACCACCGCACCCACGGGGTGCGGTACTTCCACGGCTGCTATTCCGTCGGCGACGACCGGCTGTGGGGCGTCAACCGCCGCAAGAAGGGTGCAGTGAACACCCTGGCCGCACTGAGGTCGATCCGGGCCGCGCGCCCGGACGGCGCCCCGATCTACGTCATCCTGGACAACTTGTCCGCCCACACAGGCGACAAGATCCGTCGCTGGGCGAAGAAGAACCGCGTCGAGCTGTGCTTCACCCCGACCTACGCCTCCTGGGCCAACCCGATCAAAGCCCATTTCGGGCCACTGCGGCAGTTCACGATCGCCAACTCCAACCACCGCAACCACAACGTGCAGACCCGGGCCCTGCACGCCTACCTGCGCTGGCGCAACACCAACGCCCGCCACCCCGACGTCCTCGCGGCGCAGCGTCGCGAACGCGCCCGCATACGCGGCGAGAAGGGCATCCGCTGGGGCGGACGCCCGCTCCCCCGCCGCAGCCTGGCCAAGCGACCGAGCCGAGAGCGTCAGACCCTCACACCACGCGCGATTCGGTACAGCACGTTCGGACGCAGTGGCCCTTCGGGCGCGGTGGGGTCGTCGAAATCGTCAGCCGGGTCGCGGGTCATGCCGATCCGGCGCATCACTGCTTGGGAACGGAGATTGGTAGCAGTCGTCACTGCGAGGATCTCGGGGAGTTCAAGCGTTTCGAAGCCGAAGGCCAGGCCAGCCAGGGCGGCCTCGGTGGCGTAACCATGGCCCCATGCCGAGCGCGCGAACCGCCAACCAATCTCAACCCCCGTGAACGGCATACCATCATCCACTTGGTCCAAGCCCGCGAAGCCGATGAACTCGCCCGTGGCCTGCAATTGAACTGCCCACCATCCGTAGCCTCGCTGGTCGAACTCGGCCTGGAACTGCGCCACGGAGGCATCGCTCTGTTCACGGGTGAGCAGGTCGCCCAAGTGCTCCCGAACCTCGGGATCAGCATTCATCGCCGCCCACGGTTCAAGGTCGGAGTCTTGCCATCGACGGAGCACGAGACGATCGGTACGCAGTTCAGCCATGCTGCCCAGCCAACGTGAGCGCTGCCCCCAAGGCAATCTATTTTCTTCGGGACTGCTACCGCCGCTCAAAAGGAGAATGCACGGCTGGCTCCAAGACTGACGAAGCGACCACGGCCCCGGCGAACCTTCCCGGTCAGAGCACTAGGTGTATGAGGGCTCGACGTTGGTGACGATCTCGCGGAGGCGTGTTGCTGGCGGCTTTCCGGCGGCAGCACTATGCGACCGGTGGTAGTTGTAGTGGATGTTCAACACTGCGATCGCGGCTGACCGGGTGTCCTCACTGGTGAACTCGCGGGCGTAGAGGACTTCCTCGGCCATGATGCGCTGGTAGCGCTCCACCTTCCCGTTGTGTCGAGGTGTGTATGGCTTGGGGCTTTGATGCCGGGTGCCTTGCCCGATGATGCGGGCGAAGTCGCCGGAGCGGTGGCAAGCGCCATTGTCGGTGACGACCCGGTGGATGTGGTTGATGCCGTGGGCGGAGAACCAGACCTTCGCCCCGGCGAGGAAAGCAGCAACCGTCGTGCCCTTCTCATCGCCCAGCGGTTCTGTGTAGGCGAGCCGTGAGAAACCATCGACGACGGAGTGCAGGTAGACGTAGCCACGCTTCGCCCCGGCCGACTTCGCCCGACTGGCGACCTTGGCCTGATCGCTGTCCCGGCCGTGGATCCGCCACCCGCCGCCATCAGGGATCCGGCCGACCTTCTTCACCAGCAGGTGCACCATGTGTCCGGGCCAGCGGGCGGTGATCTTCCCCGGCTTCCGGTCGTTCTCACCGCCTGGGTCGATGAAGCGGCGTTTGCCGAGGCTGAGCCGGGTCAGGTGTCGGCTGACAGTTCGCCGGTTGATCACAAAACCGATACTCACAAGTTCGTCGGTGACCCGTTGCGTGGACCACTTGTGCTCGCGGCGCCAGGACTCGATCTGCTCGATGACCCATGCTGGATTCGCGTTCGGCCTCCGGTGCGGACTCGACGGCCGGTCTTGCAATCCCGCATCACCGTGTAGCCGCCGGCGATTTACCCACTTGCCGGCGCATGCGCGAGAGATGCCCATCTCAGCGGCGACATGGGCGATGGGACGTGTCTGGCACCGCTTCACGAGCCGCCTCTACGGCCCTCGACGCTCAAGGGCGCATCGCGTGGGGCACTCGTCGTCCTCTCGAAGTCGGACGACGGCAGGCGCGACTCCTGTCGTGCGCGCCTGCCGCATTGCGGCCTTTCAGTCCTGCGGGGCGACGCGGATACGGTTCCCGTCAGGATCGGCTGCGAGGAAGGTCAGCCCGAACCCCGCATCATGAGGCTCGCGCAGGATCGTGACCCCCTTGGACTTCCACTGCTTGAAGGTCGCGTTGAGCTCGTCGGGTCCACCGTCGATGGCCAGGCAAACCTCACTGGTGCGCGGGACGTCCGGTGACAGATCCTCGAACTGGCCGGACCACACACCGAGATCAGCGCCTGGCCCGAGGTCGAAGGTGATGTATCCCGGAGTCTCGAACGAGGGGCTCATGCCGAGGAGGTCGCCGTAGAAGCGAGCTGCGGCGGGAGCGTCGTTCACGTAGACGATGGACACGACGGATGTAGTCATGGTTTTTCCTTCTCACAGATCGTAGGTACGCATCCACCAGCCTGACCGGGATATGCGCCGCATCCTGTCGTAATTCCTGAAAAAATTGGTGCGTGACCCCAGATCGCTTCTTCACCCTGATGCTGCTCCTCACATCGAGGGATGCCGTGACCACACAGGAACTCGCCTCAGCGCTCGGGGTGTCCCTTCGAACCATCACCCGAGACCTGAACTGGCTCCGCGACGCCGGTCTGCCGGTGACCGCACAACGGGGCCGCCTCGGAGGCGTGACCATGTTGCCCGGATCCGGACTCGACCTCACGCGACTCACACCGGACGAGCGTGATCAGCTGTCGCTCACCGGGCTGGATGAGACGCAACGTGCGGAGCTCAACGCATCGGCCGAAAGCCGGCGCGCGCTCTCCAAGATCGCCGCTGCACAGCCACGTCGAGTTCATGAGCTCCTGCCGCTCACCGACGTAGTGCACGTGGACAGCCGTCCCTGGCGTCAGGCACGAGCTTCCGGCACGACTCCGGCTTCGCTGATCGGCCCGGTGCGGCGAGGTCGCCGGCTACGGATCGAGTACAACAGCCCACGCGAGTCATGCCCACGCGACCTGGTCTTGGATCCCTACGGGCTGTTCGCCAAGGCCGGCATCTGGTACCTCGTCGCCGACTGTGCCCGAGTGCCACGAATGTACCGACTCGAACGGATCACGACGTGGAAAGAAGTCGACCAGCCACGACGGATCCGCGAGAGCCAGACCCTGGCCACCGTCGCTGCCGCGCTCATTGATCAGTGGGAACACAACCACGCGATAGAGGTCAGCGCCACCATCGACCGGACCCAGATCGAGCGAGCGCAACGGATCTTTGGCCTACGACTCGTCCGGGACGACCATGAAGAATCCGCGACCGGCCACAAGGTAACGATCCGCTTCCTCCATCTGGAGGACGTGCGAGCACTACTGCCGTTCGGGAACGCCATCACTGTGCACGGTCCCACCGAAGCCAGGGCTCACCTCCGCGACCTCGCCACCAATCTTGCCCACCACTATGCGCCGTCACCAACGTCCTGACCCGCAACACTTTGGGCTGTCCCGTAATCCCCGGTGGATCAGCGCTCGGTGTCAGATGCGGGCATCGCGAGGCGAAGGGGCATCCGCATACTGGATGTATGCGGATGTGATACGTCGGTCGTCACGCCGGATCAGACAGTCGGCCCTACCGCGCTGGCCGACTTCGTCCGGCAAGCCATGGCCGAACTCCCGGCGATCGCCGGCGCAGACCGCGCGACCGCACACCGCTACTTCGACGACTGCGCCCTCCGCCGACTCCCTGCCGCGCTCGCCACGGCCCGTCAGGACACCGTCACGGCCGCCATGGCACCGCTGGCCGAGATGTTCGCCAACGTCGGCGGCATGGTCCAGCTGAGCCGTGAGCAAGCTCGCGGCCGGGCCGGCGACTTCGAGATCATCGAGTACATCCTGCGTGCTCAGCCCGGAGGCGTGCCCGGCACCTGGGGCCACCACTTCGACGACTACCTCCTGCACGCTCCCATCACCGACCAGCACCGCAACACGCTTGCCCACCAGGCCGCACTCATCGAGTCCGCACTCGGGAGCGACCCGGCGGACGTCCCGAGCACGGCCCCCGCGCGCGCCACCGGCCGTCACATCCTGCTGATGGGTCCGGAGGCGCCGCCGACCCGCGCCGAGTCGACCCGGCTCTCCTGCACCCCGCCGACCGCCTGGTCCTCAACGACGTCGACCCCGACGCCCTCCGCGCGCTGACGAGCCGGGGTGATCCGCGCTGTCGGCTTCGTGTTCGTCGCCGACGCAGCCTCGATCGTCAGTCGAGGCCTTCGATGATGCGGAAGTCGCGCTCGACGCCGTCAGCAAGTGCGGCCAGCGCCTCCTGGTAGGCCGCACTCGCATGTGCGGCGACCGCCTGTTCGAAGCTGTCGAACTCGATCAGGACGGTGCGCTCGGCGATTCCGGCGTCGTGTGCGACGACCCGGCTGCCGCGGGAGAGCAGCCGCCCGCCCGCGGCCTTGACGGCTGGACCGGCCAGCTTGTCGTATGCAGCCACCTTCTCGGGGTACGCAATGGTGCGGTAGACGCTGACCCAGTAGCCCTTGGCCACGGTACCTCCCGTGTTCGGAATTGATGCTCAGAAGCATGCTCGGATCCATGGCAGGCGCGCTGTGGGTCAGCGAGCCGACGGAGACGGCGCCGAAGTCGGACGGCTTCGATCCTCAGCTTCCGGTTCGACTCGACCGGCCCGGGCCCGGCACACCGACTGGGGCTGTGATCGGATTGGTCTCGGGTGAGCGTCGGCGGGCGAGGGCGAGGCTGGCCATCGTCGTGATCGCCATCGCGGCGACGCCGACCAGCGCCGCGGTCGTGTAGGCGTCGTCGTTCGGGAAGAGGCGGCCCGTGGCGGTGCCGGCGGCCAGGACCAGACCGCCGATGGCGCTGCCCAGGGAGTACCCGACGCTGCGGACGACGTAGTTGAAGCTCATGGCGCTCGACGTCTCGCTCTTGGGGGTGACGGCCAGGATGACGCCGGGCATGGCGGCCGAGAAGCTGCCGACGCCGAAGCCCAACACGCCCATGGCCGCGAGCAGTTCGGCCAGGTTGGACCGGGCGGTGGCGAACAGGACGAACCCGCCGCCGACGATGGCGGCGCTGCCGGCCAGGAGCAGGGGGCCGTCGATCCGTTCGCGGACCCTCGGAGTGAGCTTGCCGGCGACGAACCCCAGCACGGAGAACGGGATGAGGACCAGCCCCGCCACGAAGGTGGTCAGTCCGAAGCCGTAGCCGGCGCTGTGCGGCGTCTGCGCGTAGCGGGTGATGAGCGTGAGCAGGAGGTACATGCCGCTCCCGCCGACGAACATGGCGATGTTCGCCCCGGCGACCGCCGGGTGTCGCACCGCCCGGACGTCGACCAGGGGCGTCTTGGTTCGCAGTTCGGAAACGGTCCAGACACAGAGCAGGAGAACGGCGGCGACGGCAAGGGTCACCGCCACGGCGAGGTGTCGGCTCCACAGGCTCCTCTCGCCGGCCAGGAACAGGACGAGGAGCAGTCCACCCGCCAGGACGAGCGCACCGGCCACGTTCACATGAGCGGAGCGGCCTTCGGGAGCTGCGGGCATGGAGCGCCACGCGGCCACGAAAGCGATGGCGGTGACGAGCAGGCCGAGGCCGTAGGCGGCCCGCAGTCCGCCGAACTCGGCGAGCAGCGCGGCCAGCGGGTAACCGACACCGGCTCCGATGATGGAGACCACTGAGATCAGGGCGATCGTGGCCGCGCTGCGCTCCTCGGGAAGATGGTCGCGGGCCACGCCCATCATCAGCGCCGTGAGACCGAGTCCGACGCCCTGGGCCGCTCTGCCCACGAGCAGCCAGGCGAACGGCAGCGGCAGCACGGTGAGCGCGCTGCCGACGACGACGATCGCCAGCGTGGCGAGAATCGTGGCCCGCCGGTGCGGACCGGCTCCGAGCCGGCCGAGGACGGGCGTGGCGACGGCGCCGCTGAGCAGGGCGATGGTCAGCGTCCACTGCGCGCTGTCGAGGGAGACGTGGAACGTGGTCGCCACGCTGGTGATGAGCGGCGTCCCGAGGCTGGCGACCGCCGCCACCACCAGGGCGATGAACATCAGGGCGGGGACCAGCAGCCGCGCCTCGGAACGTATCAGGGCAGTACTCATGGGTTGGTCATGAGCCTGGGCCGCGGTCACCGGTCCGACTCCTCTCGGGCGTGGCTTTCGAGCTCCGCCAGATGCAGCAGCGCCGGAAGAGCTGCTGCCAAGGCCTCGACCTCGTCACCGGTGAGTTCGTCGATCAACCGCGCGTACGCGTCGACGCCCGCCCGGCGTCGCGTCCGGACGTACGACGCGCCGGCCTCGGTCAGGCACACCAGCGTGACCCGCTTGTCGGACGGATCGCCCTTCCGCTCGACCAGCCCGGATTCCTCCATCACCCGGACCAGGACGGTCATCGCGGGCTGGGTGACGCCCTCGGCCACCGCCAGATCGGTGATCCGTCGCGGGCCGGTCTTGTCCAGGGTGGCCAAGGTGGCGGCGGACGTCAGGCTCATGTCGCGGGGAAGGCGTCTCACGGCCCTGGTGGCCAGACCGTAGAGGGCTGACCCGATGGCATCGGAAGCGCCGTGCGCGGCGTCTCGGCGACTCACGCCTGAAGCATAGCTCATTTATATGAATCCTTTATGCATCTCTATCAGGGTTCGGCGATATTTGACTTACAACGCGTTCGCGTAAAGATGAACGGCGTCGGTTTTGATCGCCCTGTTGATCCCTTCGGAGGCGGCGTTGGTGACGCCGGTCGTGATCGCGGCGAGGACCTGCGGCCACCACGTGCTGACGCCGAGCGCGAAGGTCGGCGCGGCGAGGCCGAAGAACTCAAGGTCAGCCTGACCTCGGCGAAAGCCAAGCTCTCCCAAGAGTCCGCCCTGACAGCCCCTGAGCGAGGCGTCTCGCGCCATGCCTGCATCAGACGCCCTTCAGGACACGATCAAGTGCCGCGCGGCCTACAGGTCCCCAGTTCGGCTTGCCGCCGGGAAGGTCCCGATCTCCGTTCTGGCCCATGAGCATCAGGAAGAGGCTCTTCATGGCGGCCAGCCCGCGGGCGCGCAGGATCGCCGCCTCGTCCGCATGCGCGTACATGTCGAAGAAACGTGAGGCCGTGCCCGCGGGCAGCAGCACCCATGCGGCGGCGAGGTCCCAGGCCGGATCGCCGGCGCACAGGGCACCGAAGTCGACGATGCCCGAGAGGGTTCCGTCCGAGACGACGACGTTCGCGGGGTGCAGGTCACCGTGCACCCATACCGGCGGGCCCTCCCGCTCGGGGGCCGCAACGGCATCGTCCCAGACCGACCGGACCTCGTCGGCAATGCCGCCGGGGACAACGGCTTCAAAGAAGTAGTCGAAGCCGTCCGTGCACTTCTTGGGGTGGGCGCCGAAGTCCGCGCTGATCGGTGCCTCGGTGGGCGCCTCCACATGGAGCGCCCTGAGGAAGCCCGCCAGCGTGTCGGCCGCGTGGGCGCCGCGGCTGATCGAGCCATAGTCCAGCGGCTCGCCGGGAACCCACGTCATGACGGTCCAGTGCTTGGGGAAGCGCTCTGACGGTTCGCCGAACCGTACCGGGGTCGGCACCGGGAGCGGCAGGCGCGGGGCCAGCACGGGTAGCCACCGCCGCTCCTTGAGCTGGAGCTCCGGGGTGGGGTCCATGCGCTGCATACGCACGGCCAACTCGTCCCCTAGGCGCCACATTTGGTTGCCCCAGCCGCCCGCCACCTCGCGGATGGCCAGCCCTGCGAGGTCTGGATGTTGCTCCTGCAGCAGGTCGCGGACCAGGTCTGCGGTGATCTCGATCTCGGTGTCGGTCATGCGAAGTCACAGTACTGAGGCGGCAGGCGGAGCGGTTCTCGCTCTCCGGAACATCTCGCGCGATTCCTGTGGCACCACCAATCAGGTTCCAGGGAGCTGCAGATCAGAGGCTCTGGGACGACCTCTTTCGTCTGCAAGAGCCGACCGACCTGGATGGCGAACCGCCGCTGGACGAGGGGACGTTGATCCGGCTCGTTCGGCCTGTTCAAGCAGTCCCCGGGCCGGACCCTGCCTCGGCTGCGGAGCCCGCAGGGTGCGAATCGCTGGACCTGGCCGGTGATCGTCGCGCACACCCGACTCCGCCTGGCCGCACCCATCGCCGTCGACCAGCGCAATCCCGGGGAGAAGACCACCCGCACGGGCACCGCACTCACCCCGGCCCGGGTCCGGCGCGGGTTCAGGAACATCCGCCCCCCACCTCGGCAGTCCGGCCCATGCGCCCAAACCCCACCCGGCCAGGACCAGGACGACCACCCCGATCGAGAAGAGGGCCGAGTTCAGTCGCCCCGCTTCCGCTGCTCTGCCGCCGCCTTGATTCCGTTCAGCGTGGCGTGCATGCCTTCGTGCAGCTCACCGAGACGGAGGGCCACGAGATACTCTTCCTTGTCGGGCATCCTGTCGATGGCAGCGCTCAGCCCTGAGCGTCCGGGGCCGATTCGCACAGTCTGCCGAAGCAAGGTGCCTCCTGCATCAGGCGTGAGCGTGAAGCGCCATGTGGCCATCGGCTCTGCCAGGCTCAGCGTTGCCTTCCCGAAGCGGCCGTCCGCATCGAGGACGCGCCACGCGAAGGCCCGCTCCGGGTCGAGTTCGGTGATCTGGGAAACCGTGCGCCAGGCACCGATCACTGGATGCTGGTTGTGGCCTGCGAAGCGAGCCCCCAGCGCGGGAGCCGTCGCGCCATCGAGCCATTCCGTGCGGTGCAGTTCACGACTCCAACGGGCTGGGGCTTGGATGTCGATCGCGATCTCCCATACGGCCGATGCAGCCGCAGCGACGAAGGTCTCACATTGAGCGCCAGGCATATCCGCGTATCGCATCTCGTCTCCGTGATCCTGGATGCCCGCCACACCATTGCGGGCATGGCAGCAAGTCCGGTGAAGTCGGGCACCGGTCGGTCAGCGCACCGGCCTTCAGCCGAGTGCCGGCGCCGGCGCCCGGGGCGCATCGCAAGTCAGAGGGCTCTCCTGGCGTCCTCAATGGATGGCCAGCTCGGTCACCAACCGAGTGACGATGGGGACGGCGACGTTGTGTCGACGAGCGGCCCGCAGCAGTGCCCCGCCGATGGCGTCCAGTTCCAGCTGACGCCCCGCCTCCGCGTCGCGTTGCATCGAGGACTTCGCTCCGGCTGGGAAGGCGTCGTACAGCGCCAGTGCCTTCGCGGGGTCGGCGGGGGCGCCGCAAGCCCGACTGACAGCGGCGGTCTCCTCGACAAGCGCCACCAGTTCCTGCCGACGCTCGGTCCTGACGCCGCCGATGGTGAGCCCGTATCGCGTCGTGAGCAGTGCGAAGGGCACGAGGAAGGCCAGTTTGGCCCAGAGTACGGCGGTCTCGTCCTCGGCCACCCGAGCCTTCACCCCGGCGGCTTGCAACATGGCGGCCAGGTCCTCCAGCCGTTGTGCCGGCCCGGCCAGATCGATCTCGGTGAAGGGGCTGCCGTGTTCGATGACGCCCGTTGAGACGCGGGTCGACTCGACCCGGATGACCCCGGGTGCAACCCGGTCGACACCGTAGCGTCGGCGGAGGGCTTCGGGATGCTCAATGCCATTGAGGAGGGGCAGCACAAGGCCGTTTTCGAGCATGGCGGGCGGGACCCGCTCCAACGCCGCACCCAGGGCGGTGTGCTTGACGGTCACCAGACACAGGTCGACCGGCTCGTGCAGCATGGTGTCCGCCTCCACCTCGGCGGTGAAGTCGCCGAATTGCCGGCTGCGCACGCGCAGGCCGTTCCGGCGGAGTGCCTGCGCGGTTGTCTCGCCGGACAGGCAGACGACCCGGTGACCGGCGCGGGACAGCAGCGCGGCGAGCAGGCCGCCGACGCCTCCGGGGCCCAGGACGGTCACGGTGGATCGGCGCGCGGTGTCGTCGGCGGTGGAGGACGGGGTGGTGAGCACTGTGTGGCTGTCCTTTCATGCGGGCGGGCTCAGCTGCAATCGGAGGCGGGTGAAGAGGACGAGGAGGTCGGGCCCTCAGCGCTCGCGGAACGCGGGGTCAGGATCGCCCAACGTCGGGTAGGAGGTGGTCCGGTCGCAACCGGCGTGGAAGCACACCGGTGCTTCGGCGCCGATCATCGTGGCCGGCTCTCTGCGGCGGTCGAGGGGTAGCAGTGCGGTGGCGAATCCGTCGGTTCCGTAGAAGGCGTGGAACAGGCCCGGGAGTTGCGGGGCAGGGCGGGCGCCCCAGATGGCGAGCTGCTGCTGGACCCGTTGCAGACGGGTGAGGAGGGTCCTGCCGGGGTGCTCGATGTTCGCGGCGCCGAGCCGGCGCAGCGGGGCGGTGGCCCGAGCCGTGGCGGCGGGCGGGGTGGACATGGCGGTGGTTCCTCTCGGCGCGTGGTGGGTCGGCACCCGCCGTGCCTTCGCCTCACGTCCGGATCGTCGCGAAGTCAGGGCGGGTTGCCGCCCGGGGCCCTGCACCGATGGTCAAGCATCGTGTAAATCCAAGTCAATCCTCGTGTTTGCTTGTCCATACCCAAGCGATACCTTGGATGGCTGTGACTCTTGATGATCTTCGCGTCTTTGCCGCCGTGTGCCAGGCCGGTTCACTGAGCGCCGCCGCCCGCGACCTGATGTGCACACAGTCGGCGGTCAGCCAGCATGTGAAGAGGCTCGAGCGGGAACTGGGACTCAGTCTGTTCGAGCGGCAACCGCGTGGGGTCATACCGACCCAGGCTGGGCACGTCCTGCACTCGGCGGTCGTCGATGGGCTCGGCAGCATCGACCATGCCTTGCGTCGCCTCGACGAACTCGCACGAGGAGATGGCGGTGCGGTGCGGATCACCACCGGAGGCACTACCGTCCGGCACTTCATGTCGGCCGCCATCGTCGACTTCCGTCAGCGCTTCCCCCAGGTCAGCCTGGAGTTCCAGACCGAGACCTCCGGCCGGGACTGCTTCGACGCACTCGCCACCGACGGACTCGACCTCGCCTGGATCACACTCGGGCCCCCGGTCCGCGGCATCGAGCAGCGCCCGGTTGTCGAACTTCCCTGGGTGCTTGCTGTGACCGCCGACGATCCGCTGGCCGACAAACGGTTCATCGAACCCGCAGACCTGCAAGACGCCCGGCTCATCGGGCTCCCCGAGAACTCCGCCTCCCGCTCGCAACTCGACTCCTGGCTTGAGGAATCCGGTGTACGTCCCGTCTTCGACACCAGTGTCGCCGACTGGGACACCGCAGTCCTCCTGGTCGAACTGGGGCTGGGTCATGCCATCGTTCCCACGCTCCCCCGCTGGCGCGGCCCCGGCCACTCCGGCGTGCGCCTCGTCCCCATCCCCGCCCTGCCTGCCCTTACCGCAGGGTGGGCCGTGCGCCGCTGGGACGCCCTGTCACCCGTGGCCCGCACCTTCGCCGACACTGTCGCCCACCACTGCGCGACGCGGCCTCGGGGGTTGAAGAACATAGGAACGAAAACCGGCGCTAAGCCCTTCGAGCGTCCGGGAGCGCTTTGACCTGGGCTTCGGCTGGGGCGGAGCCTTCGGCAGTCGTGTTGATCACTGACTGTCTGGAGGTCCGGGGTGCCGGTCGAGTTTCTGACGGATGAGCAAGCCGCACGGTACGCGGCATACGACGGGGCGCCGTCCCGTACGGAGTTGGGGCGGTTCTTCTTCCTCGTTCGTGCGGCACCACATCAACATGCTGGGCCGGTACTCGTTCCGGCTTCCCGACCTGCCCGGCGGTCTACGTCCGCTGCGCGACAAGGACGACGCAGACGAGTGACGATGACATTGGCCGTATCTCGTCTGCCGTCCCACGACCCCACACAGGCTTAATGATGCTCCCGCGCCACGCATTGCGCGGGTGGTTGTGACGACAGCACGGGGGGAGCATGGATCACACAGGCGGCATCGGCGTACCACCTCCCGGGACACCTCCCGGGCCTCCGCCACAGCTTCCGCCCCGGCCCCCGTCTCAGCCGCCGCAGCCGTCTCCTCAGATACCGCCGATGCCGCTGCCTCCCCGCAGCGGAAAGCCGCTGGAACTCCGGGTCCAGCGGCAGATCCTGTGGGTGGGGTCGGCCGCGGTTCCGTTGCGCAATGTCAGCTGGGTCGAAGTGTTCAGGCTGAAGCCCGCCTGGGGCAAGGCCGGCGGCTACTTCCTGCTGTTGGTGGTCGTCGCCTTCTTGGTCTCCGCCCGGCTCGACTCCACGGACGGGGGCGGCGGGGTCGGCGGTCCTGCCCCGGCCGTCCTGGCCCTGTTCGCCTTGGTCGTTGTCTTCGCCGTCCTGCTCTGGTCGAGGAAGCCGGTGCTGGTCGTCGAGCTGAACAGCGGTTCCAGGGTGGTCCTGACCCTGCCGACCATGGATGAACTACGGGCGATCGCCGGGCAGATCGTGTACGCGATCGACCACCCGGAATACGAGTTCTCCGCCGTCCTCGAGCAGTACAACACCACGAACAACTTCGGTTCCGTAGTCAACATGAACGGCGGCAGGGGAAACACAGGGATCAAACTATGAGCGACACATCGAACAACGGGGTCGCTACGCCCAGCGGCGCGGCGACGTCGCCGCAGGTCGGCTTCGGCAATGCCACAGACAATAGGGCGTTATCAGCGGGAAGACTTCAGACGGGTCCGTCCGCCGGCGCTAAGGATCAGCCGCCCACCTGGGCCGACTGATCCTTAGCGCCGGTCTTCGTTCGGATGTTCCTCAACCCCCGCCTCCCGGGAGCAGAACCCGGTGACGTGCCGCGCTCGGCCCACTGCCGACCGGGGTGAGGCTGGAGGTTGAGCGGTCCGAATTCGTCGGTCTTCGCCACAGGCACGCCCTGTGCGGATAACAGCACCTTGGAAGCCCGCCGCCAGGTCACCATCGACCCGGTGCCCCTCCGGATGATCCGCAGCATCCGCCTGCCCTCGTCGTCATCGATCTCCCGCACTTGCACCCGCTCGGCCATGCCGGACAGTCTTGACTGAACGCGCCGGCCGGGAAGGGGTTCCGGCCAGCGCGCCGGACAGTGATGTCGTGTCAGCTCAGATGCCGGGTGAAGAACCGCCGTGAGCTGTCCACTTCGAACAACGGCACGTCCCCGTGCCTGCCGGGGTTGGCGTGCAGTGTCTTCTCGGCCGAGGCCAGGGCGTCGAACAGCGCCAAGCTTTGGTCCCGCGGCACCATCTGGTCGTCCCACTGGATTAGGAACTGCACAGGCACGGTGATCCGCGCGGCGTCCTCGGCCAGCCCGTGCACACCTAGCAGGCCCAGTACCGCGGCGCGGATCCGGGGCTCTGCAGCGATGAGCGGGATGCCGAGACCGCAGCCCATCGACATGCCGCAATAGCCCACCGGGCCGACGCCGACCTGGTCGAGGCGCTGGACAGCAGTCAGGACCGCCTGCCAGTCCGCGACGGCCTGAGGGGCCAGATGGCTGTGCATGCCGGCGACCAGCCCGCCTGGATCTTCACCGGCGGCCATGCCGGCGCGCATCTCGGCGGCGACCCTGCCGAAATCCTCGTCCGTGGGTCGATCGCCGTGGTTGGGTGCGTCGATCGCCACAACCGCGAAACCCTCGGCGGCGTAGCGGCGCGCGCGGGACACGTTGCCGGGGGCCGTCTTGTGCTGCCCGCCCCCATGGCCCAGAAGGATCAGGGGGCGAGTACCGCAGGCGCCTTGCGGCGTCCAGAGCACACCGGGGATCTCGTCGAGGGTGAAGAACTGTTCTGTGACGCCGTCCGACGACGTCTGGGAGGTGAAGCGCATCAGCGTTCCAAGCCCTTCGGGATGCCTTGTGCGGGCGCTCCCTAGGCCATGCAAAGGAGGGAGCCCCGACCTGTCACAGCGTTGATCGGTCTCACCTCCTTGAACTCGCAGTGGTGCACAGCGGTGGTGAAGGTATCACAAAGATCATTACGCGCGCCTCGTCAGGGCGGACGTTTCGTCACCCGGCAAGGGCGAGGTTGTGCCCTGGTGATTCGAGGACCGGACGACACGGACCGACGAATTCGGGCAGGCGATGTATCCGATGGCCAGGCACGTGTTCGACACCTTGGGCTGCCGGCGTTGCGAGTGGAAGTGCGACGCGCCTAGCACTCGGTCCGTCGCAGCGGCGACACTGCCCGGCCCGCCATGGAGGCATGGCCCGCTCCTCCACGTGTGCCTGACACCGACGTGAGGGCTCCTGACCGTCCCGAAGCCGTCTTCCCGCGGTCCGCGCCCGAGAGGCCGGCGGACACATCGGACGCCAAGGAGAACACGCCGCGCGACACTCAGCGGACGACGGTTCGAACCCTGTCGTACCGCCCGAGGAAGAGGCGGCAGAACGCCCGTGTGCTCGGGTCCCGGCCGTCGGCGGCGAGGTGGTCCAGGATGTTCCAGTAGTGCTCGTACTGCAGGCTGCGCAACGAGAGGGTGAACGACGAGCCGTCGTCGCCCCAGCCGCGGGTGCGGCCGATTCCCTTCACCGCATGGAAGGCGGTCAGGGCCTCCAGGCGGTTCACGGGGATGTCCTGCGCGTCAGGCACGGGCAGGCCGAACTCGTGCAGGGCGGCCAGATAGGTGTCGCGCAGTTCCTCGCGCCGGGTCCAGCCTTCGGCGTCGAGAGGCAGCAGCGGGAGGTCGTCGATCACGGTGACGGCCTCCTGGAGCAACGGCAGGGTGCCGGAGGATTCGATGTCGAAGAGGACGAGCTCGCCGCGTCTGGTGACGATCCAGTTCCCCGGATGGGGGTCCTTCTTGGCCACGACAGGGCTGCCCGGCTCGGCAAGCGGTCCCACAAGGGCGGTCAGGGCATCTGTGATGTCTCGACCGGCATCCAGCTTGTCACAGTATCTGGCTACTTGTTCGGCCCATTCGTCAGCATGGACGTGGTTCGCGGTGCGAGGCGTGCCGGGGTCGTCCTGAGCTCTCCACGCCTGGAAAGCGGCGAGGTAGCGCAGGGCACTGACGAAGTGGGGCAGCGGGTCCTCTCCCCCGATCGCACTGTGGTCGATCACGGTGGCGCCCAGGAGCCGTCCGTGCATCCGCCGCATGACGTAGACCGCGTCCTGCTCGTGCGGCTGGAGCGAGACCAGGCCGAGGGGTTCGGGCAGCAGCCACTCCTGCGGGGCGTCCCGGTCGGTGAGCCACTGGCGGAAGCGTTGCGTCCATTCCCGCTCCTGGAGCGCCGCGGAAGCACTCAGCCGCTTGAGGACGATGGTCTGCCCGATCAGACGGTGGCTGTCGTCGAGGACGAAGACGCCCTGTTTCCCGGACCTCTTCTGCCCGCCGAGAACGGTGGTGAGGAACTCCCGGTTGCGGGCGGCGAGTTCGGCGGCCCGCTCCAGGAGACCGGGTCGGTCGCCGGCAAGGAGCAGCGCGGACAGGGAGGCTGGTGCCCGGTCGGCCAGGCGAGAGGGGTCGAGGCTTTCGTGCTGTCGGGCGAGGTCGGCCAACTGCAGCACCGGCCAGGGCCATTGGGCGTCACAGGTGGAGGCCTGCAGGGCGAACCCGGCGCTACGGGTGAGCTGAGTGGCGTCTGACGTGATGCGGTGCAGCCGCTCGGCGGCAGCAGCGGCGACGCTTCGGTTCTCCCGAGCCTGGCTGCGGTCGGTGTAGGTCTCTTCCTTGAGCTCGATGGCGCGTTCCAGGTCTGCGGAGCTCCAGGCTCTGGTGCCCCGCCGGTAGTAGGCGTCGCCCAGGTGTCCGAGGACGGCCGTCCGGTTCCGTTCCGGCCGGGCCGGTTCAGCCGCCTCGCCCACTTCGAGGTTCAAAGATTCCTGGAGGTTGTCGATCGCCACGTCGAGCAGTCGGTCGTCAGGGGTGAAGCCGTGCGAGCGCAGAGCGGCCTCGCCCAGCCGACTGTGGGTGATGACCGGGTCGAAGTCATGGCGTCGTGCGCCGGAGCCTGTCCGGGCTTTGGCGACCGCCTTTCCGAGCCAGTCGACCGCTTCACGCAGCAGGCCGGCCGCGTCTTCCGCGTCGGCGTCGCCACTACGGGCCAGTATCTTGGCCAGCGCGAGAGCGCTGGCACCGGCGTCGGCGTAGGCGTCCACGCTGGCAGGGTCGTCCACCGCGTCGAAGCTGGTGCGGTACAACGTCAGTGCGCGGTCGAGCGCGGCAGGAGCCGCCTCTTCGTCGCTGCGGGCCAGGAGGCGGGCGATGAGTGCGGCGTGGCTGGCCACGTGCCGGCGGCCGGGCTGCGACAGCTCCGGGTGAATGACGTCGATCTCGAGGCGTTCCAGCGCGTCCTCCAGCAGGAGGCGGCATTGATCGATGCCCTCTGCGGCGACCACGCTCTTGCAGGCGCGGGACAGAGCAGCAGCCGGGATGGGCGCGTCGGAAGGCAGCCGGATGATCTCCCTGGCCAGTCGGCGTAGTTCATCCGTGGCCTGGGACCCGACCGCCACGGCGATCGCGGCGTCGAGTTCCTGGGCTCGTGCCTTGGCAGCGAGCCGGGCTGATGGCGGAAGCGAACCGAGCAAGTCACGTGCACGCGCGAGATCGGTCGCCGCTCCCTCCCGGTCGCCGCGTCGGGACAGGACCCGGGAGCGGTCCAGCAGTGCCGCGGCGATCACCTGCCCGCTGATGTGGTCGGCTGCTTCGGGGGTGAGGAGGTCGGTGAGCGCGGCCTGGAGATGTGCCGTGCTTCGGCGGCCGTGGAAGTCCGTGTCGAAACGGTAGAGCTGGTGGCGCACATACCCGCGCCGGGCCAGGAGGTATCCGGAGTGTGCGCCTTCGGTATCGGGGAGGGCGGCGGTCCGCTCCGCCTCCGTGAAGGCGGACTCCGCATCGGTCAGCAGCCGAAGTCCCTCCTCGAACTGCCCGCTGCGCAACCGCGCCATCCCCAGACCGGCCAGGACGTCCGCGCGAGCTGCGCGCAGCCTCCTCGTGGCCGGCGGGTCCACCAGGGTGTGCAGGATGGTCTGCGCTTTCTCCAGATGCGCCGGATCGCGATCGGCACGGAACAGGCGCAGATGAATTTCCATCCGGTAGGCGAAATGCTGCTCGGTCTTGTCCCCTTGCTCCGCGAGAGCCGAGTATCCCTCGGCCCGCGTCAGCAGGACGGTGGCCTCGGGATCGGTCTCGTCCAGATCCCGGGCCAGCAGAACCAGCGCGATGGCCAACTGGCCGTGGCAGTGACACCGCCTGTCGAGCGGCAGGGGCCGTCCGTTGCGGTCGGCCCATGTGAGGGCCTGGACAGCTTCGTTCAGCAGGAACCGCGCGGGTTCGCGCCGGCCGTTCATGAGGAGCTTCTGCCCGAGGTGAAAGCACCTGCTGCCGAACTGCAGGGTGACTTCGCGGCGCGTACCGGCGAGGGACCAGTAGGGGTTGGCGGCCCGCACGGCTTTTTCCAGGGCCGGGCTGCGCCGCGAGAAGTGTTCTCGGAACATGTGCAGCAGCGGAATCCACACCGCCTCGCGCTTCTCCGCGTGCTTGTAAGTCGCTCGCCATGCCCTGACCAGGTCATCAGGTGCCGGATTCACGGACACCGCGTCCAACCTGACCGGCCGTACGCATTTCCTCATGGCCTGTGGGAGGTCTCCCGGGATGTCGACGCCGTGCGTGCGCAGCGCCTTGACCATGTCGTCGAGGGGTGATGCCTTGTGTGCCCGGCCTTCCGACCGGTCTCCGCCCGTCACCGGGCCATCCTGGCAGGCAGGTTGGGACCGGACAAGCGGACTGGACCGCAGCCTCGGAAGCTGCTATTGCGACACTTCGGCGCGAGCGGTGTCGACGAAGCGGCGCACGGCCTCGCGTGTGGCGTCGGAACGCGCCTTCATGACATCCAGGCTCTGTGCCTTCTTGATCGAGGAGACGGTCTCCCGTGCCGCTGTGGCTGCTTGCCGAATGCCCTCGTCCCTCGCGAGCAGGGCCACACGGTAGTAGGCGGTCCACATGGTGCTGCGGGAGGCGTAGACCGGAGAAGAGTCGTGGGCGGCGCCGTTGTGTTCGGCGAACCAGCGGTCCATCAGTTCTCTGCGGAACTCCATGACCGCCTCCGCGAAAGCCACATAGGCCAGGATGCGCTCCTCGTGCAGACGCGCGAAGGACGCGTTCCGCCGCTGCAGTAGATGGGTCACAAAGGCACCGACCGCGGTGCCGAGCAGGGCACCGCCGATTCCCGTCGCCGCGGAGACTATGTCAGCCATGCGAAGTACCTGCGCAACGGAGGCAGCCTTCAACCGCCGTTCGTGTCGCATCCGGAGACGGCCCCCGGCCGGGAGCGGAAACCGTCCCGCGGGCCGAAGGGCTCTGCGGAGCCGCATGCGGTGCGACGGCGACTCCAGCCCCGGGCCGGACGGTCTGCGGCAGTCAGCGGCCGGTGGTCGGCGGTTGCGCGACCGCACTCAGGCCCGTCCGCGAACCGTTCCGGTTGCGGTCGCCCTTTCCTGATGCACGGCTTTGGCGGACAGCGCCCCTGGAAAGGCGTCTCCACGGTCCTGGCACCACTCCTCGATCATCCCGACGACGGCGGCCCCGACCTGACGCCGATCCAGTGCGCCGCGCTCCTCCCCCGCCTGCGGGAGATCGCCGAGCAGCCTCAGGAGGGAAGCGTCAGTCCTCTCCTGCAACGGCACATCGACGACGCCCGCCGGTTGACGGCCGTCGTGCAGCTCTGCGTGGAGAAGGACGTCGGCCTCCTCTTCGGCTGACGCCGGTCGGCGCCATGGTCGCCGTCGTCCTCATTCCCGAGTGAGGGTCCCGGGGGATCCGAGCGCCAACGTCGCCGCGCCGTGGGCGTGTTGACTGTCGTGCCAGGGTCGTACGACCACCTTCACCCGGTGCGCCGCGGCGATCGGACTCGTGCGCATGACGTCGAGGAAACCTGGTTCGAGGCCGGGCCAAAGAGCGTAGTTCTCGCCGATGACGGCGATGGTGGGCGTGCCGAGGAGATTCACGACGCCGGCCAGGGCCCGGCCGAGGATCACTCCGACATCGGCGAGGAGGGACAGCAGGTCCTGGTCCCCGGCGACCGCCCTGGTGCGGATCTCCGTGATGTCCGTGTCCTCGGTGGCGAGACCCCGGCGGCGGGCCTCGCGCAGGATGCCCTGGTCGTTGGTGAAGGTCTCCAGACATCCGCGGGCACCGCAGGCGCACAGCACTCCCGTATCGCGGACGGGGCTGTGTCCGAACTCGCTGGACAGTCCGCCGGGGCCCCGGTGGACCCGGCGGGCCAGTACCGCTCCGAGGCCCACTCCGTCGCCGAGTGCGAGGACGAGGAAGTCGTCGTGCTCGCGGCCGGCGCCGTAGAGGAGTTCCGCGGTGGTGCTGGCGATGAGGTCGTTGTCGACCAGTACGGGGACCGGGAGCTGGTCGCGCAGCAGTTGGCCGAGGGGGAAGTCGGTCCAGCCGAAGCGGGGGGCGAAGTGGAGATAGCCGGTCTCCGGGTCGACGGTGTCGGGGGTGGCCACGCCGACGGCTTTGAGGCGGGGGCTCAGCGCGGGGTCGTCGAGGTAGCCGCGAATGATCTGGAGGAGCTGGGCGACCGGGTTCGCGGCGGGGGCGGGATCGAAGGGGTGGACGTCGGATGCCTCCATGCGGCCGTCGAGGCCGACCACCACCGCGACCACATGGTCCGTGGCGATACGGATGCCCAGGGTGGCAGCGGCTTCGGGGACGATCCGCAGGGGGATGCGGGGGCGGCCGACGGTGCCGGACTGCGGTTCGAGGGCCTGGAGGTAACCGGCTTCCAGGAGTCGACGGGTGTGTTCGTGCACCGTTCCCACTCCCAGTTGCAGCCACTTGGCGATCTGCCGGCGGTCCAGCGGTCCGGCCATGGAGAGCAGCGCCAGGATCTCGACGCGGGTGATGTCGCCACGTTCGGCGGAACTGCCGGTGGTGCGGCGAGTTGGCCGGGCAGCGGGTTGCTCGGCGATGCGGCGCGGATTCATCGGGTGTCTTTTGGTCCCATCCCTTGACAGTGCCCCACGGCGGGCCTACGTTTCGCGCTAATTAACTCGGCCCTGAGCTTATTGACTGGAGCAGCGATGGGCAAGACCCCCAGAAGTAGCGGGACAGGCACGACACAGACGACAAGAGCCCTGGCCGTGGGGCTCGCCACCGCGGTCATCGGGGCGGGCTGCGCCGCATGCGGCAGCGGCGATCAGAGCGCGGGCGGCAGCCGGAAAGCCGATGGCGAGGTGACCCTCACCTGGTCGATGTGGGCCTCCGGCACCGACGACCGCAACGCCTGGCAGAAGGTGGCCGACGAGGTCACCGCGGAGAACCCGAAGATCAAGGTAGAGCTCGAGACCTCCCCCTTCGCCGACTACTTCACCAAGCTCGGGACCCGGCTCGCCGGGGGCAGCGCGCCCTGCATCGTCTCCATGCAGAGCCTGCGGGCCGGCGGCTACACCGACGGGATGCTCCCGCTGGACGACCTCATCGCCAAGAACAAGCTAGACATCGGATCTTTCGACAAGTCGATCATCGAAGGGCTGGCGGTCGACGGGAAACAGTACGCGCTCCCGTACGACTTCGGCTCGCTGGTGATCACGTACAACAAGGACATGTTCAAGGCCGCCGGCGTGCCCGCGCCGAAGGTCGGCTGGACCATGGCCGAGTTCGAGGCGGCGGCCAGGAAGCTGACCCGTGGCGGCAAGTACGGCTTCGCGGCGTATCCGGTGGATCTGTACATGTTCCCCATGCTGCTCTCCCGGACCGGGGCCGAGCCGGTCAGCGGGGACGGCAAGCTCGCGCTCACCGACAAGACCATGGTCAGCGGCTTCGACTGGTACACCGGACTGTCCGCCGAGGACCACGTGGCGCCGAAGGTGCCGGGCGTCGACAACGCCTTCCCCGACACACAGTTCCTCAACGGGAACGTGGCGATGTCCGTCAACGGGCCGTGGTCGGTGCTCTCGCTCAGGACACAGGCCAAGTTCGACGTGGGGCTGGCGACCATTCCCGCGGGGCCGGACGGGACGAGGACGTACTCGGCCGGGTCCGGGTTCGGGATATCCAAGTCCTGCAAGTACCCGGACCAGGCGTTCCAGGCGATCAAGACGATGACCAGCGCCAAGGTCCTGGGCGAGCTGGGCGCGCTGGGACGGGCCTTCCCGGCGCGTACGGCCGTCCAGGACCAGTGGTACAAGAACGCGTTCGCCGGGGCGCAGGAGGTCATCGACGCGGCCAACAGGTCGGCCACACCGTTCAGGACCACCAAGAACTGGGACCAGGTGACCAAGCTGCTCTCCCAGTACGGGGTTCAGGCGTTCAACGGTCAGGAGTCCGGTGCCAGTGTCCTCCAGCAGGTCCAGCAGCAGGCCGGGACGGGCTGACGTGCCGACCGGCACCTTGCTCCGGCCGCGTCAACCGCGGACCGTGGCGCCCCACCCGGTCCGGGGCTCCCGTCGGCGGCGGGGCGGTGACGGCCGGGCCGCCGTCTTCTTCGCCTCGCCGAGTCTGATCGGGCTGACGCTGTTCACGGTGTTCCCCATCGTGATGTCGCTGGTGATCGCGTTCTTCAAGTGGCCCGCCGCCGGCGCTCACGAGTTCACCGGGGTCGGCAACTTCACGGCTCTCTTCCATGACCCGGTCTTCCGCCGGGCGCTGTTCAACACCGTGCTGTTCGTCGTGCTCTACGTACCGCTGAATCTGGTGGTGTCGGTAGGGCTCGCGGTGTGGCTGACACCGCGGATCACCGGGCAGCGGCTGCTGCGGGTGCTGTTCTTCCTGCCGGTGGTCACGCCGATGGTCGCCAACGCCATCGTCTGGCGGCTGATCTACCAGCCGGACGGGCTGATCGACGGCACCATGAAGACGGTCACCGGCAGCCATGCGCCCAACTTCCTCGGGGAGCGGGGGTGGGCGATGGCCGCGGTCGTGGCGATGAGTGTGTGGCAGGGTTTTGGCTACAACATGCTGGTCTTCTCCGCCGCCCTCGACGCGATCCCCCAGCAGATCGTGGACGCGGCGCAGCTCGACGGGGCCGGGCCCTGGCGGATGTTCCTGCGGATCAGGCTGCCGCTGATCTCGCCGGCGCTGTTCTTCGCCACGACGATGACCCTCATCACCTCGTTCCAGGTCTTCACCCAGCCGTTTCTGCTGACCGGCGGCGGCCCGGGGATCGATACGGAGACGCTGATGATGTTCGTCTACGACGAGGGGTTCTCCGTCTTCCAGTTCGGGCTCGCCTCCGCCGCCGCCTGGATCCTGTTCGTCCTGATCCTCGGGGTCACGGCCGTGCAGTTCGCGGGCCAGCGCAGGTGGGTGAGTCATGACCTCTGAACCGATGCGGGCCGGTGGCAGCGGGGCAGGCCGCGCGAGGCTCGTCGTATCGCATGTGCTCGTCTATCTCGTCGCCGCTGCCTTCGTGTCGCCGCTCGTCTACATGGTCGCGACCTCGCTCAAGCCTGCCGACGAAGTGTTCGGCTCGCCACCCGCGTTGTGGGGCTCGGTGGTTCGCTGGGCCAACTACGAGGAGGCGTTCACCTTCCTGCCGTTGGGCCGGTTCGTACTCAACGGTCTTCTCGTGGCCGTCTGCGGCACGCTCGTGGTCCTCGTGGCGTCGAGCATGTCGGCGTATGCCTTCGCCAGGCTGCGCTGGCGAGGCCGGGACACGGTGTTCCTCTCGTTTCTCGCGACGCTGATGATCCCGCAGGAGGTCCTGGTCGTACCGATGTTCCTGCTCATGCGCTGGTTCGGCTGGGTCGACTCGTACCAGGCGCTGATCTTTCCCTGGGCGTTCACGGCCTTCGGCACGTTCCTGCTGCGCCAGTTCTTCCTGACCGTACCGACGGAGATCGCGGAGAGCGCGCGGATCGACGGCGCGGGTGAGGTGCGGATCTTCGCGCAGATCATGCTTCCGCTGGTGCGCCCGGCGCTCGCGGTGCTGGCGGTCTTCACGTTCATCAACTACTGGAACGGTTTCCTGTGGCCACTGATCATCACCAACTCGGTGGACCAGAAGGCGACCGTCCCGCTCGGCCTCCAGCTGTTCTTCGGGCAGCAGGGCACCCAGTGGAATCTCGTCATGGCCGCGTCCGTGATCTCCATGGCGCCCACGACACTGCTGCTCATCGTCCTGCAGAAACACCTCATCCGAGGGATCGCGACCAGCGGCCTCGGTGGCCGGTAACGGAGCAACGGAAAGGACCACCATGTCCAACGCCTCCCCCACGGACGACCACGCCTGGTTCGCCGAGTCCCGCTTCGGGATGTTCGTCCACTGGGGGCTGTACTCGCTCGCGGCCCGCCACGAGTGGGTGAAGAACCGCGAGCGCCTCACCGACGAGGACTACCAGCCCTACTTCGACCACTTCGACCCCGATCTCCACGACCCCGACGAGTGGGCGCGGCTCGCCCAGGCAGCCGGGATGCGCTACCTCGTGATCACGACCAAGCACCACGACGGCTTCTGCCTGTGGGACTCCGCGCACACCGACTACAAAGTGACCAACACCCCGTACGGGAAGGACCTGATCGCGCCGCTGGTGAAGGCCGTACGGGACCGAGGCCTGCGGATCGGCTTCTACCACTCACTGCTCGACTGGCACCATCCGCAGTTCCCCGTCGACGGGCACCACCCGCAGCGCGACGACGAGGACTTCAAGGCGGCCAACGCGGACCGCGACATGACCAAGTACACCGACTATCTGCACGCACAGGTACGGGAGTTGCTCACCGGGTACGGCCGGATCGACTATCTCTTCTTCGACTTCTCCTACGAGGGCAGGCCCGACACCTGGAACGGGAAGGGCGCCGCCGACTGGCGCTCCGAGGAACTGCTCGCCATGGTGCGGCAGTTGCAGCCGGGGATCCTCGTCAACGACCGGCTCGACATCCCCGGCGACTTCGTCACCCCCGAGCAGTACCAGCCCGACGCACCGATGCGCGCCGCGGACGGTTCACCGGTGCCATGGGAGGTCTGCCAGACGCTCAACGGGAGTTGGGGGTACGACCGCGACAACCGCGACGACAAGTCGCCCGACCTGCTGGTCCGGATGCTCGTCGACACCGTCGCCAAGGACGGCAATCTACTGCTGAACGTGGGGCCGACCGGGCGGGGGCTGATCGATCCGCGTGCCGAGCGGGCCTTCCGGGCCGTGGGTGAGTGGATGCGGCTGCACGGCCGTGCGGTGTACGGCAGCGGGCCGAGCGAGTTCACGGCTCCGCCCGACTGCCGCTACACACAGCGCGGTGACCGGCTCTATCTGCATCTGTTCGCGTGGCCGTTCGGGCATCTGCAACTGCCAGGGCTGGCCGGGAGGGTGCGGTATGCGCAGTTCCTGCACGACGCCTCGGAGATCGCAGTGCAGAGCATCGACGAGGGTCAGGCGCCGGACACCACCCGGATGTCCGCGCCGCCCGCGGGGACGCTGACGCTTCGACTGCCCGTACAGCGGCCAGAGGTGGCCGTGCCGGTCATCGAGCTGTTCCTGACGCTTTGACATCGCTGGAACCTTGTTCCAGAATCACTCTGGAACAAGGTTCCAGCGATGGGGCACCGGCTCGCGCCAGACCGCTCCGCCGCGAGACAGAGGAGGAAACATGGCACTGCAGGACCAGCCCGCGTACATCATCAAGATGCGCGCCAAGCCCGGACTCGGTGACAAGCTGTTCGCACTGGCCACCGCGGGGATGGAGAAGTCGGGGTCCTCCGACCGGTTCATCATCGCCCGCGAGGACGCCGACCCCGACGTGCTGTGGAACATGGAAGTGTTCCGCAACCGCGAGGCGAAGGACGCCTACGAGAACAGCCCCCTCGCCGACGAGCTGCGGGACGAGATCATCGGCCTCCTCGCCGAGCCGCCCATGCGCATCGAAGTCCACCCGTACTCCGCGCTGCCCGCCGCCCCGGCCTGAACATGACGAGGTGCCCGCCGAACCGGCGTTCTCGGCGGGCATTTCGCCTTTCCGGCCATCCGGGGCCACACGCGCGACAGTCGGCCCGAAGAAGGCATCGTCCGCACCCGCACCGCCGATGTGCGCAGCGACGAGCAGCTCCCGTTCATCAGCCGCCCGCCCGAGAATCCGGCGGCGGCAAGGCCACCGCTTGTTCCGGGGCCGGGCAGGCGTCGCTGTTGCGGCAGGGCCGGCGGATCTGCACCGGGCTGTGCAGCGGATCTCCGACGAAGACCGCCCGGTCGTCAGTCGGCGGTGTCGAGTCGGACGTGCTCGATGTCCTCGTCCAGGAAGGTGCTCAGGTCCTGGGCTTCGGCGCGGACGGCTTCCTGTTCCGGGGCGGTGAGGGGCCGGAGGGGACTGATGCGGAGTCGGTGGTCGCGTACCGTCCAGGTGGCGGTGACGCGTCCGTCGACGAGCACGGTGCGGTGGCCCGCGACGGACAGGCCGAGGTGGGGGGCGTCGATGATGCGGCTGCGGTCGTGGTAGCCGAGGATGGCGTTGTCGAAGGCCGGGAGGAACCGGACCGGGGCGGGGGTGTCGGGGTGGGGGCGGGGTGCGTCGGGCAGATCGAGGAGTTCGCGGCCGCGTTCGTCGCGGAAGACGACGAGTTCTTCTCGGGCGGCTTTGATGGCGGCGGGAAGGCCGGCGAGACCGCACCAGGCACGTAGGTCCGCGCCGGCGGCGGGCCCGTAGGCGGCGAGGTAGCGGCGCAGCAGCTGCTGTCCGACGGGGTCGCCGTCGTCGGCGGGCAGGGGGGCGATCTCCCGTTCCAGCCAGGTCGCCAAGGGCAGGTTGCGGACGCCGGCCTTGTGGTGCCACAGGCCGCGGGGCGGGAGTTGGGCCATGGGGATGAGGGCGGCGACGAGCAGCTCGCCCAGGACCCGGCGTGGGGGGCCGGGCCAGCGGTCTTCGAGGGCTTGCACGAGCTCGCTCATGGTGCGGGGCCGCCGGTCTGCCATGATGGCGCGGCCGGCGGCGGCGACCTCGTCCAGGTCGAGGCCGGCCAGTTCGCGCCGGTAGGTACCCAGGACGCGTTGGCGCAGCATGGTGTCGTGGCGGGCTCGCCAGGCGAGTGCGTCGTCGGCGGTGACGAGGTGGACGGTGCGGCGCATCAGATGGGTGCGCACCACGGTGCGGCCGGTCAGCGCATCGTCCAGTTGCGTGGGCTTGAAGTCGGCCAGGCGGGACCACAGCCCGGTGAACGGTTCCTGGGGCTCTTGCGCCTGCAGGCCGCACAGGTGGTCCACCGCCTCGAACGCGGATACGGCGCTGCGTGTGAGCAGGTGCTGGCGGGCGAGGGTGGCGCGGTTCAGAGCGCGGGTGTCGAGGACGGTCATGGCGTTCTCAGGCTGCGGCTCGCTCGCGGGACGGACGTCGGCGCAGATCCGTGCGGGTGAGGGCCGGGGGCGTGTAGGAGACGTCCAGAGGGCTGATGTCGGTGCCGGGCGGGACGATGGCGTCGATCTTGTCGAGGATGTCGTCGCTGAGGGTGAGGGCGGCACCGGCGAGCAGGTCGTCCAGTTGGTCCATGGTGCGCGGGCCGATGATGGCGGCGGTGACGTCGGGGTGGCTGGTGGCGAAGGCCATGGCCAGGTGGGTGAGGGAGTGGCCGGCTTCCCCGGCGAGGGTGAGCAGTTGCTCGACCGCGTCGAGCTTGCGTTCGTCGGTCAGGTGTCGGGGGACCCAGTGCATGCGGGCGTTGTCAGGCCGCAAGGCGTTCTTGCGGTAGCGGCCGGTGAGCAGGCCCATGGCCAGCGGGCTCCATACCAGGACGCCCATGCCGTAGCGGCGGCAGACCGCCAGGACCTCCCGCTCGATGCCGCGGTTGAGGATGGAGTAGGTGGGCTGTTCGCTCCGCAGGCGGTGCAGGCCCCGCTGGTGGGACACCCACTGGGCTTCGACGATGTCCGACGCCGGCAGGTTGGACGAACCGATCACGCGGACCTTTCCGGCCCGTACGAGGTCGGTGAGCGCGGAGAGGGTCTCCTCGATGTCCGTGTGGGGGTCGGGGTGGTGGATCTGGTAAAGGTCGATGTAGTCGGTCTGCAGCCGCTTGAGCGAGTCCTCGACCGCCTGGACGACCCAGCGCCGGGAACTGCCGCTCCGGTTGGGGCCGTCGCCCATCGGGCCGTTGAACTTGGTTGCCAGCACGATCTGGTCGCGGCGTCCCTTCAGCGCCTTGCCGACGATCTCTTCGGTCTCGCTGTAGCCGTAGACATCGGCGGTGTCGACGAAGTTGACCCCCGCGTCGAACGCCCGGTGGATCATGCGCACGCAGTCGTCGTGATCTTGATTGCCCATCTTGCCGAACATCATGGTGCCCAGGCAGTAGGCGCTGACGTCGATGCCGGTCCGTCCCAGCTTCCGTATCCGCACGGTGGGTCGCTTTCCTTTCCCTGATCTACGAGTTCGTTGTCTGCCCGTCCGGGCCGCCCCGTGGGGTCGCGGCGGCCCGGACGGGCGGTTGTGTCGACTAGGCCTGGGGTCAGCCGTTGTACGGGGCGGTGACGTCCAGGACCCAGGTGACGCCGAACCGGTCGGTGAGCATCCCGTACAGGGGCGCCCACTGCGCGGGCTCCAGCGGACGCACGACGGTCGAGCCCTCGGCGAGCTTGCCCCACAGGGTGCTGATCTCCTCGGCGTCGTCGCCGCGTACGGAGACGAAGAAGGGGTTCTGGCCCTGGTTCCACGGCAGTTGCGAGGGCACGTCGTAGGCCATCACGTGGAAGCCGTTGTCGCCGGTCACCTCGCCCCACATCACCCAGTCCGCCTCGGCCTCGTTCTGGACGGCGCCCGCGTCCTTGTAGGTGACGGCGACGGTGCGTCCGCCGAAGACGGACCGGTAGAAGTCCAGCGCCTCACGCGCGGCGCCCCGGAAGTTCAGGTGGGTGGTGGTCGTAACGGACATGGCCCGCTCCTTGCCTTGATGTGTCGAAGTCGGCCGCCGGTCGTCCCAAGCCCACGGCGCGGCCTCCGTGACCAGGAGCGATGCCTCCCGGGCGGCTTGGATTCCCACCATCACAGGGGTACAGGACAGGATCGGTCCGGTACTGCGGGCAGCGTGGGCACATGCAGACATGACGCGTATCACTCCCGGGGTACTTCGGGTCCGGCACGCGCGATCATGATCGGCATGGACGCTCGTTTTCTTGGCATCGCAAAGCTGGCCGAGGCCCCGTCCGTGGCGGTCGTGGTCGACGTCATGCGTGCTTTCACCGTGGCTGCCTGGGCCTTTGCCCAGGGGGCGGAAAAGATCGTGCTTGCCGAGTCGCTGGACGAAGCCCTCGCGCTCAAGTCCCGCCATCCGGACTGGGCGGCGCTCAAGGACGGTCCCCCCGCGCCCGGGTTCGACATGGTCAACTCGCCCGGCCTGCTGCGGTCGGTCGACCTTGGCGGCCGGACCGTTGTGCAGAAGACCACGGCAGGGACGGTCGGCGCCCTTGCGGTCAAGGACGCGTCGTTGGTGCTGTGCGCCGGCTTCGTGGTGGCGGAGGCGACGGCTCGGCTCTTGCGGACCCGCAGGAGTGACGGTGTCACGTTCGTGGTCACCGGCGACGACGGACAGGCCGATGAAGATCTGGCGTGCGCTCAATACATCGCTCGGAGAGCCACCGGGGCGAGGACGGATCCTGCCGAGTTCCTCCGCCGCGCCGCCGAGTCACGTGCCGCCGCCGAACTGGCGGAGGGCGTGCGTCAAGGAGTCCATCCTGACGACGTCGCACTCTGTCTCGAGCTCGACCGGTTCCCCTTCGCCATGGCGGCGAGCCTGGAAGACTCGCTCATGGTCCTGCGCCCCCGCGCCGTGCCTTCGCCGACCGACGCCCCGATCTGACCTGATCTGATCTGATCGCGAGTGAGGTCCGACTCTCACCTGCCGATCGCTGCGCTGTGCCCTCACCGGATGATGCCGGTCTCCCCCGTCACGAAGTGGGGCCGCCTTTGCGCGCGGCGTCCGCTAGGGGCCGGACCTCGGAGTCGGTGGACCGCGGCTCGGGCATGCCGCCGGGGTCCGGTCCCGCGGCGGACCCGAGGGGTGCCAGGCGCGACGCGACGACGGCGAACCCGGCGAACCCGGCGGCGACGAGCAGCGGGTGTTCCACCAGCCACGTCTGGACACCTTCGAACGGGTCGGAGGAGGTCAGGGTCGAACGCTCCAGCATCCAGGACGCGGAGAACAGCAGGCCGAGACAGGCCAGGGTCACTCGTAGCGCGGGGTAGCAGGTGGTGCGGGCCAGGGCCAGCAGCGACGGCATCATCAGGGCGACGACGAGCAACTGGGTCAGTTCGATGCCCAGGTTGAAGCCGAGCAGCGTCGCGACGAGGTTTCCGCGGTCCAGGCCGAGGTCGCCGATGAGCGACGCGAACGCAAGCCCGTGGACGAGTCCGAAGCCACTGGCGATGAACACCTCTCCCCTGGCCACGAGGGGTCGTATCGCGTGGACGGCCGACACGGCGATGGAGAAGGCGATCAGTGTCTCCACCGGCCGGGACGGCACTTGGATCACCCCGGCCGCCGCCAGGGCCAGGGTGAGCGAGTGGCCCACGGCGAAGGCGGAGACCACGTGCACGACCCGGAGAACGTTGCGCCGCCTCGACGAGCCGACGGTGCGCCACCGGCCCCCGGCCGCCACCAAGGGAGCGGGGACGAGCAGCATGAGGAGGAAAAGGAGGTGATCGGCTCCCTCGCCGACGTGTTCCGTTCCCAGGCCCACGGTCGTGACGAAGCCCTTCAGCCACGTTCCGTCCCCGGCGGGAACCTTCAGGCTCTTGGTGTCCCAGTCGACGACCCCCAGGGTCTGGGCGTCGTCCGTCCTGACGATGCCCCGGTCGAGGTCGTACCGGACCGTGACGAGGACCCGGTGGGTGAGCAGTTCCTCGACGATGACGTCATAGCGGAGCTCGAAGTCGGTGACGTGACCGTCGGGCGGACGGATCTCGAGCGGGTAGACCAGATGGGCCGTCGCGTCGATCGTGCGGACCGCCGGGGTGCCCAGCGTCACCGTCCACAAGGTGCCCTCGGAGCCGACGGCCGCGATGTGCTTCGCCGCATAGTCCCGGAGGAAGGCCCGGTCGGCGCCGAGGACGCTCGCGGGTGTGAGATCGCGGTGCACTGCGACGGCCAGACGGTCGATCGGCAGTTGCACCTCACCCTCGACGTCGTCGGCACGGACGTCGAGGAGTACCGCGGAGGTGCTCATGGGGTGGGCGCCGGCCGGTGACGCGAGGCCACCGACCAGCAGCAGTACCCCGAACAGCAGGACGGTGAACGCTCGGCGCACGTCACTCCCAGCCGTAGTCGGCGGTCTCGTCCCGGAAGATCGTGTGCTGGTGGATCCCGTCCGTCGACGCGCCCGGCTGGTTGGAGAACTCGACCCAGGCCGACGGCCCGTCAAGTCGCACATATGTCTGGTCATTGTCCAGCGTGGTGCCGCCGCTCCAGCCTATGTACGTCTCGTCGTACTCGGACACGTACTTGGCCAGCAGGCGCGCCGCCGCCTTCTCGTCCAGGTCGTCGACCCAGGCCTTGAGCATCGCGGTCACCTTGGCCTGCTGCTTCCTGGTGAGGCTGCCGACGAGGACGCCCGCCGGCTGTGCGGGGAAGGGGCCGTCGTGGCCGGGGCCGAGGTACAGGTCGTCGAAGCTGCCGTCGATCTCGGCGGCTGCCAGCTCGTCGGCGGTGAGCGACTGGACGGCGCCGATGGTGGAGGTGCGCTTGTCCTCCAGCGGGGCGTAGTACAGGTTCTCCCAGTCGAACTCCATCGGCTCGACGGCGGTGAGGGTGGGCGAGATGCTGACGCTGCCGCCGGCGTAGGTGAGGTTGTAGGCGGCGTGGTGACCGCCGTACTGGACGGTGAACTCCCCTGTCCTGCTGGGGGTGCCGAAGAAGGAGATGTAGTACCACTCGGAGCCGAAGTTGGCGCCGCCTCCTCCGCCCGGGGGCCTGCCGCCGCCACCGGTCGGCGTCGCGGTGGGGGTGCCGGTCGGAGCTGCGGTGGGGGTACCCGTCGGGGTGCCGCCGCCGGGTCCGCCGGTGTCCGGCAGAGAGGCGAGGTAGTCGTCGGCCTTGCGGATCTCGACGAGTTCCTCGTAGCCCTTCTTGCTCAGCGCGGCCTCCATGACCTTCAGGGCCGCGGCCTCCTGCTCGTCGGTGAGGTCGCCCAGCTTCAGGCCGTTGCGCTCGACGACGGGCGTCGGGAAGTTCGACCAGCCGGTCTTCTTCGCCGGGTCGTCGAAGTCGTACAGGGCGGTGTCCTTCTGCTCGTCCGTCAGCGTGGCGAGGAAGGCGTTGGCGGCGCGCACGACCTGTGCGGTGTTCGCGCCGCCGGCGCCGGTGCGGAGGGCGGACGCCGGTATCTGCTTCGGCTTCGTGAACGCCGCGGCGGAGGAACCGGGGTCGAGGGCGGCGCAGCCCACGACACCGAGGCCGAGGCACACGGCAAGGGCGACGGCACGACGTACGCGCTGCGGTCTGCCGTCCCGCTGCGGCGACAGTGCGGGGGCGGTCGTTGGGCGGGAAACGGAAGACATGGGACTCCTGTGGGGGGTGAGTGAAGATGAGACCCCATGCTGCACGAGCGTTCTCAGAGGCGGTCGGGAATCTGTCCGGAGTTCGATGAGAAGCCGTGCCGGGAGGATGTGCCATCATGCCCGGATGTCTGATCGTGTCCTCATAGCCGACGACGATCGCGCGGTCCGTGAATCCCTCGCGCGCGCCCTGGAGTTGGAGGGGTACGACGTCGTCACCGCCGCCGACGGGGTGGAGACGCTGACCCGGGCCAGGCAGGAGTCCTTCGGCGTACTGGTCGTCGACATCATGATGCCCCACGTCGACGGCATGGGCGTGTGCCGCGTGCTGCGCGCCGACGGCGACCGCACGCCGGTCCTCATGCTCACCGCCCGATCCGCACCGCCGGACCGGGCGGCCGGCCTCGACGCCGGTGCCGACGACTACCTGCCCAAGCCTTTCGCGGTGCCCGAACTGCTGGCCCGTCTGAGAGCGTTGTTACGCAGGGCCGCACTCACACCGGAGACCGCGCAGGCGCCCTCCGCCGGTACCGTCCTGCGGATGGCGTCGCTGCGCATCGCTCCCTCGGCCCGCCGCGTGTGGTGGGGGACGGAGGAAGTGCGCCTCACCAGGACCGAGTTCGACCTGCTGGAGCTCCTGGTACGCAACGAGGGACTCGTCCTGGACCACGGGACGATCTACGGCGCGGTGTGGGGTCCCGACGTCAGGGTGGACGCCAAGAATCTCGCGACCTACGTCGGGTACCTTCGGCGAAAGCTCGGCACGACCGGAGCGCCGGACCTGATCCACACCGTGCGCGGCGTGGGTTACGCGGCACGGCCATGACACTTCGTTCGCGGTTGGCGCTCGGCTTCGCCTCCGTCGGCGCGGCGGTGGCGGTCCTGGTCGGGGCTCTGAGTTATCGCGCCGCCTCGGACCGGGTCCTTTCCGAGATCGACCGGACGCTGCGCTCGGCCGCGGTGGCACTGGCCCAGACCGAGGAAACGGACCGGCGGCCCGCGTCCTCGGAGGTGATCGCCCAGGCGCCGGAGCTCTTTCCCGGCCCCGACCTCCCCGGTCCCGGAGACGAGAAGGACCGCCGGCTGATCCTGCAGACCGTGGCCGCTGACGGAACATCCGTCCACGTCGGCGGCCCGGACGTGCGGCTGCCGGTGTCCGACCTCGCGCGACGGCTGGCCGCCTCCGGCGACACCGGGGAGTCGGCGATCACCGAGGTCGTGGTGGCGGGCCGCACCTATCGCCGGCTGACCACCGCCCTCGGCCGCGACCGGGGCGCCCTGCAGGTCGCGGTCGACGTCGACCAGACACACTTCGTACTGACCGGCATGGCCAGGGAGATCACGATGGTCAGCCTCGCCGTCATGCTGGCCGCCGCGGGCGCGGGATGGCTGGTCGCGGGACGCATCACCCGTCGCCTGGTACGACTCGCCCAGGTCGCCGAAGAGGTCAGCGCCGACGGCCGGGTCGGGTCCGAGGTGCCGGGCCTGGTGGGTGGAGAGGACGAGGTGGGCCGGCTCGCCAGGTCGTTCAGCGGAATGCTCGGCCGCATCGCTGCCGCCCGCGACGCGCAGGAGCGGCTCGTCCACGACGCCGCCCACGAGCTGCGGACCCCGCTCACCAGCCTGCGCGCCAACGCCACCGTGCTGCGCCGCGTCGCCGAGCTCTCCCCGCAGGCCCGCGATCGGCTCCTCGACGACGTCGAGGGTGAGACGGGCGAACTCGCGGATCTTGTCGACGAGTTGGTCGAGCTGGCGCTGGCCGGCGGCCATGACGAGGCGGAGGAGGCCGTAGAGCTGGCATCGGTCGCCCGCCGCGTGGCACGGCGCGTGTACCGGCGGACCGGGCGCCTGGTGCACATCGACGCCGACGGCTCCGTGGTCCGCGGCCGACCGCAGGGCCTCGAACGCGCGATGGGCAATCTTCTGGAGAACGCCGCCAAGTTCGACCACGACGGCGACGGTCTCATCGAAGTAGGCATCCGCCGCGGAGCGTTCGTTGTGTCCGACCGCGGACCGGGCATCGCCGCCGACGACCTCCCCCATGTCTTCGACCGTTTCTACCGTGCCGACTCCGCTCGCGCCCTGCCCGGCTCCGGGCTCGGACTCGCCATCGTCCGTGAGGTCGCCGAGGCCCACGGAGGCACCGTTACCGCGGGTCCTCGCCCCGGCGGCGGGGCACGGATCGGCTTCACCGTGGACGAGTCGCGCCTGCTGTGAAGCTGAGGCGATTCATTCTGGTTCGCCGACCCCGACGACAGCCCGGTCCTCCTGAATCCGGCGAGGGAGAGCGCTTTCCGGGCACACACTGCAAGGCTGATGCCCATGGCCGGGGCCCCTGGCCGTGAACAGCAGGAGGTAACAGATGGAAGAGCGGACACTTCGGCGGAGCCTGATCCCGATCGTGGCGGCGGTCCTGCTCGCATTAGGGACAGGGGAGGTCGACGCGGCAGAGTCTTCCGGGTCGGCCGCGCTCGCCGTCGCAGTCTGCGGGCACACCGCCGAACAGCCGACGCTGCGGCAGGGATCGACGGGCACCCCGGCCGTCGAGGCTCAGTGCGAGCTCAACCTGGCGACGAAGGGCAGCGGGTACACGCCGATCACGGCGGACGGCTCGTTCGGACCCGCCACTGCGGCCCGGACCCAGGCCTTCCAGCAGTGCGCCGGGCTGACCGCCGACGGCGTGATAGGCCCGCTGACCTGGGCGGCGTTGAACACCTGGGCAGCGCATCCGCAGAAGTGTTCGGTCCAGGGCTCCTCGGGCGCGGCGCAGGCCGCCGTGTGCGGTCACAGCGACGCGCGCCCCACGCTGCAATCGGGGGCGACCGGCGTCGAGGTCAGGGAGGTGCAGTGCCGCCTGAACCTGGCCATGGAACCGGGCCACTACCCTCCGCTGACGATCGACGGGAACTTCGGCGGCGGGACCGAGTCCCGGGTCGTCGAGTTCCAGAGCTGCGCCGGCCTCGGCGCGGACGGCGTCGTCGGGCCCAACACCTGGGCGGCACTCGTGGACTGGTCCAGCCGGAACGTGTACTGCACTCCGCCGCGGCCCGCGGGCTATCCGGTCGACGGCGTGGACACCGCCGAGTACCAGCACCCGGACGGCGCGCCGATCGACTGGGAGGCCGTACGGGCCGCGGGCTTCGAGTTCGCGACGGTCAAGGCCACCCGGGGTCTCAACGTCACCGACGCGTACCTCGCCACCGACCTCGAATCGGCCAGGGCGGCGGGGCTCGCCGTCGCCCCGTTCCACTTCTACACGGCCACCTCCCCTGACACCGGAGCGGCTCAGGCCGACCGGTTCATCGCCGCCGTGCGTGCGACCGGCTACACCGGGCAGCGCGCGGGCGACCTGCCGCCGGTCTTCGACCTGGAGCGGATGGACGACGGCAGCGGCCGCTGTCCCGTCTACGGAACAGTGGCCGACGCCACGGCCTGGCTCGACGCGGTGAAGGCCGCGTTCGGTCGCACGCCGATCATCTACACCCAGAAGTCGTTCCTGGACGACTGCCTGGGTTCGACCACCGCCTTCGCCGCGTACCCGCTGCAACTCGCGGACTACCGGCAGTCGATCGCCCAGCCTCCGCTGCCTGCCGGGTCGGCCACCTGGACCATGTGGCAGTACACCGACGCCGCGATCCCCGAGGGCATCCAGGCCCCGGTGACCGCGGACGTCTTCAACGGCACGCAGGCCGACCTCGACCGGCTGGCCAATCGGTGACCCGACAGGCTCCGCCGGCCGCACCGACGGTCCCGTCAGGTGACGTGGTAGTAGCCGATCGGGCTACTGCTGTGCCAGCTCAGCAGATGGGGTTCGACGTGGCTGCCGGTGAACCATGCTTCCATCACAGCGGGACCTGTTCCGCTCCTGGGGGGCGAGAAGGGGTGGAGCGGATCGCCGGGATTGTCCGCCGACACGACATCCTGATCGCCCAGGTAGATCGCCACGTGCTCGGTGTCGCTGAGGCTGCTTCCCCAGAAGATCAGGTCGCCGGGCCGCAACTGGCTGCGGGAGACGGCGTGAAGGTGACTGTTCGCGATCTCACCGCGGGTGCTGGAGTCGCCGCCGCTGCTGAGGTCGATGCCGGCGGCCAGCATGTACATCCAGCGCACGAGCCCCGAGCAGTCCAGACCCACGGTGACATCGGCCGGGCAGGGCTGGATGGCGCCGGTGTAGCCCCAGCAGCTACCCTTGGAAGGTCCGGGAGACCCCGAGTGCCCTCCGGCCCAGACGTACGGAATGTCGTGCAGCGACCCGAAGCCGTAGGGGCCCAGGACTCTTGCCTGGTCGGCGGTCTGTGCCGCCGAGGCCGGGGAGTCGAAGAGCCAGTGCGCGTACTCCGCGACGCGCGCGGCGATGGCGTCGCCGGTGGCGCAACCGGTTTCGCCGTCGATCAGCGCGCATCCGCCCGTGACGACGGTCCCGCCGTAGAGCGCGGTCTTGGTGGCGGGGCCGACGATCCCGTCCGCCGACAGACCCGCGTTCGCCTGGAAGGACGTGACGGCCGACAGCGTGGCCGGACCGAAGTCACCGTCGACGGTCAGTTGCGCGCCGCGGTGATTGAGCAGGCTCTGCAGCTCGGTGACGCAACCGTCCTTCTCGCCTTGGACGATGTACGTCGGGCAGAGGCTGGACGTCAGGTTGACCGGCGTCGGCGCCGCGGCGGTACCGCTCCCGCCCACGCCGGTGTACAGGGCGGTCTTGGTGGCGGGGCCGACGATCCCGTCCGCCGACAGACCCGCGCTCGTCTGGAAGGACGTGACGGCCGACAGCGTGGCCGGACCGAAGTCGCCGTCGACGGCGAGGCTTTGCCCGTGGGCGTTCAGCAGGCTCTGCAGGGTGATCACACAGCCGTCGATCTCGCCCTGGCGCATGAGCGCGGGGCAGGACGGAGATCGCAGGTCGACCGCCGACGTCCCCTGGCTGACACCGCCGCGGTAGAGGGCGGTCTTGGTGTCGGGGCCGACGATCCCGTCCGCGGCCAGACCCGCGCCCGACTGGAACGTCTTGACGGCCGACAGGGTCGCCTGGCCGAAGTCGCCGTCCACCGTGAGCGTCGCCCCGTGCTGGTTCAGCAGGTCCTGGAGCTCGGTGACGCAGCCGTCCTTCTCGCCCACGGTGACGTTCACCGGGCACAGAGCCGACGTCAGATCGACGCGGGCGGGGGCGCCGGCAGAGCCGCTGCCGTTGTACAGCGCCTTCTTGGTCACAGGTCCGACCACGCCGTCGACGGCGATCCCGGACTGGGACTGGAAGACACGGACCCCGGCGTATGTTCCCGGGCCGAAGACACCGTCGACGGCGATCGACTGTCCGTACAGGTTGAGCAGCCTCTGCAACTCGGCGACGCAGCCGTCGGACTCGCCCTGGCTGATGGTGGCGGGGCAGGACGCCGAGTTCAGGTTGACCGGCGCCGGGGCGGCCCGGGCGCCGGCGGTGAGCCCGGTCAGCACCGCAACGGCCAACGTCACCACGACGAGCGGCGACCAGAGCCTGCTGCGGGCCTTTCTGTGAGCGGTCATCAAGATCTCCTCTTACGTGGAGGCACAGGGCGGGAAGGGGCCGTGCGCGGGGTGCTCACGTGCTCCGGGAACAGGTGCGTGCTGTTCCCCGCGAGGACGGAGAACAGCACGCCGATCAGCACTCGCGCAGAGCGGCCCAGGTGGCCGCGTCGACGATGCCGTTCGGGATCAGCCCGTGGTCGGCCTGAAACCGCCTGAGCGCGGTCAGGAGGCCCGGCCCGAAGACACCGTCGACGGGGCCGGCGTAGTAGCCGCACTGGATGAGGAGGCACTGGACCTGTTTGACGGCCGAGCCGGTGCTGCCGTACGGGAGAGTCGGGGTCGCGGTGGTGTAATCGCAGCTCGTGTCGCTGACCTGGACGGATATCGGGACGGCGTCGGCCGTCGGGGCGGCGGCCGCCTGGCCGGCGGCTGCCGTCGCGCCGGCGACCGCCAGCACGGCGATGGTCGCCAGTCCGGCTGCGGTTCGGTGTTTGCGCACTGTGCTCGCTCCTTCCGAGGATGAGAGACCTCCCGGCCCACACCCGACGGCGGTCCGTCCTCTCCCCCGGCGGGGGACGGGCCGCCGTCGGGTCCTGCCGGGATCAGCAGCCGACGGTGCTCAGCGCGCGCCAGGTGTTGGGGCCGACGATGCCGTCGACGTCGAGATCGCAGACGTTCGTCTGGAAACTGATCACCGCGGAGCGGGTGTTGGTGCCGAAGATGCCGTCGACCGCGCCGGGCGAGTAGCCCCAGTACTTCAGGAGGCACTGGGCCTGCTTGACCGCGGAGCCGGTGGAACCGTAGGAGATCGTCGGCTTGGCCGTCGTGTAGTCGCAGCCGAAGACCGCCGCCGAGACGCCGCCCGGGGCCGCGGCCGGCGCTGCGGCGTGGGCAGCCGGAGCCAGGGCGAGGCCGCTGCCGAATGCGACGGTCGCGGCGGCGAGAGCGAGGCTCTTGCGTACGTTCATGTCCGGAGACCTTTCGGTTGTGGATGGGGCGGTGGAGTGGATCCCTGCCGCCCGTCCTGCCTCACCGATGCTGGCGGGCGGCTTCAAGTCGAGTCGAGAGCTGCCGGTCAGGTGAAGTGTCGGCGGGGCGTCCCACCTTCTGACCTGCGGGGACGACACACGGGCTGGTGTCGCGCGGGGACGGGTCGAGTGGCCGGAACGCACGCGTGGGGCCCAAGCGGAGGAACTGGTATCGGCCACTCGGCATCGCTATCCGTAGAGTGCCGATGCCAAGGGGGCAGACCGGCTGTGTGAGTGGGGGAGGGAACATGTCTCGTTGGAAGGCGCTGCCCGAGTCACTGGACCCGCAGGTCCGGCAACTCGTCGTGCACCTGCGCAGGCTGAAGGACCACAGCGGGCTGAATCTGAAGTCCCTGGAAGCCAAGACGGGGTACAGCAGGTCGTCATGGGAGCGGTATCTCAACGGGAGGAACCTGCCGCCGAGTCAGGCCGTCGAGGAGCTGGCGCGGGTGTGCGGGACGGATCCGACCCGGCTGCTCGCGCTGCACGAGGTCGCCGCGGCGTGCTGGGGGCAGGGCGGGCAGGCGGCCGAACAGGAAGGGCAGGAAGGCCGCGAGGGACAGGAGAGACGGGAGGGGCGGGAACTCCTGCTCGCGCCGGTGCCGGCGCACCGGCTGCCCAAGCGGTTGCTGCTGGTGGCGGCGGGAGCGGCGGCAGGCGCACTCGTCGCCCTGCTGGTCACCGAGCCCTGGCACGAGAGCGTGAGCCTGGCAACGGCCCACGCCGGCGCGCCGGCGAGCTACACATGTCACATCCACCGCAAGGACGGCCGCTGGTACGCGGGCCAGAGCACGACCCGGGACGACTTGGTGCAGTTCGGCGACACGGGCCCGGCCGTCGCGGAGGTGCAGTGCCTGCTGAAGCGGGCCGGCTTCTCGCCGGGCGGCATCGACGGCATCTTCGGCGAACTCACGGAGCGTGCCGTCAAACGGGAGCAGACGCAAGCGAAGTTGGTGGTCGACGGCATGGTGGGGCCGCACACCTGGGCGGCGTTGCGCGCATGACATCCCCGCCGGCGGAGCCCGAGCGCAGGCAGCTGACCGAGGGGCTCCGCGAACTCAAGGACCGTACGCGCCTCAGCCTGGCCGGTCTCGCCGAGCAGACTCCGTACAGCAAATCGGCCTGGGGACGGTATCTCGGCGGGCAGGTGCTGCCGCCGCGTGAGGCCGTCGAAGTGCTGTGCGAGCTGGCCCACGAGCCCGCAGGTCGGCTCGTGGCACTGTGGGAGCTGGCGGATCTGGCAGTCAGTCAGCGGGGTGCGGTCGAACTCCCCGAGCCCGGACCGGACATGGAACCGGAGCCGGAGATGCCGCCGGCGGCGGCGGAAGCCACGGCAGCGGTACGGCTCCGCGGTCGCGTGGCGTACGCGGGCGTCATCGCGCTCGTGCTGGTCTCCGCGGCCGCGATCGCGCTCCTGAACCACCGGTGGCCCGGCGCGGCCACCATCCCCGAAGCGTCGCCGACGGCCCCCCGGTGCCACGGGAAGTCCTGCGCCGGGGAGAGCCCCGACAACATGAGGTGCGGGAACACTCCTCGCGACCTCAGCTCCCGGCAGGCCGCCACCGGCGAGCAACTGGCGATCCGGTACAGCGTGGGGTGCGGGGCGGCCTGGGCCCGGATCTGGCGGAGCCGGATCGGCGACCGCATCGAGGTGTCCGCCCCCGGCGGACCGGCGAGAACGGCCACCGTCCACGACAAATATGACGCGGAAGGCTACCTCTTCACCCCGATGGTGGCAGTGACGGCAGGCGAGGTGGTACGCGCCTGCCTGGATCCCGCCGCAGGCGGCCCGCAGGAGTGCTTCGAGGGCACGGTCGGCCCGTAGGGCCCTTCTGATGGATCTCCGCGGGGTCGCGACGCCCGGCGCGCACCAGGCGGGTAAGTCCTGTGTCCCGTCTCGGATTTCTACTAGGCTCCCATGCCCATGGGTGTGGGGGAACCGGGCCGGGGTCGCAGGCCGTGGCGTGACCGGCTGGTCGGGCATCGTGCGGTCGCGGCCCTGCTGGCCGGGACAGCGGGGCCGGCCGTTCTGGGCGCGGTGCTCGTCGTCCTGCCGGGCGCGGTGGTCGACCACGATCTCGCCGGTGCGAGCGTCGCCGCACATGACCGGCTGCAAGCGGTGAACGACGTCCGTACGGCACTTCTGCAGGCCGTGGGCGGCATGGTCGTGCTGTTCGGCGCCTACGCCACCTGGCGTCAACTGCGCGTCAGCCAGGACAGCTTGCGCGCCACCCAGGAGGGCTATGTCACCGACCGGTTCAGCCGGGCCGTCGATCAGCTCGGCAGTGACAAACTGGAAACCCGCATCGGTGGCCTCCACGCGCTGTGGCGGATCGCGGAGCACTCCGCCCGCGACCGTGAGGCCGTCGTCTCCATCCAGGCCGCTTACCTGCGTACACACCTGCCCTGGCCGCCCACCGCACCGGGCGCTCCGGCGGCGGACGTGCCGATCAACGACGTCGTGCCGCTGGAGGTTCGTGCGGCCGACGCCCAGGTGGCGCTGACCGGGCTCGGCGTTCTGTTGCTGCATCCCCGGGAGCAGTCCTGGATCAACCTCAGCGTCACGGACCTGCGGCGGGCCGACTGCGACGGGCTGTGGCTGCACGAGGTCAACCTCGACCGGTCCTGTTTGGAGGCGGCGGGCCTGTACCGCGCCAACCTGACGCAGGCGTCTCTCGTCTCGGTCAACCTGCGGCACGCCGACCTCAAGACGGCGATCCTGCGCCGGGCCCGTTGCGTTCTGGCTGATCTCCGTGGCGCCCGGCTGGTCGAAACCGACTTGCGCGACGCGGACTTCAGCGAGGCCGACCTGCGTGAGGCGAACCTGCGCAAGGCCGACGCAGGCGGTGCCGTCTTCCGCCGTGCGGATCTGCGCCTGGCCGACCTGCGTGGCTGCGACCTGAGCACGGCCGACCTCCTTCAGGCACGTCTGACCGGCGCGCTGGCCAGCGGACACACTCGATGGCCGGCCGGTTTCGACCACGTGGCCGCCGGCGTCGTCGTCACCGAGGATCCCGGCCCCGAGCCTCCGCCGCTGCTCCAGCCTCCAGGGATAACGACCCAGCACCCGCCCCTGCGGTCCATGCCGTGACCGAGCGATCCGGGTGCAGACCGCTGCGGGGCGGCAGGGCGTTCCGGACAACGACAGCCACCGGCTGAGCGGGGGCACTGCGGTGGCTGAGCCGTCATGCGCCTGTCGTCGATCCAGGGCGGACGATCATCAGGACCACCACGATCAGCCAGGCGAGGGCAAACAGGCCGGTGATCATTGACAGCCGGGGCAGCCGGGCGATCAGGGACTCTGCGTCGGTCGACGCTTGTTCGGGCCTGTCGAGCTGGGTGACCACGTCGTCCTGGGTGCCGAGCACCGCGATGCCCAGCAGGATCGCGGCGACAGCTGTCAGTGCCATGGAGGAGATGAGCCAGGCGCTGCCCATCACGCCCATCACCTCGGCGGTGCCGACCCCGAGGACGGGGACGGTGATCCCGACCACCGAGTAGACCCGGCAAATCCGGTGCAGCAGCTGGACCGAACCCTTGGCCGACTGCTGCTCGGGGCCGTCGGCCAGTGCCTGGCGCGCGTAACGAGGGAACAGGCTCGCCGCAATGGTGACCGGTCCTATGAACAGGATTGCCGCCAGCACGTGGATGCTGAGCAGGAATTTGGCCATGGCGGTGTCTCCCCTTTTCACCCGCATGCCGCGGCGGATCCTCAGGCACACGGTTTCAGTCTGACTTAAACTCGGTCGACGATAGCATTCCCCTTTCAACAGCCCAGAACTGCCGGCTGCCCGCATCCGGCCCTGGAAGGTGGGACAGGTGACGAGCAACCCGGCCGAGCGCCCACCTCCAGTACGCCCCGCGCTGCTGCTGCTCGCCCTGGGGCGGATCGTGCGGGAGGAGGTCGAGCGCGCCCTCGAGGCCCAGGGGCTGTCACTGCGACATCTCAGCGCCCTGGGCCACCTCTCGCGCGAGCCCGGACTCTCCTACAGTGCGTTGGGGCGCAGGGCTGGAGTCACGGCGCAGAGCATGCAGGCCACTGTTCGCCAACTCGAACAAGCCGACGCCGTCCGCCGCGTGACTCCAGCAGGCCGTGGCCGCACCGCGGAACTGCGCGTCACCGAAACCGGCCGCCGGCTGCTGCGCGAGATGAACCATGCCGTCGGCTCGGTCGAGACCCCGCTGCTCGACGGACTGACGGCCGAGGAGCAGGCCGGCCTGGGCACGCTGCTGCACCGCCTTCTGGCCAGGCACCTCGGCGCCGAGACGCCCGACCGCTTCTGACAGACCACCCTGGCGTCCACACGAACCGAGCATCGTGAGGAACTCGCCGCGATCGACGATGGGCCGGTCGGCTCGGCCAAGGGGCGGGCGGCTGCCGCGCTGGAGGCGGCCTGCAAAGACCTACGCCTCGGTCGTGGTCTGGGACGCCCCCCTCTGCGTGTTGCCGTGCTGGTGGTGTTCACCCATGTGGTTCCCGGTCTCGGGAGGACCGCCCATCATGCGGAGCATGGCCCGCCCACCGGTTTGCCAGAAGCGCGCCAGGAGCAGGGCGGCGAGGACGAGGAAGGCAAGGTTGAGCCACGTGGTGCAGTTCCAGCTGATGCCTCCTTTCCACAGCACCACCGCCAGCGGCACGTTGCCGATGGAACACACGAACGAGGCGACTGCCACGAGGGGGCCGATCACGGGCCCCCACAGTTTGGCCGCCAGGGGATGCCCGCGGTGCTGTTCGTCGCCGCAGGCGCAGAGGCTTCTCCGCCTCCAGGGCGATCAGCGACGCCGCGTGGCCGAGCAGAAGGTGGTCGACCGGGGTGAGCGGGCGGTCGGCGACCAGTATCAGCCGGCCGTGCACGCGGGGGCCCACACGCATCTGCTGGACGGCGATCACTCCGTCCGGTCCAGGTGCCGCGACAGCACGTCGGCGACGGCCTCGGTGTGCTCCGACACATAGAAGTGGCCGCCGGTGAACACCCTCAGGTCGAAGGGACCTGTGGTGTGCTCCCGCCAGGCCCGGGCTTCCTCCACCGAGGTCTTCGGGTCGGCGTCGCCGGTCAGGGCGACGACGGGGCAGCCGACGGCGGCACCCTGGACGGCGCGGTAGCTCTCGACCGCCTTGTAATCCGCGCGCAGGGACGGCAGGAGCAGCCGGACGAGGTCCTCGTCGTCCAGCACCTGCGGTGCGGTGCCGTTCAGCGCGCGGATCTCCCGCAGCAGGGCGTCGTCCCCCTTCAGGTGCAGATTTTCCGTACGGTGCCGGGAAGGCGCCCGATGCCCGGAGACAAACAGGGCCATGGGCTCCACGCCCGACTTCTCTTCCAGCCGCCGGGCGACCTCGAAGGCGACGCACGCCCCCATGCTGTGGCCGAACAGTGCGAGCGGGCGTTCGGTCCCCAGGGCCTCGGTGAGTGCCTCGAAGGTCTGGTCGGCCAGTTCCCGCAGGTCCTCGATCGCCGGTTCGCGATGCCTGTCCTGCCGGCCCGGATACTGCACGGCCACGACGTCCAGCCGCTCGGACAGCGTGCGGGACAGTGCGTGGAAGGACGTGGCCGAGCCACCGGCATGCGGGAAGCACACGAGGGTGGCGGCGCCGGGCGGGGCCGGGTGACCGCGGCGGATCCATGGGGTGTCCGTCGGTGTGGATGTCATGACGTGGTCCTCTTCCTCTCCGCGTCCGGGTACGCGGCCGGCACGGCCGATGTGGCGTGGTCGTGGATCAGGGGCGGTGGCGGGCCGGGACCGCTGATCTCCGTGAGTGCACCGGCCGGTCCGGTCCGAACGGGGGCGGCGGGGGCCCGACGCGGGGAGGTCCTGGCCGGGGCTGGATCCGGTGCTGATGGGCATGGCCGAGTGCGGCGGACGCGAGGGAGCACACCAACGCTGCGGCAGGTGCTGCCGGATCGCCCTGCGCGACCGTGCCTCGGTGCGCCTCCCGGCCCGCGGTGCCCGCCCGGTTGAGCGAGCGGGCTGCGGGCGGCCTCGGCCCGGAGCCGTCCGCATCACCGGCGGCCTGCCACATTCACACGCCGACCCCGTGGCGGGCGACCGAGCCGCCATGGAGCGCCGAGCCGGCGGAATCCGAGAAAGGGCTGTCAGCCGGGTGGCAGACCCTCCGACACCAGCCGCATGGTGGCCGGTTCGTTTCTGTGGTCCGGTACCAGGTGCAGGCGCTGTACGTCTGCCTCCGGCGGCGTGCCGCATGCAGACGTACAGGTGCACGGGTCCGTGGTGAACCCCGCGAACCGGTAGGCGATCTCCATCATCCGATTGCGCCCGGTCTGCCGTAGGTCCGCGACGAGGTGCACCCCTGCCTTGAAGGCCTGGCCGATCAGCCAGTTCAGAATCACGGCACCGGCGCCGAAGGACACCACCCGGCAAGACGTGGCCAACAGTTTGAGGTGCCAGAACTCGGCGTTCCTCGCCAGCAGGAGCACACCCACCGCACCGTGCGGACCGAACCGGTCGGCCATGCTGATCACCAAAACGTCGTGCGCGGGATCGTCGCACAGCTCGCGCAACGCCGAGTCGGAGTAGTGCACGCCGGTCGCGTTCATCTGGCTGGTGCGCAGGGTCAGTTCCTCGACCCTGGCCAGGTCCTCCTTCTCCGCCCCGGCGATCCGCATGACCAGCTCCAGCGAGCGGAGAAAGTCCTCGTCCGGGCCGGTGAAGGCGGACTGCTCGGCCGCCCGGCGGAAGTTCGCCTGGTACATCCGGCGCCGCTGACGGGAGTCCTCGGTCACCGCGGCCGGCGTGAACTCGGGCAGGCCAGGCAGGTCGAGCACCTGTTCGTGCGAGTAGCAGCGTACTTCGGGCAGGTGGTAGGTGACCTCCGCGCGCTCGGCGGGCTGATCGTCGATGAAGGCGATGGCGGTGTGCGCGAAACGCAGCTCGTCGGCGATCCTGCGTACCGAGTCGGACTTCGGTCCCCAGCCGATCGCGGGCAGCAGGAAGTACTCGGCGATCCCGAGTCGCTCCAGCTTCTGCCAGGCCAGGTCGTGGTCGTTCTTGCTGGCCACCGACTGGAGGATGCCACGCGAGTCGAGGGTGACGATCACGTCGCGCACCGCGTCCGGCAGCCGGACCTCGTCGTCCTCGAGGAGGGTTCCCTGCCACAGGGTGTTGTCCAGGTCCCAGACCAGGCACTTCACCGGTACGGTCCCGTCAGCCACGGTTCCTCCCCGCGGTTGCCATCGCATGCTGGGCGAGCACGATCTGGCAGATCTCGGTGGTGCCCTCGATGATCTCCATGAGCTTGGCGTCCCGGTACGCGCGCGCGACCGGGGTGCCGTCCTGTGCGGCGCGGGAAGCCAGCAGCTGCACTGCCGAAGCCGCGCCCCTGGTCGCGTTGCCCGAGCTGACGTGCTTGGCCAGCACCGCCTCGACGACCAGGTCGGGATCACCCGAGTCCCAGCGCCCGCTGGCGTGCTCGCAGGCGGTGGTCGCCACCCGTTCGGCCACCAGAAGTTCGGCGAGGCGCCTGGCCACGAGCTGGTGTTCGGCGAGCGGCTTGCCGAACTGTGAGCGGGATCGGGCATGGGCGGTGGACTCGCGCAGGCAGGCACGCAGGATGCCGACGCATCCCCAGGCCACCGACATCCGCCCGTACGTCAGCGCCGTGGTGACCACCATCGCCAGTGCCTGGCCGCCGCCGCCGAGCACCGCGCCGGCCGGCAGGCGAACCGAGTCGAGGAGGACATCGGCGTGCCCGGCGGCCCGGCAGCCGACCGGGTTCGGGACGGGCTCCACATGGACGCCCCGCGCGGTGCTGGGGACCACGACGACAGCCGCGTCCGTTCCGAACCTGCCGACGACCACGATCAGGTCGGCGTAGGCCGCCGCGGTGACCCAGACCTTCCGTCCCGTCACGACGACCTCGTCGCCGTCGGGTTCGATGCGGGTCTCGATGGCGGACAGGTCGCTGCCCGCGCCCGGCTCGCTGAAGGCCATGGCCGCGAGGCCGCCGCTCGTCAGCTCCGTCAGGTGGGCGCGCCGCTGATCGGGGGCTCCGAACCGCCCGATGGCCCAGGCCGCCATCCCCTGCGAGGTCTGTACGCTCCGCACGGAACTGCACAGGCTGCCGGTGTGCGCCGTGAGTTCGCCGTTGTCCGCGCTGCTCAGACCGAGCCCGCCGTATTCCGGCGACACCTGGGCGCACAGCACCCCCCGGCTGCCCAGCTCGCGCAGCACCGGAAGCGGCAGCTCGCCGGCCAGGTCCCAGGCGTCGGCCCGGTCGCCGACGAGTTCACCGACCAGTGTCCGAGCGTCGGCGAGGTGTTCAGCCACGGCTTTCACCGGCTTGCAACTCCCGCACCAGCGTTGCCATCGACCGGACGCTTCGGAAGTTGGCCAGCCGCAGGTTGCCACCCAGGATCGACACCTCGAAGGTCTTCTCCAGGTGGACGACCAGCTCCATCGCGAACATCGAGGTCACCAGACCGGACTCGAACAGGTCCTGGTCCACGAGCACATCGGTCTTGAGTCTGCCCACCAGGTATGACCTCAGCGTCTCCTCGATGGCGCCCGAGTCCGTACCCGGTTCCTGGTCCGTCGTCATGAGAGTGCCTCCCTGTAGTCGTAGAAGCCGCGGCCGGACTTGCGGCCCAGGTCGCCGTCACGGACTTTCGCCAGCAGTTGGTCGCACGGTCGGTAGCGCTGCTCGCCGGTCCGCTCGTACAGCGCCGCGAGCGAGTCGACGAGGTTGTCGAGACCGATCAGGTCGGCGGTGCGCAGCGGCCCGGTTCGGTGCCCGAGGCACCCCACCATCAGGGTGTCGACATCCTCGGGCGTGGCCACTGCCTCGTCGACCAGTCGCGCGGCGTCGTTGAGCATCGGGTGCAACAGCCTGCTGGTGACGAACCCCGGGGAGTCGCGCACCACGACGGCCCGGCGGTTCAGGGCGGCCAGCAGTGAGGTGACCGCGGTCACCGTCGCCTCGTCCGTGCGGGGGCCCCGGATCACCTCGACCAGGTCGATGAGGTACGCCGGGTTCATGAAGTGTGTGCCGATCAGCTGCCGTGGCCTTGGCAGTCGATCGGCGAGTACGTCGATCGGGATGCCCGAGGTGTTGGAGATCAGGGGGGTGTCGGCGTCGACGAAGCCGGCGACGTCGGTGAGGACCTCGACCTTGGTGGCCTGGTGCTCGACGACGGCCTCGACCACGGCGCGTGCACCGGCCAGCGCACTCATCGACGTGGTGGTCACGAGCCGACCCGGCGCGCGGTCGGGGGGCAGCGCGTCCATCATCCGCGCGTGCCGCAACTGGGTCTCGATCGTGCGCTCGGCCCGGTCCAGCACACCTTGTTCGACATCGAGCAGCACGACCGGCAGGCCGCTGCCCAGCACGGTTGTCGCGATGCCCATCCCCATCACACCCGCACCCAGAACGGCAACCGGACGTTCCTGGCAATCAGCCGCCACATGCGCCTCCGATAATCGCGTTCGATTACGGCCCAATACCGAGGGCGAACTCGATCGATGCTAGCAGCACTTAAGGGCGGATCAATAAGGGTGAGATGGCTCACACGGAGTCGGAGGCAATGGTTTATCCCAATTTTCCGCCCCGATCTCGGGTGACACGAATTTAAACGTGGAGAGGTCGATTGACGTGACGGCCGATCGTCCGCAGACTCTTTGCAAGTCGTCACCCAGGCATCGGTGCGATGACCCTGCGCTGGCGAAACTGCTGGTGAGGTGCCCTTTAGGGGTGCCGAGCCGGACTCTCGCACGCTTGATTCCGTTGGGCTGCCCTTTTCTGGAAACGACTTCCCTTTGGTGCGGAGAACGGCACGCTCACGCTCCTCACCACCTGACTTTCACCGCGATCCTCAATGTCAAGGTGACGTCGTTGTCAATGTATTGCTTTCCCTGCTTGCGAGGCGTTGCTTTTCTGCTGCCGAGGCATTGTTTCTCTGCTTGCGATTTCCTTGTTCGACTTCCAGGAGGGCGCGGATGGTAGGCGACGACAAACTGCTTGACTACCTCAAGCGGGTCACCGCGGAACTCGACCTGACCACCGAACGCCTGCGGGCGACCGAGGAGCGTCAGCGGGAACCGGTCGCGATCATCGGGATGAGTTGCCGCTTCCCCGGCGGGGTGGAGTCACCGGAAGACCTGTGGCGAGTGGTGACCGAGGGCCGGGACGTCGTCTCGGACTTCCCGACCGACCGCGGCTGGCCGCTCGCGTCGCCGAGCACCGCCGCACCCGGTGAACCCGGTGAACCAGGTGAACCCGCGGCTGCCCACGTCCGCCGCGGCGGTTTCCTGGCCGGTGCCGACCAGTTCGACGCCGGCTTCTTCGGCATCGCACCGCGCGAGGCACTTGCGATGGATCCGCAGCAGCGGTTACTGCTGGAGATCGCCTGGGAGACCTTCGAACGAGCGGGGATCGACCCCGCTTCGCTGCGGGGCAGCCGCACCGGGGTGTTCGCCGGGATGATGGGCTCGGACTACGCCCTCTCCGCGTTCCCCGTGCCGACCCCTCTCCTGGGGCACCTCATCACCGGGGCCTCGGGCAGTGTCGTCTCAGGGCGCATCTCCTACACCTTCGGTCTGCGCGGCCCTTCGATGACCGTGGACACGGCCTGTTCCTCGTCTCTGGTGGCCCTGCACCTGGCGGCTCAGTCCCTGCGCGCGGGCGAGTGCGATCTGGCGCTGGCCGGCGGGGTGTCGGTGATGTCCACCCCGACCACCTTCTCCGTGTTCGCCCAGCACGGCGGCCTCGCGCCGGACGGGCGCTGCAAGTCCTTCGCGGCCGCGGCCGACGGAACCGGCTGGAGCGAGGGGGTCGGCGCGCTGCTGGTGGAACGGTTGTCGGACGCGCGACGCAACGGACATCGGGTGCTGGCCGTACTCCGCGGCTCCTCGGTCAACTCCGACGGCGCGTCCAACGGCATCACCGCTCCGAACGGGACGGCGCAGCAGCAGGTCGTCGAGGCCGCGGTGGCCGCGGCCGGCCTGTCGGTGAACGACATCGACGCGGTGGAGGGGCACGGCACGGGCACCAGGCTCGGCGACCCCATCGAGGCACAGGCGCTGCTGGCCTCCTACGGCCGCAACCGGCCGGCCGACCGGCCGCTGTGGCTGGGTTCGGTCAAGTCCAACCTCGGTCACACGCAGGCGGCGGCGGGCGTGGCCGGTGTGATCAAGATGGTGCTCGCGATGCGGCACGGAGTGCTGCCCGGCACGCTGCACGTGGACGAACCCAGCGACCGGGTGGACTGGTCCGGCGGCGCGGTCCGCCTGCTCACCACCACGCGGGCGTGGCCGGAGACGGACGGGCCACGAAGGGCCGGCGTCTCGTCGTTCGGAGTGAGCGGCACCAACGCCCATGTCGTGCTCGAACAGGCGCCGACGGCTTCGGACAAGGAACGGCGCACACCGGACGTCGTCGTGCCCTGGGTGCTCTCGGCCCGCTCACGGGCGGGGCTGCGCGCCCAGGCCGAGCGCCTGCGTGCGCACGTGCTCGAGCACGACCCGCACCCGGCCGATGTCGGCCATACGCTCGCGGTGACCCGCACCACCCACGACCACCGCGCCGTCGTACTCGGGACCGGCCGGACGTCCCTTCTGGACGGTCTGAGCGCGTTGGCCGAGCAGTCGGGGCGGGGTGCCGGCCTCACCCAGGGGCACTGCGCGGAAGCAGCACGGCGACCGGTCCTGGTCTTCCCCGGACAGGGCACGGAGTGGGAGGGGATGGCCCGCGAACTGCTCGACACGGAACCGGTGTTCGCCACCCGGCTGGCCGAGTGCGCCACTGCGGTCGGCGAATACGTCGACTGGTCGGTGCTGGACGTGGTGCGGGGTGCCGACGGCGCGCCGGGAGTGGACCGGGTGGACGTGCTCCAACCGGTGCTGTTCGCGACCATGGTGTCCCTGGCGGAGCTGTGGCTCTCGTACGGTGTGACGCCCGCGGCCGTCGTCGGGCACTCCCAGGGCGAGATCGCGGCCGCCTGCGTGTCGGGGGCGTTGTCCCTGCGGGACGCGGCGCGCGTGGTCGCCCTGCGCAGCAAGTCGCTGCGGCGGCTGTGCGGCCTGGGCGGAATGCTCTCCATGGTGGCGTCGGTCGAGGAGACGGCGGAGTTGCTCGAACCGTGGCGCGAGCGCCTGTGGGTCGCGGCGGTCAACGGGCCGACAGCGGTGACGGTGTCCGGCGACGCCGACGCCCTTCAGGAGTTCGAGCGTGAAGTCTCCCGCCGGGGCATGCTGCGCTGGCGCGTCCCGGGAGTGGACTTCGCCGCACACTCGGGGCACGCCGACATGCTCCGGGAGGAGATCGAGACATCCCTCGCGGGCATCACGCCGCGCGGCACGGCCGGGATCCCCTTCTACTCAACGGTCACCGGCGGACGGCGGGACTCCTCAGGCCTGGACGCCGCTTACTGGTACGACAACCTGCGCCGGCCCGTCAGGCTGGACGCCGCCGTGCGCGCCCTGCTCGACGCGGGGCACGGTCTGTTCGTGGAGGTCAGCCCGCAGCCCGTGCTGACGACGGGGGTGCAGGACCTGATCGACGAGTCGGGCCGGGAGGCCGCCGTCATCGGCACGCTGCGGCGCGGCCACGGCGGTCGGGAGCAGTTCCTGTCCGCCGTGGCCGAGGTCCACGTCCGTGGCGGTGCCGTCGACTGGCGCCCCGCCTTCACCGACGCCGAGCTCGTCGACCTGCCGACCTACGCCTTCCAGCGGGAGCGCTACTGGCTGGCCGACGAGGGCGGGCGGGAGGAGACCGTGCCCGCGGCGACGACGGCGGACGCGGTGACCCGGCCGTTCTGGGACCCGGTGGACCGTGGCGACCTGCCCGCGCTGACCCGGTTGCTCGGAGTCGCGGCCGACACCCCGCTCCAGGCGGCCCTGCCCGCCCTCGCCTCCTGGCGCCGACAGGCCGAGGAGAAGGCTGTTGCGGACTCGTGGCGGTACCGGGTGGCCTGGACGCCATTGGCGCCGACCGGCACGCAGGCCCCGCAGGGCGCGTGGGTGGTCGTCGTACCGGCGGCGCACGAGCAGGACGAACGGGTCCGTGCGGTGCTCGCGCACCTGGTGGGCAGCGGCGCGGCTGTCAGGACGGTGACGCTGTCGGTGAACGACGCGCACCGCGAACGGATCGCCGAACTGCTCCGGGACGCGGTGGGCGACCCGCAGACGGTCGCCGGGGCGGTGTCGTTGCTGGCACTGGCCGAGGAACCCCACCCGGACCACCCCGCGCTCCCCACCGGTGTGGCGTTGACGCTGGCTCTGGTCCAAGCCATGACGGCGGCCCGGACCACGGCGAGGCTGTGGTGCCTGACCTGGGGTGCGACATCGGCCCACGGCCGGGCACCCAGTCCCGCCCAGGCCCAGGTCTGGGGCCTCGGACTGGCGGTGGCGCAGGAGCACCCGAGGCTGTGGGCGGGCCTGGTGGACCTGCCCGCGGTGCCCGAACCCTCCGCCGAGGCACGGCTGACCGGCGTCCTGTCGGGCGGGACCGGTGAGGACCAGATCGCGTTGACGGCGTCGGGCGCGATGGCCCGCAGACTGGTCAGGGCCGGTGCTCCGGAGCGCGACGGCGAGCCGTGGCGGCCGCGGGACACCGTCCTGGTGACCGGCGGCACGGGTGCGCTGGGCTCACGGGTCGCCCGGTGGGCGGCCCGGCACGGCGCCCGGCACGTGGTGTTGCTCAGCCGCAGGGGTGCCCAGGCCCCCGGCGCCGGCGAACTGGCCGCGGAACTGGCCGGATTCGGCGCCACGGTCGCGTTCGAGGCCTGCGACACCGCCGATCTCGCGGGCCTCACCGAGGTGCTCGCCCGTGTTCCCGAGGAGTCACCGCTGCGCGCGGTGGTGCACGCCGCGGCCGTGAGCGGCGCCTACGCGCCGGCCTCGGCGACGACGGTGGCGGAGTTCGCCGAAGTGGTCTCGGGCAAGGCCGTGGGCGCGGCGAACCTGGACGCCGTCCTCGCGGACACCCCGCTGGACGCTTTCGTACTGATGGCGTCGCTCTCCGGGGTGCTGGGCGGCGCCGGCCACGCCGCCTACAGCGCGGCGAACGCCTTTCTCGACGCCCTGGCGGAACAGCGCCGCGCGAACGGGCGGGCGGCCACGTCGATCGCCTGGGGCGGCTGGACCGAGACCGGTCTGTCGGACACGCCGGACGAACTGCGGGAGCTGTTCGACCGGCTCGGGGTCAGGGCCATGGCCCCCGAGCCGGCGATCACCGCGCTGAGTCGGGCCGTCGAGGACGGCGCGGCGACATCGGTGGTGGCGGACCTGGACTGGTCGCTCTTCATCCCCGCGTTCACCGCCCTGCGGCCGAGCCCCCTGGTCGCGAACTTCGCCGACGGTCCGCGCGGCGACGACGTGGACCGGCCGGCGCCGCTGCGGGAACGGCTGGCCGGGCACTCCCCCGCCGAGCAGGAGGACATCCTGCTCGACCTGGTGCGTGAGCGCGCCGCGGGCGTGCTGCGGCAACCGGAACCGGAAGCGGTCGAGCCCGACCGCAGCTTCCGCGACCTGGGCTTCGACTCGCTGATGTCCGTCGAACTGCGCAACCGCCTCAACGCCGCCACCGGCCTGCGGCTGCCGACCACCGTGGTCTTCGAGCACCCGACCCCGCAGGTCCTCGCCCGCCGGCTGCACTCCGAACTCGCGCCGGCGGACGACACCGGCCTGCCGGTGGCCACCTTCGCCGAACTGGACCGTCTGGAAGCCAGTCTGAACACCACTCCCTTCACGGCCGAGGCGAGAGCCCGGGTGACCGCTCGCCTGTCCGCTCTGGTGACGAACTGGACCGCGGCCGCCCCCGGCGATGCGGTGGCCGGGGTGATCCCGGACGGGGCCGGCGACGAGGAGATGTTCCGGTACCTGCACGACAACTTCGGCATCTCCTGATTCCACCCGGCCAACCCACCGACCGAGGAGTGTCCGTGTCCAACGACGACCGTCTCCGGCACCTCCTGCGAGAGACCGCCGCACAGCTGCACCACACCCGGCAACTGCTCGCCGATGCCGAGGCCCGCCCACTGGAACCCGTGGCGATCGTCGGCATGGCATGCCGCTATCCCGGCGGCGCCGACTCGCCGGAACGGCTGTGGGAGCTGGTCACCACCGGCACCGATGCCATCTCGGCGTTCCCGGCCGACCGCGGCTGGCGGCCACCCGGCATCGGACCCGACCAGGGCGGATTCCTCCACGACGCGGGCGAGTTCGACGCGGACTTCTTCGGGGTGTCGCCGAAGGAGGCGCTGGGGATGGACCCCCAGCAGCGATTACTGCTGGAGACCGCCTGGGAGGCCATCGAGCGGGCGGGCATCGACCCGTCGACCCTGCGCGGCAGCCGGACCGACGTGCTGGTCGGCGGCGCGTTCACCGGCTACGCGCCCAGCACCATGGGCACCTTCGACGAGTCGGAGGGCGACGCGGTCACCGGCAGTTCGATGTCCGTGCTGTCCGGCCGGATCTCCTACACCCTCGGGCTGGCGGGCTCCGCCGTCACCGTGGACACCGCGTGCTCCTCCTCGCTGGTCGCCCTGCACCTGGGGGTCCGTTCGCTGCGGGCCCACGAGTGCGACCTGGCGCTGGTGGGCGGAGTCACGGTGATGGGGTCGCCGGCCCCGCTCGTCGAGTTCGCCCGGCAGGGCGGCCTGGCGGCGGACGGGCGGTCCAAGGCGTTCGCCGACACCGCCGACGGCATCGGCTGGGGCGAGGGCGCCGGCCTGCTGCTGGTGGAGCGGCTGTCCGACGCTCAGCGGCTCGGACACCCGGTGCTGGCCGTGGTGCGGGGCACCGCCGGCAACCAGGACGGCGCGTCCAACGGGATCACCGCGCCGAGCGGTGCGGCGCAGCGGGCGGTGATCCAGCAGGCGCTGGCCAACGCGGGCCTGTCTCCCGCGGACGTGGACGCGGTCGAGGCCCACGGCACCGGAACCAGCCTCGGCGACCCGATCGAGGCGCAGGCTCTGCTGGCCACCTACGGGCAGCACCGGCCGACGGACCGGCCGCTGTACCTGGGGTCGGTGAAGTCCAACATCGGCCACACCCAGGCCGCGGCCGGAGTGGCCGGCGTGATCAAAATGGTGCAGGCCATGCGACACGGCGTACTGCCCCGCACCCTGCACGTCGTGCAGCCGTCGTCCCATGTCGACTGGTCCGCCGGCGCGGTGGAGCTGCTGCGCGATCAGCGGCCCTGGCCCGAGACCGGCAGGCCCAGGCGGAGCGCGGTGTCCTCGTTCGGCATCAGCGGCACCAATGCCCACGTCGTACTCGAAGAGGCGCCGCCCGCACCCGCCGCCGCCGAGGTCCCCGCCGAGGAGCCGGCCGGCCGCCTGCCGTGGGTCGTGTCGGCGAAGAGCGAGCCCGCGCTCCGCGCGCAGGCGGCGGCATTGCACGCCCACCTGACCGCACGCCCGGGACTGACCGTCCCCGATGTGGCCCGTGCGCTGATCACGAGCAGGACGCTGTTCGACCACCGGGCCGTGGTCACCGGCCTCGACCGGGGTGAACTGCTGGCGGGTCTCGGCTCGCTGTCCGCGGGGACACCGGTCGACGCGGTGGTCACCGGGGTGGCGGGACGGGGCCGGACGGCGGCGCTGTTCACCGGACAGGGCTCGCAGCGGCCCGGCATGGGGCGTGAGCTGTACGAGCGGTACCCCGTGTTCGCCGAGGCGTTCGACGCGCTGTGCGACTGGTTCGACGCTCTCCTGCCGACCCCGCTGCGCAAGGTGGTCTTCGCCGAGCCCGGCACCGCCGAGGCGGCCGCGCTCGACCTCAGCGGCTTCGCACAGCCCGCGCTCTTCACCGTCGAGGTGGCGCTGTACCGGCTGTACGAGTCGCTGGGCCGGACGGTGGACTACGTGCTGGGGCACTCGCTCGGCGAGATCTCCGCCGCGCACGTGGCCGGCGTGCTGTCCCTTCCGGACGCGGCGCGGCTGGTGGCGGCACGCGGGTCCCTGATGCAGGAGCTGCCGGGCGGCGGGGTCATGAGTGCGGTGCGCGCGGGCGAGCCCGAGGTGCTGGCGGTGCTCGCAGACCTGGGCCGGCCGGTGGACATCGCCGCGGTGAACGGCCCCGAGTCGGTGGTGGTGTCCGGCGCCGCGGACGACGTCGCCCTCGTGGAGCACGCCGTGTCCGCCCGGGGCTGGAAGACCTCGCGGCTCTCGGTGACGCACGCGTTCCACTCGGCCCTGATCGACCCCATGCTCGACCGGTACGCCGAGGTGCTGTCCGGGGTGTCCTTCGGCGAGCCGGCCACCGGGTTCGTGTCCACGACCTGGGGTCGTGCCGTGTCGGGAAAGGACCTGGGCAGACCGGAGTACTGGCTGGACAACGTGCGCCGCACGGTGCGGTTCGCCGATGCCGTGCGCGCGCTTGACGCGAGTGGCGTCAACGCCTACCTGGAGATCGGCCCGGACGCGGTGCTGTCCTCGCTGGCGCAGGACTGCGTGCAGGACTCCCGGCGTGCTGTGTTCGTGGCCACGCAGCGCCGCCACGAAGGCCAGGTCGACACGTTCGAGCGGGCGTTGGCCCGGCTGTTCGTGCGGGGCGGCCCGGCGCCCGCGCCGAGCGGGGCCGCCGGCGGTCGGCGTCCGCACGTCGAGCTGCCCACGTACGCGTTCCAGCGCGACCCGTACTGGCTCAACTCAACACTCACGTACGCCGCGCCCGCCGACGACGGGCCGGACTGGCACTACGGGATCGGCTGGGAGCCGCTGCCGACAGCACACCCGGCCCCGCGCCTCGGCGGAACCTGGTTGCTCGTGGTCCCGGAGGACGGTTCGGGCGGCGCTGTCGCCTCGGCCCTCACCGCCGCCGGTGCAACGGTGTCGCGGCTGGCGGTCACGGACCTCGACCGGCCGGAGCTGGCCCGACGGATCGGTGCGCTGCCCACGGAGCCGACCGGGGTCGTCTCCCTGCTCAGCGACGCCGAAGAGCCACTTCCCGCACTCGGCGGCGTGCCGAGGGGCCTGGCCGCCACCCTGGTCCTGGCACAGGCTCTCGGTGACGCGGGCATCCCCGCACCACTGTGGTGCGTCACCGCCGGTGCGGCCTCGGTGTCCGGGGAGGCGGTCACGAGTCCTGCGGGCGCTGCGGTCGCCGGGCTGGCGAGGGTGGTGGGACTGGAGCACCCGGATCGATGGGGAGGGCTGGTCGATCTGCCCTGCACACCGGACGAGGCGGACCTGGCCGCCCTCGCGGATGTGCTCGCCCTCGACCGCGGCGAGGACCAGGTGGCGATCAGGCCGTCGGGCAGCCACGCCCGCCGCCTCACCCGCACGCCCGTCCCCCGGGGCCGGCAGCCGTGGCGGCCCACCGGCACCGTGCTGGTCACCGGCGGCACCGGCGGGCTCGGGAAGCACGTGGCCCGTTCGCTGGCGGGCGAGGGAGCGGAGCATCTGGTCCTGCTCAGCCGGCGCGGCCCGGACGCACCGGGCGCACAAGCACTCCACGACGAGCTGACCGCACTGGGCACCGAGGTCACCCTCGTGGCCTGTGACGTGCTCGACCGCGAGCGGATCGCCTCGGTGCTGGCCGGCCTGCGCGCCGATGGCCGCCCGGTCCGGGCCGTCGTGCACACCGCGGGGACCGCGCAGCCCGCCACACCGATCGCGCGGACCGGCCTCGCGCAGCTCACCGAGGTGATGTCGGCCAAGTCGGCCGGGGCCGCCCTGCTCGACGAACTGACCGCCGAGGACGATCTCGACGCCTTCATCCTGTTCTCGTCGGCCGCCGGTACGTGGGGCAGCGGCGAACAGGCCGGCTACTGCGCGGCCAACGCGGCCCTCGACGCCTTGGCGCAACGAAGGCATGCGCGCGGCCTGGCCGCCACCTCGATCGCGTGGGGCGTGTGGGCGGGACCCGGCATGGCCGAAGGGGCCGGCGACCGGTACGCCGCCCGGGGCCTGCGGCCGATGGACCCCGACGCGGCTTTACGGGCGCTGCACCGGGCCGTGGCGGGCTGCACCCCGACGCCGGTCGTCGCCGACGTGGACTGGGCCCGGTTCGCGACCGCATACACAGCGGCCCGTCCCCGTCCGTTGATCGCCGCCCTGATCCCGCGACCCGCTGCCGACAGCCCCTCCGCCCGTTCGGACCTGCGCTCGAGACTGGCCGGCCAATCCGGTCAAGGGCAGCGGAACACGCTGCTCGGCATCGTGCGGGAGCAGGTCGCCGCCGAGCTCGGTCACGGTTCACCCGACGCGATCGGGCCCGAACGGCCGTTCCGCGAGCTGGGGTTCGACTCGCTGCGTGCGGTCGGACTGAGCAACCGGCTGACCGAGGTGACCGACCGCCGGCTGCCCACCGGCCTGATCTACGACCACGAGACCCCGGCCGCGCTGGCCGAGCACCTGACCACGCTGCTGCGCGCGGACGCGGTGGCCGGTCCGGGCACCGCGTCCGACGAGGGCAGCGGGCTGCACGCCCTGTACAGCAAACTGGCTCTGCAGGGCAAGATGGAGGCGATCGAGTCCCTGTGCGTCGGTGCGGCGGGCCTGCGGGAGACCTACGACGATCCCGCCGGCTTCGATCTCGCCCCCCTCGTACGGATGGCTCGCGGCGGACACGGTCCCACCCTGTTCGCGTTCCCGCCGTTCGCACCGGTCGAGCCGGCGATCCAGTTCGCCAGGCTGGCCGACTACTTCCGGGGCCGTACCGAGCTGGCGGTGGTCCCGGTGCCGGGCTACCGGGCCGGTGAACCGCTGGCGTCCTCGGTCGACGCGCTCGTCGGTGTGCTCGTCCGGCAGGTGCTGCGCGCTCGTGGCGACGCGCCGGTCGTCGTCCTCGGCTACTCGTCCGGCGGCTGGCTCGCGCACGCGGTGACCGAAGGACTGGAGGCGGCAGGCGTACGGCCGTCGGCGCTGGTGCTGTTGGACACCTACCTGCCCGACGGGATGTCTCCGGCGTTGCGCCGGGCCATGAACTACGAACTCGTGGTGCGCCGGGAGACCTTCGCCAGGCCGGACCTGACCGCCATCACCGCGTTCGGCACCTACCGGCGCATGTTCCGCGACTGGCGGCCGGGGCCGGTGACCGCACGGACCTTGTTCCTGCGGCCGCGGGACTGCGTGCCGGGCTCGCCGGACGAGCCGGCCGTCACGGACTGGCGTTCGCACTGGCCGTTCGGCCACGAGGCCGGTGAGGTCCCCGGCGACCACTGCACGATGGTCGGCGATCACTCCGACACCACGGCGGCAGCGGTGTGGTCCTGGCTGTCCGCGCTCCACCAGAACGACGATTTCAGGAGGACTTCGTGACCGACACCGGATGGATCCAGCCGGGCGACATGGATCAGCTCGACCCCCGGACCCTGGTCCAGCGAGCCGCAGTCACCGATGTCGTCGTCGCGGCCGGGCTGCTGTTCGACTCCGGCGAGTTCGAGACGCTTGGCACCCTCTACACGGCGGACGCGCTCTTCGAGATGGATCCGGCCCCCGAGGGCTTTCCCGCCGCGGTCCGCACCCGGGACCAGATCACCGCCGGACTGGCGGCACTGTGGCGGCACAACCGGGAAACGGTGGGCGTCCACTCCCGGCACGCCACGTCCAACCTGCTGGTCACCAGGCTGAGCGAGGACACGGCCGAGGTGTATTCGATCTTCACCGTCACGGGCCGCTACCTCGACGGACGGTTCGACCTGCGCAGGCTCGGCAACTACGTGGACCTGCTGCACCGCGAGGGCACGGCGTGGCGCATCGCGCACCGGCGCCTGCACATGATGGCGCCACCACCGGTGCGGCCCGGCTCCTCGCCCGCTTCGGATCCGGACCGGGAGACGGTGGCGTGATGGCGACGAGCGACCCGAACCCCCGCACCGGGCCCGGCGAACCCATCGCGGTGGTGGGGATGTCGTGCAGGCTCCCGAAGTCCTCCACGCCCCACCAGTACTGGCAGCTGTTGCGCGACGGCGTGGACGCGGTGGGGGAAGCGCCGCCGGACCGCTGGCCCGGCTCCGCGCTGCCCCATCGTTTCGGCGCCTTCCTCGACGACATCTCCTCCTTCGACGCGGCGTTCTTCGGTGTCTCCCCCCGTGAGGCCGCCGCGATGGACCCGCAGCAGCGGCTGCTGCTGGAACTGAGCTGGGAGGCTCTGGAACACGCCCGCATCGTGCCGTCGCGGCTGCGGGGCACCGCGACGGGTGTGTACGTGGGGGCGATGTGGGACGACTACGCCACCGTGCTGCTGAGTTCCGGTCCGGACGCCATCGACCAGCACACGATGGCGGGCATCGGCCGAGGTGTCATGGCCAACCGCGTCTCGCACACGTTCGGGCTGCGCGGCCCCAGCATGACCGTGGACACCGCGCAGTCGTCCTCGCTGGTCGCCGTGCAACTGGCCTGTGAGAGCCTGCGCCGGGGCGAGTCCACCACAGCCCTCGCCGGCGGGGTGAACCTCAACATCCTTGCCGAGACCACCCTGGGGGCGGCCCGGTTCGGCGGACTGTCACCGCAGGGCCGCTGCTTCACCTTCGACGCGCGGGCCAATGGCTATGTGCGTGGTGAGGGCGGCGCGCTGGTGGTGCTCAAAACGCTGTCCGACGCGCTCGCCGACGGCGACGAGATCCACAGCCTCATTCTCGGTGGTGCGGTCAACAACGACGGCGGCGACAGCCGGCTGACCGTGCCCAGCGCGGTCGCCCAGCGTCAGGTCATCGAACAGGCGCACCGCCAGGCGGGCGTCGACGCGTCGGACGTGCAGTACGTCGAACTGCACGGCACCGGCACCAGGGTCGGCGACCCCGTCGAGGCGCGGGCGCTCGGGGCGGCACTCGGCGAGCACCGCTCGGCCCGTCACCCGCTGCTGGTGGGCTCGGCCAAGACCAACATCGGCCACCTGGAGGGCGCGGCAGGCATCGCCGGGCTGCTCAAGGTGGTGTTGAGCATCCGGCACCGGCAGCTGCCGCCCAGCCTCCACTTCGAGCAGCCGAACCCGGACATCCCGCTGTCCGAGCTGCGCCTGCGCGTGCAGAGCGAACTGGGTGCGTGGCGTTCCGAGCGGCCGTTGCTGGCCGGGGTGAGCTCGTTCGGCATGGGTGGGACGAACTGCCACCTCGTGCTCGCCGAACCCCCGGCACGTGACGTCACTCCGCTCAGCCGGTCCGAAGGCGACGTGCCGTGGCTGATCTCGGCACCCGCACCGGATGCTCTGCCCGCCCAGGCGTCCGCCCTGCTGTCCTGGCTGGACGCCCGTCCCGACGCCGAACCGCAGGCTGTCGGGCTGTCGCTCGCCCTGACCAGAACGGTCTTCGAGCACCGTGCCGTGGTACGTGGCCCGGGCCTCGCGGAGTACCGGCGCGCGCTGGCCGACCTCGCGGACGGGCGACCGCCCGCCGACACCGGGATCGAGTGGCTGGCCGGGCTGACCGGTGAACCGGCCCGGTTCACCGACCTCCCCACGTACGCCTTCACCAGGCAGCGGCACTGGGTGGGCGAGAACGCGCCCGCGCCGCAGGCCGCGCCGCGGGACCTGCTGGAGCTGGTGCGGACCCACGTCGCGCTCGAACTGGGTTTTGTCACCGGCGAGTCGATCGACCCGGACCTGACCTTCGAGAACCTCGGGGTCGACTCCGTCGGCCTGACACAGATCAGCGCCGGCCTGAGCAGGGCCACCGGCCTGCGTCTGACGTACCGCCTGATGTTCCGGTACCCCACGCCGGCAGAGCTCGCGGGCTTCCTGCGCCAGGAGCTGGCCGGCACCCGGCCGTCCGAGCCCACGTCCCCGACCACGTCCCCGACGGCGGCGACCACGACGGCGACTGCGGACGACCCGATCGCGGTCGTGGGCATGGCCTGCCGCTACCCGGGCGGCGTGCGCTCGCCGGACGACCTGTGGCGTCTGGTCAGCGAGGGCCGCGACGCCATCACGCCGCTTCCCGCCAACCGGGGCTGGGACGTCGAGCGGCTCTACGACCCCGACCCGGACCGGCCGGGCACCTCCTACGCCCGGCACGGCGGCTTCCTGCACGACGCAGACCGGTTCGACGCCGACTTCTTCGGCATCAGCCCACGCGAGGCCGCCGCGATGGACCCGCAGCAGCGCCTGCTGCTGGAGGTGTCCTGGGAAGGCATCGAGCGGACCGGGACGGACCCGACGACCCTGCGCGGCAGCCGCACCGGGGTGTTCGTCGGCGCGACCTCCCAGGACTACGGTCCCCGCCTGCACGCCGCCGACAGCGGCTCCGAGGGCTACCGGTTGACGGGCAGCACGCCAAGCGTCATGTCCGGCCGGGTCGCCTACACGCTCGGACTGCTCGGTCCGGCGGTCACCGTGGACACCGCGTGCTCCTCGTCCTTGGTGGCCGTGCACCTGGCGGCGCAGGCGCTGCGCCAGGGCGAGTGCACGCTGGCCCTCGCCGGTGGTGCCACGGTCATGTCGAACCCGGGCATGTTCGTGGAGTTCAGCCGCCAGCGCGGGCTCTCACCGGACGGCCGCTGCAAGCCCTTCTCGGCGAGCGCCGACGGCACCGCATGGGCTGAGGGCGTGGGCGTACTGGTCCTGGAGCGGCTGTCCGACGCGCGGCGCAACGGCCACCGGGTGCACGCCGTCCTCGTCGGTTCGGCGATCAACTCCGACGGCGCGAGCAACGGGCTCACCGCACCCAACGGCGCGGCCCAGGAAAGCCTGATCCGCCAGGCACTCGCCGGCGCCGGGCTGGCCGCCCACGAGGTCGACGCGGTGGAGGCGCACGGCACCGGGACCACCCTCGGCGACCCGATCGAGGCCGAGGCCCTGCTGGCCACCTACGGGCAGGACCGGCCGGCCGGACGTCCACTGTGGCTGGGATCGCTGAAGTCCAACATCGGGCACGCACAGGCCGCGGCCGGAGTCGGCGGAATCATCAAGATGATCACCGCCATGCAGCAGGGTTCGCTGCCGAAGACACTCCATGTGGACGCTCCGTCGCCGCATGTGGACTGGTCGGCGGGAGGCATCGCACTGCTGCGCGAGGCCGTGCCGTGGCCTTCGTCCGGCCGGCCCCGCCGCGCCGGCGTGTCCTCGTTCGGCATCAGCGGAACCAACGCGCACGTGATCCTCCAGGAGCCGACGCCCGACGAGGGTCCGCTGCCGGCGCGTCCGGCACCCGGCGTCGCGCCCGTCGTACTGAGCGCCAAGGACGACGACGCGCTGCGCGAGATGGCCGGCCGGCTGTCCGCACTCGACGCCGATCCGGTCGACCTCGCGTTCTCGTTGGCGACCACTCGCACCGCGTTTCACCAGCGGGCCGCGATCGTGGCGCAGGACCGGGCGCAGTTACGGGCCGGGCTGTCCGCGCTCGCCGAGGGCCGGACCGCGCCGAACGTGCTGCGGGCCAGTGCGAGGGCCGCCGGTGGCACGGCGTTCCTGTTCACCGGCCAGGGCAGCCAGCGGGTGGGCATGGGACGTGACCTGTTCGCCGCGTACCCGGTCTTCGCCGACGCGCTCGACGAGGTGTGCGGGCTGTTCGATCCCCACCTGGACCGCCCGCTGCGCGAGGTGATGTTCACCGACGAGACGGGGCTGCTCGATGGGACCCGATACACCCAGGCGGCGTTGTTCGCCCTGGAGGTGGCCCTGTTCCGGCTCGTGGAGCACTGGGGACTGCGCCCGGACCACGTGCTGGGGCACTCGGTGGGCGCGATCGTCGCCGCGCACGTCGGTGGTGCGCTGTCGCTGCCCGACGCGGTCCGACTGGTCGAGGTGCGCGGCCGGCTGATGCAGGCGCTGCCCGTCGGCGGCGCGATGTTCGCGGTGCGCGCGGGCGTCGAGGAGGTCACCGCGCTGCTCAGCGGCCACGAGGGATCCGTGGGCATCGCCGCGGTCAACGGCCCGAACTCCGTGGTGATCTCGGGCGACGAGGGTCCGGCGCGCCGTCTCGCCGAGCAGTTGGGCGGGCGGGTGCGAAGGCTGAGGTCCAGCCATGCGTTCCACTCGCCGCACATGGACGCGATGGTGGCCGGCTTCCGCCGGGAACTCGGCGAACTCTCCGTCACGGCCCCGCACATTCCCGTCGTCTCCGACCTGACCGGCGAGCTCGCGACGCCGGCAGAGCTGGGCTCAGCGGACTACTGGGCCCGGCACGTGCGCGACACCGTCCGTTTCGACGCGGGCCTCCGCCATCTCGACGCACAGGGCACGACCGGTTACCTGGAGCTGGGACCGGACGCGGTGCTCGCCGTCCTCGCGGGCGACGCCGCCACGGATGCGACCGCTGTCGCCGTTCCCGCGCTGCGGCACGACCGGCCGGAGGCGGAAACGCTCTGCACCGCCGTCGCGCACCTCAACACCCGCGGTGTGCCGGTCGACTGGCCGTCGTACTTCGCGGGCCGCGATCCGCGCCCGGTCGAGCTGCCGACCTATCCCTTCCAGCGCCGGGGCTTCTGGCTGACCGGCGGCGCCCTCGCGCCGGCCGGGCACCCGTGGCTGACCGGCGTGACCGAACTGGCCGACGAGCAGGGCTGGCTGGCCGCCGGACGCCTGTCGGCACAGGACATTCCATGGCTGTCGGAGCATGTCGTGCTGGGCAGGGAGATGCTGCCCGCGGTGGCCTTCGCCGAACTGGCCCTGTACGTGGCCGGCCAGATAGGTGCCGAGCACGTCGCCGAGCTCACCCTTGAGAATCCGCTGATCGTGTCCGAAGCGGAAGGCACGGACCTCCAGGTGGTCGTCCGGCCGGTGAACGCGGCCGGCCAGTACCCGTTCAGCGTGTTCGCCCGGGGTGAGCGCGACCCGCACTGGACCCGGCACGCCACCGGCGCCCTGGACACCGGCACCGCCTCGCCCCCGTCCCCGCTGCCCGAGCGGTGGCCGCCGGCCGGAGCCCGGCCGATCGACCTGACCGACGCCTATCCACGACTGGCCGAACTCGGTTACGACTACGGCCCCGGCTTCCAGGGCCTGCGGGCCGCGTGGCGATCCGGCGCGGACGTGTACGCCGAAGTCGAGCTGGCAGCCGAACCGGGCCCGTTCGGTCTGCACCCCGCCCTGCTCGATTCCCTGCTGCATCCCGTGGTGCTCGGGCTGCTCGGGCGGCCCCGGACCGGTCTGCTGCCCTTCTCCTTCACCGGCGTGACCCGGTACGCCGTCGGCGCGAGCGCGCTGCGCGTCAGGCTCACCAGCACCGGCGACGACACCGTGGCGCTGACCGTCACCGACACGTCCGGGAGCCCTGTCCTGGCCGTCGGATCACTGGCGCTGCTGGCCACGGACACGGCCGTTCCCGACGCGCTGCACGCGGTCGAGTGGGTGCGCCGTACCGTGGATGCCGCGGCTGTGGGCCGGACACCGGTGGTCGCGGAGACATCCTGGTCCGCCGGTCTCGACGCCGAGATCCCCGCCGCGGACGTCCTGCTCGTCGACTGCACGGCCGAGCGGCCCTCGCACGACGTGGCCGGCCGGGCACACGCCCTGACGGCCGGGCTGACCGCCCTGATCCAGGACTGGCTGTCCCGGGAGCGGTTCGAGGGCACCAGACTGGCGGTGCTCACCAGCGGCGCGGTGGCCGTGGAGTCCGACACGGAGATCGAGGATCCGGCGGGCGCCGCGGTGTGGGGCCTGGTGCGTACGGCTCAGCTGGAACATCCCGGGCGGTTCCAGCTCATCGACGTACAGCCGGCCGATCGGGCGGACGTCCCCGCCCTCCTGGCGGCGGACGAACCTCGGACTGCGGTGCGGGAGGGCCGGCTGTTCGTACCGCGGGTCAGCCGGCTCAGCCCCGCCGCCGACGGCCCGCGCACCCTCAGCGGCACGGTCCTGATCACCGGCGGGACCGGTGGCCTCGGCGGACTGCTCGCCCGCCATCTCGTCACCGCTCACGGCGTGCGCGACCTCGTACTGACCAGCCGTGGCGGCCGGGAGTCGCCCGGCGCGGCCGAACTCGAGGCCGAGTTGACCGCATGGGGTGCGACCGTGGCGGTCGAGGCGTGCGACGTGGCGGACCCGGACGCGCTGGCCGACCTGCTCGCCGCGCTTCCGGACCTGGACGCCGTCGTGCACGCGGCCGGTGTGCTCGACGACGCCACCCTCACGTCGATCACCCCGGACCAGATCGACACCGTGCTGCGCCCCAAGGTGGACGCAGCCGTGCACCTGCACCGGCTCACGCAGGACCGCGATCTGTCCGCGTTCGTCGTGTTCTCCTCGGCGGTCGCCGAACTCGGCAACCCGGGACAGGCGGTCTATGCGGCGGCCAACGCGTTCCTGGACGCATTCGCCCGGCACCGCAGGGCACAGGGCATCCCAGGACTGTCACTGGGCTGGGGGCTCTGGGCGGACGGCGTCGGCATGGCGCGACACCTGAACCCGGCCGAGGAAGCCCGGATGCGACGCGGCGGGCTGGCGGCGATCACCGCCGAGGAAGGACTCGCCCTCTTCGACGCGGCCCTGGCCGGCGTGCATGCCCACGTGCTGCCGGCCAGGCTGACCCGCCGCCGCCCGGCAGGGCCCACTCCCCCACCGCGCGGTGGCCTGCCCGGCCTGCTCGCACGACCCGAACCCGAGCGTGCCCGCGCGGTACTCGACCTCGTCCGCACGGAACTGGCGGCCCTGCTCGGCCATCCCGACCCACAGACCCTCGACCCGGACCGCTCCTTCAAGGATCTCGGGTTCGACTCGATGACCGGGGTCGAGTTCCGTAACAGACTGCACACCGTCACCGGGCTCAGGCTGCCCGCCACCGTCGTCTTCGAACACCCGACACCCACCGCGCTGGCAGGCCATCTGCTGGACGCCATCACGGGACACCGGTCCGAGTCCGACGGCGACGAGCCGGATCGCGGGCTCACCTCCACTGACGACGATCCGATCGTCATCATCGGCATGGCCTGCCGGTATCCGGGCGGTGTGGGCTCACCACGGGACCTGTGGCGACTGGTCGTCGAGGGCACCGACGCGATCTCGGGCTTCCCCGCCGACCGGGGATGGGACCTCGACGCGCTCTACGACGAGGACCCGGCGAAGACCGGCACCAGCTACACGAACCAGGGCGGTTTCCTGTACGACGCGGCCGACTTCGACGCGTCCTTCTTCGGCATCAGCCCCCGGGAGGCACTGGCCACCGATCCACAGCAGCGCCTCCTGCTCGAAACCGCGTGGGAGGGCCTGGAGCACGCCGGGATCGTCCCGGCGTCCTTGCGCGGCAGTGACACGGGTGTCTTCACCGGCGTCATGTACCACGACTACGCGGGCAGGTTGCAGGCCGTTCCCGACGACCTGGAAGGCCATCTGCTGATCGGCAACCAGGCCAGCGTCGCCTCCGGCCGGGTGGCGTACGTGCTCGGATGCGAGGGGCCCGCGGTCACCGTCGACACGGCATGTTCGTCGTCCCTGGTGTCACTGCACCTGGCCGCGCAGGCGCTGCGGTCCGGCGAGTGTTCCCTGGCCCTGGCAGGCGGCGTGGCCGTGATGTCCACACCGAGCACCTTCGTCGAGTTCAGCAGGCAGGGCGCGCTGTCGTCGGACGGCCGATGCAAGTCCTACGCCGATGCCGCCGACGGAACGGGCTGGTCCGAGGGCGTCGGCATGGTGGTGGTGGAACGGCTGTCCGACGCCCGACGCAACGGGCATCAGGTCCTCGCCGTGCTGCGGGGCAGCGCCGTCAACCAGGACGGCGCGTCCAACGGGCTGACCGCACCGAACGGCACGGCCCAGCAGCGCGTGATCCGGCGGGCACTGGCCAACGCCGGCCTGACGGCCTCCGACGTCGACGCCGTGGAAGGACACGGCACCGGCACCCGGCTGGGCGACCCGATCGAGGTGCAGGCGCTGCTGGCCACCTACGGCCGGCAGCGGCCGGCGGACCGCCCGCTGTGGCTCGGCTCGGTGAAGTCCAACCTGGGCCACACCCAGGCGGCCGCGGGCATGGCAGGCGTGATCAAAATGGTGCAGGCGATGCGGTACGGCTTACTGCCGCGGACCTTGCACGTCGATCAGCCGACGTCCCAGGCGGAATGGTCGGCAGGATCACTGCGACTGCTGACCGAGCCACAGCCGTGGCCGAGCGTCGGCCGGCCACGGCGGGCGGCGGTGTCCTCGTTCGGAATGAGCGGAACCAACGCACACGTCATTCTGGAAGCCCCGGAAACCGTCGAAGCCCCGGAACGAGTCGGCACCCCGCAGTCCGTCGACACCCCAGAACCCGTCGCCGCCCCCGCACGGGCCGGCACGGGCGCGGCCGCGCCGGTACCGTGGGTGCTCTCGGCCAAATCCCCCGAGGCACTGCACGCACAGGCCGCCCGGCTCCTGGACGTCGTCGACGAACTGGACGTCAAGGACGTCGCCCTGTCACTGGCGACAACCCGCACGGTGTTCGAACACCGTGCCGTCGTCGTCGGCGCGGACCGTGCTCAACTGCGGGCCCGGCTGGCGGGCTTGGCCGAGGGGCGGGACGTTCCGGGTGTGGTGACCGGCACGGCGAGTGAGGATCGCCGGGTGGTGTTCGTGTTTCCCGGGCAGGGCACGCAGTGGGCGGGGATGGCGAGTGAACTGCTCGGCACCTCCCCCGCGTTCGCCGACCGGATGGCCGAATGCGCGACCGCGCTGAGCCCGTTCGTCGACTGGTCCCTGCTCGACGTCATCCGGGACGGATCCGCTCTGGACCGGGTGGACGTGGTACAGCCGGCGCTGTTCGCGGTCATGGTGTCCCTCGCCGAACTGTGGCGGTCGTACGGGGTGACCCCGACCGCGGTGGTGGGACACTCCCAGGGCGAGATCGCCGCCGCCTGCGTGGCGGGCGCGCTGTCCCTCTCCGACGCGGCCCGGGTCGTGGCGGAACGCAGCAAGTCCCTCCGCCGGCTGTCCGGCCGGGGCGGGATGCTGTCGATCGTGCTCCCGGTGGGCGAAGTGCGGCAGCTTCTGGAGCCCTGGAGCGGCCGTCTGTGGATCGCGGCGACCAACGGCCCCGCGGCGGTGACGGTCTCCGGCGACCTCGACGCCCTCGACGAACTCGAACGCGAACTCTCCCGCCTGGGCAAGCTGCGCTGGCGCATCGCCGGCGCGGACTTCGCCGCCCACTCGGCACACGTCGAAGTCCTCCAGGAGGAGATCCAGACCTCCCTCACCACCATCACACCCCGCACGGGCAGCGTCCCCTTCCACTCCACCGTCACCGGCCAGCGGCACGACACCTCGACCCTCGACGCCGCCTACTGGTACCGCAACCTGCGTGAGCCGGTGCGGTTCGCGCAGGTCGTGCGAGACCTGGCCGGTCAGGGGCTGACGCACTTCGTCGAGGTGAGCCCGCAGCCGGTGTTGCTGCCCGCGGTCCAGGACATCGTGGACGCCGCCGGTGTGGCGGGTGCGGTGATCCCCACGCTGCGGCGTGACGACGGTGGGCTGCACCGGTACCTGACGTCGCTGGCCGAAGCGCATGTGCTCGGCGTCCCGGTCGACTGGACACCGGCTGTCCCCGGCGCGCTGCGGGCCGACCTGCCCACCTATCCGTTCCAGCGCCGCCGGTTCTGGCTGGAGCCGGGCACCACGTCGGCCGCGCACACGGCGGGCCACCCCTTGCTGACCGGCTGCGTCGTCCTCGCCGACGGCGCGGGACTCGTGCTGACCGGCAGTTGGTCGCCGGCCACGCATCCGTGGCTCGCCGACCATGCGGTGCTGGGCTCGGTGGTGGTGCCGGGTGCGGCGTTGGTGGAGCTGGCCGTTTGGGCGGGCGACCGGGTGGGGTGCGACCTGGTGGAGGAGCTGGTGCTCCAGGAGCCTTTGGTGGTGCCGGAGCGCGGGGTGCGGGTGCAGGTGCGGGTGGGTGCGGCGGACGAGACCGGACGCCGCGAACTGACCGTGTACTCCGGGTACTCCGGGCATTCCGGGTACTCCGGATCCGACGAGGACTGGCGACTGCACGCCTGCGGCTCACTCACGACCTCCGTGCCCTCCGCCGTGGACCCGGTGGCGTGGCCGCCGGACGGCGCCGCCGCGGTCGATGTGGGCGGGCTGTACGAGCGGCTGGCCGGTGTCGGGCTGGACTACGGTCCGACGTTCCGGGGACTTCGTACGGCATGGCGGCGGGATGCCGAGTTGTTCGCCGAAGTCGAGCTGCCGCACGGCGTGGAAGCGGACGGGTTCGGTGTGCACCCGGCACTGCTGGACGCCGCGTTGCACGCCCTCGAAACAGCCGCGGTCGAGAACGGCACGCCCCTTCTGCCGTTCTCCTGGAACGGTTTCCGGCTGCATGCCACCGGCGCTTCGGCTCTCCGGGTCCGGCTGAGGCCCACCGAGTCCGGCGGGATGTCGCTGACGGCCGTGGACCGCACCGGCGCGCCGGTCATCTCGATGGACTCGCTGAGCACGCGGCCGCTGACGGCCGACCGGCCGAGGACGCGCGAGGACTCGCTGTACCGCGTGAACTGGGTCGAGCGGACACCGGCGGCGACGCCCGCCGCCGCGCGGTGGGCGGTTCTCGGTACGGTCGGCGGACTGCCCGGCGAGCCCTTCGCGGACCTCGACGAGGTGGCCGGGGCCGCGCCGGACGTGGTGCTCGCGGCATGCCCGGTGTCCGGGGACGTGGTCCCGGCCGCGCACGAGTCGGTCCGTTGGGCGCTGGCGTTGCTGCGGTCCTGGATCGCGGACGAGCGGTTTTCCTCCGCACGGCTCGTCATCGTGACGCGGGGCGCCGTGGGTCCGGGCGACAACGTGGCCGCCGCACCGGTGTGGGGACTTCTCCGGTCGGCCCAGGCCGAACACCCGGACCGGTTCGTGCTGGTGGACCTGGACGACGACGAGGCGACCGGGGCCGTCCTGCCGGCCGCGCTCGACCTGGGCGAACCACAACTCGTGATACGGCAGGGCACGGTCCTGGCACCCCGGCTCGAACCGGCGCCCGGAGAAGCCGCCGTGTCGCCGATCGACCCGAGCGGCACGGTCCTGATCACGGGAGCCCCCGGCGCGTTGGGCAGTCTGGTCGCCCGCCGTCTCGTCACCGAACACGGAGTGCGCCATCTGCTGCTGGCCGGCCGCCGCGGTCCGGCGAGCGAGGGCGCGGCCGATCTGGAAGCCGAGTTGACCGGCCTGGGCGCCGAGGTCCGGCTGGCCGCCTGTGACGTCTCCGACCGGGCTGCCCTGGCCGCGTTGCTGGCAACGGTGCCGGGTGAGCACCCGCTGGTCGCGGTGGTGCACGCGGCAGGCGTGCTCGACGACGGTGTGATCTCGTCGATGACGGACGAGCAGGTGGACCGGGTGCTGCGGCCGAAGGTGGACGCCGCGTGGTGGCTGCACGAGCTGACCCTCGAGTCGGACCTGTCCGCGTTCGTGCTGTTCTCCTCGGCGGTCGGGGTGCTGGGCAATCCGGGCCAGGGCAACTACGGGGCGGCGAACGCGTTCCTGGACGCGCTCGCCGAACTGCGCCGCGGCCGGGGTCTGCCGGCCCAGTCGCTGGCGTGGGGCCTGTGGGCCGAGGCCAGCGGGATGACCAGGCGGCTCGACGCGACCGGGCTGCGGCAACGGCTGGCCCGGGCCGGCGTGGCCACCCTGTCCCCCTCGCACGGTCTCGCGCTCTTCGACGCGGCCATCGGCCGTTCGGACGCTGTTCTGGTGCCCGCCCGGCTGGATATGGCTACCGCCCGTCCCGCCGACACCAGCCCCCTGCTGCGCGGCTTGATGCCGGCACCGGTACGGCGCGTGGTGGACGACACGGCCGGACCGAGCCTGGCCGAACGCCTCGCCGTCCTGCCGGCGGCGGCGGGTGAACGTGCGGTCCTGGATCTGGTGCAGGCACAGACGGCCCTTGTGCTGGGGCACGACCGACCCGACGCGATCCGGTCGGACCAGTCCTTCAAGGAGGTCGGGTTCGATTCGCTCAGCGCGGTGCAACTGCGCAACAGACTGGGCGCGGAGACCGGTCTGCGGATACCCGCGTCCATCGTGTTCGACTACCCGACCCCGGTCGCGCTGGCCGCCCACCTGCGGGGGGAACTGCTCGGCGGGGAAGCTCCGGCCACGCAGAGCCCTGCCGCGGTGACGGCCGACGAGCCGATCGCGATCATCGGCATGGCGTGCCGGTTCCCGGGTGGTGTGCGCTCGCCCGAGGACTTGTGGGAACTGCTGCTACGGGGCGGGGACGCCATCGCCGAGTTCCCCTCCGACCGCGGCTGGGACATCGGCGAGCTGTACCACCCCGATCCCGACAGGCCCGGCAAGAGCTACACGCGCACCGGCGGGTTCCTCTACGACGCCGCGGACTTCGACCCGCAGTTCTTCGGCATCAGCCCGCGCGAGGCGCTGTCCATCGATCCGCAGCAGCGGCTGCTGCTGGAGACCTCGTGGGAGGCGTTCGAGCGGGCCGGAATCGACCCGGACACGGTGAGAGGCAGTCAGACCGGGGTCTTCGCCGGGGTGATGCAGCAGGACTACGGCTCCCGGCTGCGCCAGGTGCCCGAGGAACTCGAGGCCTACGTCGGTATCGGCAGCGCCGCCAGCGTGGCGTCCGGACGGGTGGCCTACACGTTCGGGCTGGAAGGGCCCGCCATGACCGTCGACACGGCGTGCTCGTCCTCGCTGGTGGCGTTGCACCTGGCCGCGCAGGCCCTGCGCAACGGCGAATGCTCGCTGGCGCTGGCGGGCGGGGCCACGGTGATGTCCACGCCGGGCCTGTTCGTCGAGTTCAGCCGCCAGCGCGCGCTGTCCCCCGACGGCCGGTGCAAGTCGTTCGCCGCGACCGCCGACGGGGCCGGCTGGGCCGAGGGGGTGGGCATGCTGCTCGTCGAGCGGCTGTCGGACGCCCGACGCAACGGGCACACCGTGTACGCGGTGATCCGAGGGTCGGCGGTCAACCAGGACGGCGCTTCGAACGGCATGACCGCGCCGAACGGCCCGGCCCAGCAGCGGGTGATCCGCCAGGCGCTGGCGGGAGCCCGGCTCTCCGAGTCCGATGTGGACGTGGTGGAGGCGCACGGCACCGGCACGGCTCTCGGCGACCCGATCGAAGCGCAGGCGTTGCTGGCGACCTACGGCCGGGACCGGGATCACCCGCTGTGGCTGGGATCGGTCAAGTCGAACATCGGACACACCCAGGCCGCCGCCGGTGTCGCCGGAGTCATCAAGACGGTCCTGGCCCTGCGGCACGCGACCCTGCCCCGGACCCTGCACGCGGACACGCCGACGCCCCATGTGGACTGGTCCTCCGGTCCGGTGCGGCTGTTGACCGAGAGCCGGCCCTGGCCCGTGAACGGCCGGCCGCGCCGCGCCGCGGTGTCCTCGTTCGGGATCAGCGGCACCAACGCGCACGTCGTCCTGGAACAGGCTCCGGACGTGGCGGCCGATGAGCGGCCCGACGCTCCTGTGCCGTTGCCGTGGATCCTGTCCGCACACACCGAGCCGGCCCTGCGCGCCCAGGCCGCCCGTCTGATGCAGGCCGCGGACTCGGCCGTACAGGACGTCGGGTACTCGCTCGCCACCACGCGACAGGCGTTCCAGCACCGGGCGGTCGTGCTGGGAACGGGCTCGGCGGCGATGCGGGGCGGGCTGGCCGCGCTCGCCGCGGGCGGTGCCGGCCCGGACCTGGTCCAGGGCGTGGCCGACACCGGCGCGCAGGTCGCGTTCGTGTTCCCCGGCCAGGGCTCGCAGTGGCCGGGGATGGCCTCCGAGCTGATGGAGTCCTCCCCGGTCTTCCGACAGGAGATCGAGGCGTGTGCCGAGGCGCTGGCGCCGTACGTGGACTGGTCCCTGACGGACGTCCTGACGGACGGGCGCGACCTGGATCGCGTGGACGTCGTCCAGCCGGCGCTGTTCGCCATGATGGCGGGGCTGGCCGCGCTGTGGCGTTCCCACGGCGTCCGGCCGGCCGCGGTGGCCGGCCACTCCCAGGGTGAGATCGCCGCCGCGTACGTGGCCGGTGCGCTGTCGTTGCAGGACGCCGCGCGTGTCGTGGCACTGCGCAGCCAGGCCCTGGCCACGTTGTCCGGCGGGGGCGGTATGGTCTCCGTCCCGCTCCCGCTCGATCAGGTCCGGGTCCGTGCGCAGGCGTGGGGTGAGCGGCTGTCCATCGCCGCGGTCAACGGGCCGAACGCGGTCGTGGTGTCCGGTGATTCCGAAGCCCTCGACGGCCTGGTGGCCCAGTGCAGGACCGACGGTGTGCGCGCGCGCCGGATCGCGGTGGACTACGCCTCCCATTCGGCACAGATGGAAGCGGTCCGCGAACAGCTGTTGACCGTCCTCGCGCCGGTCGCCCCGCGTCCGGCGGAGATTCCGCTTCATTCCACGGTCACCGGCGAGCCGATCGACACCACGTGCATGGACGCCGCGTACTGGTACCGCAACCTGCGTGAGACCGTCCGCCTCGACGCGGTCGTGCGCGGCCTGGCCGAGGCCGGAATCGGCGCGTTCATCGAGGTGAGCCCGCATCCGGTACTCACGGCGGCCATCCGGGAAACGGCGGAGAACACGGCTGTGATCGGGTCGTTGCGCCGGGACGACGGCGGCCCGGACCGATTCCTCACCGCGCTGGCCGAGGCGTATGTGCGAGGCGTCGAAGTGCATTGGGGCGAGGCCTTCGCCGGGTTGGACGCACGCCGGGTGGATCTGCCGACCTATCCGTTCCAACGGCAGCGGTACTGGTTGCCGAGCGGTGCGCAGGCACCGGCCGACGACGCGTTCTGGACGGCGGTGGACAGCGGTGACGCCGAGGTGCTGGGCCGGACGCTGTCGTTGGACGCGGATGACGACTCGGAGTCGCTGCGCACGGTGATGTCGGTGTTGTCCGCATACCGGCGGCACATCAGTGAAGCGTCGGCCGTGGACTCCTGGCGGTACCGGATCGCTTGGCGGCCGATGCCGGAGACGTCTTCGGCGTCGTTGGCCGGCAGCTGGCTCGTGGTGGTCCCGCTCCAGGGCGTGGAGCGGGAATGGATCCACGGATGTGTCGATGCGCTGACCGCGGCGGGCGCGCGAGTCGTCGAGGTCGAGGTCGACCCGGGCGACACCGGTCGGGAGGCACTCGCCGCCCGGCTCCGCGCTGCCACCGACTCCCCCGTGGAGGGTGTGCTGTCCCTGCTGGCGCTGGACGAGCGGCCGAGTCCGGTCGTGCCCGCGGGCTTCACCGGCACCGTGGCACTGGTGCAGGCGCTCGGCGATGCCGGACTGTCCGCTCCGCTGTGGTGCGCCACCCGTGGCGCCGTGGCCGTGCGCGAGGGCGAACAACTGGCGAGTATCCGGCAGGCGTTGACGTGGGGGCTGGGCCTGGTGGCCTGCGTGGAGCACCCCGACCGCTGGGGCGGACTGGTCGATCTGCCCGCCACGATGGACGCCGGTGCCGGGGCGGGGCTGTGTGCGCTCCTCGCCGCGACGACCGGCGAGGACCAGGCGGCGGTGCGTTCCTCCGGTGTGTTCGTGCGCCGGCTGGTACCCGCCGGCCGCGCCGCGGAAGGCGACTCGTCGTGGCGTCCTCGAGGGACGGTGCTGGTCACCGGGGGCACCGGAGCGCTCGGAGCGCGGGTGGCCCGATGGCTGGCACGCGAGGGAGCCGAACATCTCCTGCTGGTCAGTCGCCGCGGCCGGGACGCACCGGGTGCGCCGGAACTCGAGGCGGAGCTGACCGAAGCCGGCGTCCGGGTCACCCTGGCCGCGTGCGACGTGTCCGACCGCGCGGCCCTGGCCGGGCTGCTCTCCACGGTGCCCGCGCCGACGGCGGTGGTGCACACGGCGGCCGTGCTCGACGACGGCACCGTCAGTGCCCTGACCCCGGACCAGTTGGACCGCTCGCTGCGGGTCAAGATGGGCGGCGCGCTCAACCTGCACGAGCTCACGAAGGACCTCGGACTCTCCGCCTTCGTGGTGTTCTCGTCGCTCGGCGGCACGATCGGGTTGCCCGGACAGGGGAACTACGCGCCGGGCAACGCGTTCCTGGACGCACTGGCCCGGCACCGCAGAGATCTCGGTCTGCCCGCGACATCGGTGGCCTGGGGAGCGTGGGCCGGTGGCGGCATGGCGCGTGGCGCGGTCTCTGGAACCCTCCGACGGCACGGTCTGCCGGAGATGGAGCCGGAGCTGGCACTCACCGCGCTGGGCCGGGCACTGGCGGCCGACGAGACGTACGTGGCCGTCGCCGAGGTCGACTGGAGCCGTTTCCACGTCGCCTTCACCGCCTTGCGGCCGAGCCCGCTGCTGCGGGAAGTGCCCGAGGTCCGCGAGCTCACGGCCCGGACGGGTGCCGCGGGAGAACCCGGCTCCGCAGAGCAGTCGTTCGCCGGACGACTCGCCGCACTGTCCGAGGAGGACCGTGCACGCCATCTGCTGGAGCTGGTCGGTTCGCACGTCGCGGCCGTCCTGGGGCATGCGGGCGGAGGTGACGTGGCCACGGACCGCGCCTTCCAGCAGCTCGGCCTCGACTCGGTCACCGGAGTCGAACTGCGCAACCGGCTGGGCGCGGCGACGGGTCTGACCCTGCCGGCGACCACGGTGTTCGACCATCCGACACCGAGCGCGCTGGCCGGCTACCTCGCGAGCCGGCTCGCCCACGACGGGAACGCCCCGGGCGACGAGTTCGACCGGCTGGCGGCAAGGCTCTCGTCGGCGAACAGCACCGAGCGCGCACACCTCACCATGCGGCTGCGCTCGCTGCTCGTGAAGTGGAGCGACTCCGGCGAGGACGGCGCGGACGCGGCCGAGTCCCTGCGGACGGCCGATGACGACGAGCTGTTCTCGTTCATCGACAAGGACCTGGGAGTGTCATGACCACGAGCAATGAGGACAAGCTCCGCGACTACCTCCGCAGGGTCACGGCGGATCTGCACAGGACGCAGCAGCGGTTGCTCGACATGGAGTCGCGGGACCAGGAGCCGATCGCGATCGTGGCGATGAGCTGCCGTTACCCGGGCGGCGTGCGCTCCCCGGAGGACCTCTGGGAGCTGGTCCGGGCGGGTCGTGAGGGAATCTCACAGTTCCCCGTCGATCGCGGCTGGGACCTGTCCGCCCTCTACCATCCGGACCCCGACCACCCCGGCACCTCCTACGTGCGCGAAGGCGGATTCCTGTACGACGCCGCGGACTTCGACGCCGCGTTCTTCGACATCTCCCCCCGTGAGGCCCTGGCCATGGACCCGCAGCAGCGTCTGTTGCTGGAGACCTCGTGGGAGGCGTTCGAACGCGCCGGAATCGACCCGGTGTCGTTGCGCGGCAGCGACACCGGTGTGTTCACCGGTGTCACCTATCAGGACTACTGGTCACGCCTCGGCCAGGCGCCCGAGGAACTCGCGGGCCACCTGGTGACCGGGAACACCGCGAGTGTCGCGTCCGGCCGCGTGGCGTACGCCTTCGGCCTGGAAGGCCCCGCGATCACCTTGGACACCGCGTGTTCGTCGTCCCTCGTGGCACTGCACTGGGCGGCGCACGCGCTGCGGTCCCGCGAGTGCTCGCTGGCCCTGGCCGGCGGTGTGGTGGTGATGGCCGCGCCGGACGTGTTCATCGAGTTCGGCCGGCAACGCGGACTGGCACAGGACGGCAGGTGCCGGGCCTTCTCCGCGGACGCAGGCGGTTTTGGCGCCGCCGAAGGCGTGGGTCTGCTCCTGCTGGAGCGGCTGTCGGACGCCCGCCGCAACGGACACCCGGTGCTGGCGGTGGTCCGTGGCTCGGCGGTCAACCAGGACGGCGCGTCGAACGGGCTCACCGCACCGAGCGGACCGGCACAGGAACGGGTGATCGCGCAGGCGCTGGCCAACGCCCGGCTGGCCGCGTCCGACGTGGACGCCGTGGAGGCGCACGGAACCGGCACCCAGCTCGGTGACCCCATCGAGGCACGGGCGCTGATCGCGACCTATGGCCGGGGACGGGAGCGGCCGTTGTGGCTGGGGTCGGTCAAGTCGAACATCGGGCACACCCAGGCGGCCGCGGGCGCGGCAGGTGTGATCAAGATGGTGATGGCCCTCAAGAACGGGGTTCTGCCGCGGACGCTGCATGCGGACGTCCCGTCGCCGCACGTGGACTGGTCCGCCGGGAACCTGTCGCTGCTGACCGAGCCCGTGCCGTGGGAGGGAAACGGGCGCCCGAGGCGGGCTGCGGTGTCGTCCTTCGGAGTCAGCGGTACGAACGCGCACGTGATCCTCGAGGAGGCCGGGCCCGGTCCGGACGAGGGACGGCCCGCCACCGGCCCCGACCTGGTGCCGTGGGTGTTGTCCGGCCGGACGCAGGACGCGTTGCGCGGCCAGGCGGGGCGGTTGGCGGAGTACCTGCGCGCCACGCCGGACGTGTCGGTCGCGGACGTCGCGTACAACCTGGCCACGACACGTGCCGTCCTCGAACACCGGGCCGTGGTGGTCGGGCGTGACCGTGACGAGCTGGTACGCGGGCTCGACGCGCTGAGCGCGGGCGCGCCTGCGGCCGGCGTGGTGCGCGGGGCCGGCACGGTGACCGGCAGAGTGGCGTTCGTCTTCCCGGGGCAGGGCACGCAGTGGACCGGGATGGCCCGTGAGCTGCTGGACACGGAACCGGTGTTCGCGGCTCGGATGGCCGAGTGCGCCGCTGTTGTCGGCGAGTACGTCGACTGGTCGGTGCTCGATGTGGTGCGGGGTGCCGACGGCGCGCCGGGACCGGACCGGGTGGACGTGGTCCAGCCGGTGCTGTTCGCGATCATGGTGTCCTTGGCGGACGTATGGCGTTCCTACGGTGTCGTGCCCGCGGCCGTCGTGGGGCACTCCCAGGGCGAGATCGCGGCCGCCTGCGTGGCGGGCGCGCTGTCGCTGCGCGATGCGGCACGGGTGGTCGTGATGCGCAGCAGGGCGCTGCGGCGGCTGTGCGGCCGGGGCGGGATGCTCTCGGTGGTCGCGCCGGGCGCCGACGTGGCGGCCATGCTGGGACCGTGGGACGGCCGGTTGTGGGTCGCGGCGGTGAACGGCCCCGCCGCGGTGACGGTCTCCGGTGACATCGACGCCCTCGACGAGTACGAACGCGAGCTCTCCCGCCGGGGCGTGCTGCGCTGGCGCCTGGCCGGAGTGGACTTCGCCGCGCACTGCGCTCATGTCGAGGCGATCCGGGCCGAGATCGAAGCCGGCCTCACCGGTATCGCGCCGCGCGACAGCGAGATCCCGTTCTACTCCACGGTGGACGGCGGCCGGATCGACACGAGCGGGCTGGACGGGGAGTACTGGTATCGCAACCTGCGGCAGACCGTTCGGTTCGAGTCCGCGATCCGGGCGCTGATCGGCGACGGGTTCACCGCCTTCGTCGAATCGAGTGCGCATCCCGTGCTGACTGTCGGCATGCAGGACACCGCGGACGCGATGGGTGTGGACATCGCCGCCCTGGGCTCGCTGCGCCGGGACGAGGGCGGTCTGCGGCGGTTCCTCACCTCACTGGCCGACGCCCACGTCGCCGGCGTGGGCATCACATGGGACAGAGCGTTCGGGGACGTTCCCAGGCGCCATGTCGATCTGCCCACCTACGCCTTCCAGCGACAGCGCTACTGGCTGGCGGACACCGACGACCCCGGCGACGCGTCCCGGATCGGGCTCGACATCACCGGACATCCCTTGCTGGGCGCCGCGATGGCGCTGCCGAAGTCCGACGGCGTGGTGCTGACCGGACGCGTCTCGCTGCGATCCCATCCCTGGCTGGCGGACCACACCGTGTTCGGTTCGGTGCTGGTACCCGGCACCGCGTTCGTCGACATGGCCGTCCGCGCCGGCGACGAGGTCGGCTGCGGTCACATCGGCGAACTCACCCTGGAAAAACCGCTGATACTTCCGCAGACCGCCGGTGTCCACATCAGAGTGTCGGTGGAGGCCCCGGACGATTCGGGTGACCGGGCGTTGAGCGTGCACAGCCGCCCCGAAGACTCGCCCCCGGGCACACCGTGGACTCGGCACGCGGTCGGCACTCTGACGTCGAGCGATCCGGCGCAGCCGTCGGCGGTGCTCGGGGCATGGCCGCCCACGGGCGCCGCACCGGTGGACCTGGACGACTTCTACGACCGGCTGAACGACGTCGGTCTGGGATACGGCCCGGCGTTCAGGGGCTTACGGGCCGTATGGCGGCTCGGCGACGAGATCTTCGCCGAGGCGGTGCTGCCGGAGAACGGCGAGACCCGCGGGTTCGGGCTGCATCCCGTCCTGCTGGACTCCGCGCTCCAGGCACTGCTGACCGACCTGCTCGACGGGAACGCCGCCGGGACCGGACCGGGACAGGTCCGGCTGCCGTTCTCCTGGGCCGGTGCGAGCCTGCACGCGGTGGGCGCCGGCCACGTGCGTGCCCGGCTCTCCCCGAACGGTCCCGGTTCGGTGGCCGTGGCGGTGACCGACGAGTCCGGTCAGCCGGTGGCGTCGGTCCGGTCGCTCGTGACGCGGGCCGCCACCGCTCAGCACCTGGACGCGGCGAGCGATTCGCTGTACCGGGTGGAGTGGACGCCCCTCGCGGCGGCCCCGGCGTCGTCCCTCGGCCGGTGTGCGGTCGTCGGGACCGATGGGCTCGGCCTGCGAGCCGGACTCGAAGCGGCGGGTTTCCAGGTGGAGGCGTGCTCCGGACTGGACGCTCTGCCGGGCGATCCGGGGGATGCCGTACCTGAGGTCGTGCTCGTACCGGTCATCGCCCGCGACGGCGACACGAGGACGACCCTGCGCGAGACGCTCGAACTGGCACAGCGATGGCTCGGTGACGAGACTCTGGCCGGATCACGGCTCGCGGTGGTGACGCGCGGTGCCGTCGCCACGCATGCCCGAGAGGACGTGCCGGATCTCACCGCCGCGCCGACGTGGGGCTTGCTGCGATCCGCGCAGTCGGAGCACCCCGACCGGTTCGTGCTGATCGATGTGGACGACACCACGGACTGTGGCCGGTCGCTGGCCGACGCGGTGGGCTCCGGCGAGCCGCAAGTGGCCGTCCGCGGCGGCGCCCTGCTTGTCCCGCGACTGGTCCGGGGCGCCTCGGCCGGAGTCCTGACGCCGCCCTCGGGCTCGCGCACCTGGCGCCTGGACACCATGCGAACAGGCACGATCGACGGCCTCGCGCTGGTCGACCACCCGCAGGCGCGCGAGGCGCTGCCCGCCGGGCACGTCCGGATCGCCGTGCGTGCCGCCGGGCTCAACTTCCGTGACGTGCTGATCGCCCTGGGCATGTATCCCGGCGATGCGGTCATGGGCACCGAGGGCTCCGGAATCGTGCTGGAGACCGCTGCGGACATCTCCGATCTCCACCCCGGGGACCGGGTCTTCGGGCTGTTGGGCGGTGGTGTCGGACCGGTCACCGTGGTCGATCGGCGCATGCTCGCGGTGATGCCGGACGGTTGGTCGTTCGTGCAGGCCGCGTCCGTGCCCGCGGTCTTCCTGACGGCGTTCTACGGGCTGGTCGACCTGGCGGATCTGCGGCCGGGCGAGTCCGTCCTGGTGCATGCGGCAGCCGGCGGTGTGGGGATGGCGGCGGTCCAGCTGGCCAGACATCTCGGGGCCGATGTCTTCGGCACCGCGGGTCTCTCGAAGTGGGACGTGCTGCGATCGTCCGGGATGGCCGAGGGGCACATCGCCTCTTCCCGGAATGCCGACTTCGAAGGGCAGTTCCGCGACGTCACCGAGGGCGCGGGCGTGGACGTGGTGCTCAACTCGCTGGTCGGGGACCTCATGGACGCGTCACTGCGGTTGTTGCCGCGAGGCGGCCGGTTCCTGGACATGGGCAAGACCGACATCCGGATGCCCTCCGACGTGGCCGCGGCACATCCGGGCGTCGCGTACCGCGCGTTCGACCTGCTCGAGGCAGGCCCGGAACGGATCGGACAGATGCTCGGCGAAATCGTGGAACTGTTCGAGAAGGGAGCCCTGCGGCATGTGCCGGTGACCACCTGGGACGTCCGACACGCACCTGAGGCGTTCCGGTACATGAGCCAGGCACGGCACATCGGCAAGATCGTGTTCACGGTTCCCGCCGCGATCGATCCCCACGGCACCGTGCTCGTCACGGGCGGAACCGGAACACTCGGCCGCGCGGTGGCACGTCACCTCGTCACCGAACACGGGGCACGGCGACTGATGCTGGTCAGCCGACGGGGCATGGCGGCCCCCGGAGCGGACGACCTGGTGACCGAACTGACGGCGCGGGGGGTGGACGTGTCCGTGACCGCGTGCGACGTCGCCGACCGCGCCGCCGTCGAGGCCGTCCTGGCGACGGTGCCCGCCGAGAACCCGCTGACCGCGGTGGTGCACACCGCGGGAGCCCTGGACGACGGCGTGATCGAGTCGTTGACGCCGGAACGGTTCGACACGGTGACACGTCCGAAGATCGACGCCGCGGGTCATCTGCACGCATTGACCCGGGACGCGGACCTCGCGGTCTTCGCCCTGTTCTCCTCTGCCGCCGGGCTGCTCGGCGCGCCCGGACAGGGGAACTACGCGGCCGCCAACACCTTCCTGGACGCGCTCGCCCATCACCGGACGGCGCAGGGGCTGCCGGCGGTGTCCCTCGCGTGGGGCCTGTGGAGTGAGCGGACCGGCATGACGAGCCACTTGGATTCCGCGGACCTGCGGCGCAAGGCCCAGCGCGGCGTGCTGGCGCTGTCCACCGAGGAAGGTCTCGCGCTGTTCGACGCCGCGCTGGGAGTCGGCGAACCGGTGCTGGCACCGGTCAGGCTCGACACATCCGAACTGCGCGGTGGGCGACTGCCCATGCTCCAGGGCGTCCTGGGCGCGCCGGCCCGGCGAACTGTCAGCAGCACGGGTGATCCGCGGTCCCTGACCCGACGCTTGATCGAACTGCCACCGGGTGAACGGCAACAGACGCTGGTGGACCTGGTGCGCAGCCACGCGGCGGCCGTGCTGGGCTTCACCGGGCGGGACGAGATCAGGGCTCGGCGCGGCTTCCAGGAGCAGGGTTTCGATTCGCTCACCGGGGTCGAACTGCGCAACCGGCTCAAGTCGGTGACCGGCCTGCGGCTGCCCGCGACGCTCGTGTTCGACCACCCGACCCCGGTCGCGCTCGGCCAGTTCCTTCAAGCGCAACTCGTTCCGGACGGCACGGCCGACGCGCACGGCGCCCTCGCCGCGCTGCACGGGCTGGAGAGCGCCCTGGCCGGGCTCGCTTCCGACGCCCCGGCGCGCGCACAGGTGATGGCGCGGTTGAAAGCCCTGGTCTCGGCCGAGAACGGGGCCCTGCCCGCCGATGTGAGCGACCTCGATGCGGCGACCGACGACGAACTGTTCCACATGGTCGACGACCAGGCCGGAGGGTGACGCCACATGTCGAACGAGTCGAACGACGACAAGCTCCGCGAGTACCTCAAGCGGTCGATCGCCGACGCCCGACAGGCACACCGACGGGTGCGTGAACTGGAGGACCGGGATCGGGAACCCGTGGCGATCGTCGGGATGGCCTGCCGGTATCCCGGCGGCGTGACCTCCCCCGAGGACCTCTGGCGGCTGGTCGAGGAGGGCGAGGACGCGATCACGCCGTTCCCGACGGACCGGGGCTGGGACATCGGCGGGACGGCCGCCACGCATCCGGAGCAGCCGTCCGTGGGCGGATTCCTGCAGGGCGCGGACGAGTTCGACGCGGAGTTCTTCGGCATCAGCCCCCGGGAGGCGCTGGCGATGGATCCGCAGCAGCGGATCATGCTGGAGACCGCGTGGGAGGTCTTCGAACGGGCCGGCATCGACCCCGAGTCGTTGCGCGGCGCTCAGGTCGGCGTCTTCGTCGGCAACGGCAGCCAGGACTACCGCCCGGCCGGCGGCGAGGCCCCGTCGGGCGCCGACGGATACCTGCTCACCGGTGCGTCCGGTGGCGTGCTGTCCGGGCGGGTGGCCTACGCCTTCGGCTTCGAGGGGCAGGCGGTGACCGTCGACACGGCCTGTTCGTCGTCGCTGACCGCACTGCACCTGGCATGCCATGCGCTTCGCCGTGAGGAGTGCTCACTCGCCGTGGTCGGCGGAGTGACCGTGATGGCCACACCGGTCGTGTTCACCGAGTTCGGCCGACTGGGCGGTCTCGCCCCGGACGGCCGGTGCAAGGCGTTCGCGGACGGGGCGGACGGGGCCGGGTTCGCCGAGGGCGTGGGTGTGCTGCTGGTCGAGCGGTTGTCCGAGGCGCGCCGCAACGGCCATCCGGTGCTGGCCGTGGTGCGCGGCAGTGCGGTCAACCAGGACGGTGCCAGCAGTGGTCTGACGGCACCGAACGGCCCTTCGCAGCAGCGTGTGATCGGGCAGGCCCTCGCCAACGCCGGACTGTCGGCCGCGCAGGTCGACGTGGTCGAAGCACACGGCACGGGCACGACGCTCGGTGACCCGATCGAAGCCCAGGCGTTGCTCGCCACCTATGGGCAGAACCGGGACCATCCACTCCTGCTCGGCTCGATCAAGTCGAACATCGGCCACGCACAGGCCGCGGCCGGGATCGCCGGCGTGATCAAGACGGTCATGGCGATGCGCGAGGGCGTGGTGCCCAGGACGTTGCACGTGGACGAGCCGTCGAAGAACGTGGACTGGTCGGCCGGAAAGGTCCGGCTGCTGACCGAGGCGCAGCCGTGGCCCGATACCGGCCGGCCACGGCGGGCGGCCGTGTCGTCGTTCGGGATCAGCGGTACCAACGGGCACGTCATCCTGGAGGCCCCGGAACCCGACGGCGTCCCGGAACCCGACGGCGGTATGCCGGGACGGGCCGGCCCCGGAGTGCATGTGCCCTGGGTGCTGTCCGCGAAGAACGAAGCGGCAGTCCGCGCGCAGGCATCGCGGCTGCGTGAGTTCGTCGCGGCCCGGCCGGACATCGGCCTGAACGATGTCGGAGCGTCGCTGGTCACCACCCGCTCGGCGTTCGAGCATCGCGCTGCCGTGGTCGCCGGGGACCGGGACGGTTTCCTGCGCGGGCTGGCGGCGCTGGCCTCCGGTGATGAGATGGCCGGCCTGGTGCGGGGGGTGGCCGGGAGCGGGAAGCTGGCGTTCGTCTTCTCCGGTCAGGGTTCCCAGCGGGTGGGTATGGGCCGGGAGCTGTCCGCGGCGTTTCCGGTGTTCGAATCCGCGTTCGCCGAGGTGTGCGCCCGGTTCGACAGGTATCTGGCGCGACCGCTGCGCGAGGCGGTGTCGGACGGCGGTCTGCTCGATCAGACCGTCTACACCCAGGCGTCGCTGTTCGCGGTGGAGGTCGCGCTGTTCCGTCTGGCGCAGTCGTGGGGTCTGCGCCCCGACGTCGTTGTCGGGCATTCGATCGGTGAACTGGCCGCGGCCCATGTCTCCGGGGCGTTGTCCTTGGACGACGGTGTCGCTCTGGTCGCGGCACGCGGGCGGCTGATGCAGGCACTGCCGGTCGGCGGGGCGATGGTCGCGATCGTCGCTTCGGAGGCCGATGTGACGCCGTTGCTGACCGAGCAGGTGTCGATCGCCGCGGTGAACGGGCCCTCGTCGGTGGTGATTTCGGGGGACGAGGAAGCCGTGCTCGCCGTGGCGTCGCGGTTCGGGCGGACGCGGCGGTTGCGGGTGAGTCATGCCTTCCATTCACCGTTGATGGAGCCCATGCTCGACGAGTTCCGCCGTGTGACCAGGACGTTGTCGTACGGGCGCCCGGAGATCCCTGTCGTGTCCAATGTGAGTGGCGGGCCGATCGCGGAGTTCACGGCGGAGTACTGGGTACGGCACGCACGGGAGACGGTACGGTTCGCCGACGGTCTGCGGACGCTGCAGTCGCAGGGTGTGACGACGTTCGTCGAGCTCGGGCCCGATGCCGTCCTGGCGGCGACGGCCGAGGGCGTGGACGCGATTCCGTTGCTGCGCAAGGACCGTCCGGAACCGGAGGCCGCGCTGACGGCACTGGCGGAACTGCACGTGCGCGGCGTCGACGTGGACTGGGCGGGCTTGTCGGCCGGGACCGGCGGTCAGCGCGTCGACCTGCCCACCTACGCCTTCCAGCACGAGCGCTACTGGCTCCGCCCCGGTCCCGGCCGTTCCGCCGCCGAGCACCCGCTGCTGGACACGGCGGTCGAAGTCGCCGGGACCGGCGGCACGGTGTTCACCGGACGGCTCTCTACCGCCGCCCACCCGTGGCTCACCGAACACCGGGTACGGGGCAGCGTCGTGCTGCCCGGTGCGGCGATGGTGGAAATGGCACTGCACGCCGCCGACCGCACGGGCGGCGACTGGCTGGCGGACCTCACCCTCGAAGTCCCGCTCGTACTGCCTGAACGGGGTGCGGTCGAACTTCAAGTTACCGTCGACCAAGGCGTGTTGGGCATTCACTCACGGGCCGTGGGCGCGCGGGAATGGACCCGGCACGCAGGCGGTTCATGCGGCGAAGGCCGAACGGAACCAGGGCTCGCCCTCACGGAGTGGCCGCCGAAGGACGCCGAACCGGTTGCCGTGCCGGAACTCTACGAACGCCTCCATGCGGCCGGCCTCGCCTATGGGAGGACATTCCAGGGTGTGCGGGCAGCTTGGCGGTACGGCGACGAGGTTCTCGCCGAGGTGGCCCTGCCCGACGACGTGACCGCGGATGCCGGGCGGTACGGGATGCACCCCGCGCTGCTTGACGCCGCACTGCACGCGGCCGCGCTGACCGTCACCACCGACGACACACGGTTGCCCTTCTCCTGGAGCGGTGTCCGGTTGCATGCCGTGCGGGCGACGTCCCTGCGGGTTCGTCTCTCCCCCATCGGCCCCGAGGAGTTCGCCGTGGCCGCGGTCGACGAATCCGGCGCGGCAGTGCTCTCGATCGACGCCCTGGTGCTGCGGCCCGCGCCGGCCGGCCGGCTCCAGCCGGCCCGCGCCGGGGAAACGCTGTTCCGGGTGGCATGGGAGAACACATCGGCGACCGGTGGGCCCTCCGGCACACATGTGGTGATCGGCCAGGACGGGCCGGGTCTGGCGGACGCGCTCGGCGCCCGCCGGGTCGCGGATCTCTGCGCGGTCGACAGCTCGGCAGCGGACGTGGTGGTGTCCTGTGTGGACGGGAACCCGGACGTCCGCGCGTCGCTCGAGTGGGTGCTGCGGTTGACGCAGGCATGGCTGGCCGACGACCGGCCCGCCTCGTCACGCCTGGTGGTGGTGACCCGAGGGGCCGTGGGGCCTGCCGTCACGGATCTGGCCGGCGCGGCCGTGTGGGGAATGGTGCGCACGGCACAGTTGGAGCACCCGGACCGCATCGTCCTGGTGGACCTGGACGACGAGGACGCCTCACTTCGCCTGCTGCCCGGCGTCCTGTCGTCCGCCGAGCCCCAGACGGCGATCCGCGACGGAAGGGCGCTGGTTCCGAGGCTGGAGCGGGTGAGGGTGTCCGACCCGGGCGTCTCACCCTTCCGCCCCGGCGGCACGGTGCTGGTCACCGGTGGGACCGGCGCGCTGGGCGCGGCGGTGGCGCGGCACCTGGTCACGGCACACGGTGTGCGTCACCTGCTGCTGGTGAGTCGGAGCGGAACAACGGGCTCCGCCGACCTGTCCGGTCTTGATGCCGAGGTCTCGGTCGTCGCGTGCGATGTCGGTGATCGCGCGGCACTGGCCGGGGTGCTCGCGTCGATCCCGGCCGACCGTCCGCTGACCGGGGTGGTGCACACCGCGGGTGTCGTCGATGACGGCGTGGTGTCGTCGTTGACGCCCGAGCAGGTGGACGCGGTGCTGCGGGCGAAGGCGGACGGGGCCCGGCATCTGCACGAGTTGACCCGGGATCTGGACGCCTTCGTCCTGTTCTCGTCGGCGGCGGGAACGCTGGGCTCGGCGGGCCAGGCCAACTACGCGGCGGCGAACGCGTACCTGGACGCCCTGGCGCAGCACCGGCGTGCGTCGGGACTGCCGGCGGTCTCCGTGGCGTGGGGGCCCTGGGAACAGCCCAGCGGGATGACTCGCAGAATGAACGCGGCGGACCGTGCGCGGATCACGCGGTTCGGTATCGGCGCACTGCCCACGGACGACGCTCTGTCGTCCTTCGACGCCGCGGTGACGGCGGACGAACCGGCGGTTGTGTCCATGCGCCTGGATGCCTCGGCACTGCGAGGCGAGGTTCCGGCCGTACTGCGCGGCCTGGCCACGGTACGTACCCACCGCGAGGCGGCCGCGGTCGGTTTGAGGGAGCAGCTCACCGGGCTGCCGGCGGACGAACAGGACCGGAGGGTGATCACAGCGGTTCGGACGCACATAGCCGCGGTTCTCGGATTCCCCGGCCCCGAGCGCGTGGACACGCAGCAGGGACTGCTGGAGATGGGTTTCGACTCGCTGACCGCGGTCGAGCTGCGCAACCGGCTGAACACCGCGACCGGCCTGCGGCTGCCCGCCACCCTGGTCTTCGACCACCCGACACCCACAGCCCTGGGCCGCCAGGTCTCGGCGGAACTACGACGTGGCCGGACCGGCGACCCCAACGCGCCAGGAGCCGTCGTCTCCGCGCTGCACGAACTCGACCGGCTGGACGGACTGCTGTCCGCCCTCTCGCCGGGCGACGACGAACATGCGCGGATCACCGACCGCCTGCGCGCACTGATGTCGAAGTGGGACGGCCTCGCGGAGAAGTCCGGGACGGGACCCGGAAAGGGGCCGGACAGGAGCACGGTCACGGCCAAGTTGCAGTCGGCGTCGGCGGACGAAGTCCTCGCCTTCATCCAGAACGAATTCGGCAGGTAGTGGGTGCGATGAACGAAGATGTCCTCCTTGACCACCTGAAATGGGTGACGGCCGAGCTGCACGAGAGCCGGGAGCGACTGCGCGCGGCCGAGTCCGCCGAGCGGGAGCCGATCGCGATCATCGGGATGGCGTGCCGCTATCCGGGCGGTGTGCGCACCCCGGAACAGCTGTGGCAGCTCCTCGGAGACGGCGAGGACGCCGTTTCCGGCTTCCCCGTCAATCGCGGGTGGGACCTGACCCGTCTGTATCACCCCGACCCGGACCACCACGGCACGTCCTACGCGCGGGAAGGCGGATTCCTCCACGACGCCGACCGGTTCGACGCCGAGTTCTTCGGGATCTCACCGCGGGAGGCGTTGACCATGGATCCGCAGCAGCGGTTGCTGCTGGAGATCTCATGGGAGGCGTTCGAACATGCCGGTATCCGTCCCGCCGCGGTCCGCGGCAGCCGGACAGGCGTGTTCACGGGCGTGATGTACCACGACTACGGCGCCCTCCTCGAGCAGTCGAGCGAGGATTTCGAGGGCCACGTGGGCAGCTCGCTCGCCGGCAGCGTCGCCTCCGGCCGGATCGCCTACCAGATGGGCCTCGAGGGGCCCGCCGTCACCATCGACACCGCCTGTTCGTCCTCGCTGGTGGCCTTGCACCTGGCCTGCCAGGCTCTGCGGAACAAGGAGTGCGACCTCGCCCTCGCCGGTGGTGTGACGGTCATGGCGGAGCCGCGCCCGTTCATCGAGTTCAGCCGGCAGCGGGGGCTGGCGGCGGACGGCCGGTGCAAGTCGTTCGCCGAGGCCGCGGATGGCACGGGGTGGTCCGAGGGCGCCGGCCTGCTGCTCGTGGAGCGGCTGTCGGACGCGCGCCGAGGCGGTCACCCCGTGCTCGCCGTGGTACGAGGCTCCGCGATCAACCAGGACGGCGCGAGCAGCGGCTTCTCCGCGCCCAATGGCCCCTCTCAGCAGCGGGTCATCCTGCAGGCCCTGGCCAGTGCCGGGTTGGCTCCGTCCGATGTGGACGCTGTGGAGGCCCACGGCACCGGCACGCGGTTGGGTGATCCCATCGAGGCGCAGGCGTTGCTGGCGACCTACGGTCAGGGCCGTGACCGGCCGTTGCTCCTGGGATCGGTCAAGTCGAACATCGGTCACGCACAGGCTGCGGCGGGTGTGGCCGGTGTGATCAAGATGGTGCTGGCGATGCGGCACGGTGTGCTGCCCCGAACCCTGCATGTCGACGAACCGAGCCGGCTGGTCGACTGGTCGGGCGGGGCCGTGGAACTGCTGACGGAGGCCAGGGCCTGGCCCGCGGCCGCGCGACCACGGCGGGCCGGGGTCTCCGGGTTCGGTGTCAGTGGCACGAATGCCCATGTCATCGTCGAAGAGCCCGAACCCGCAGACGCCGAGTCGGCGGACGCCGAGGCCGAGCCGGCAAAGGCTCCGGCGGTCATCCCCTGGCTGTTGTCCGGGCGCACCGCGGAGGCCCTGCGCGCGCAGTCCGGGCGACTGCTGTCGTACCTCGAGGACCGGGACCGCGACGGCTGCGGCCCGGATCCGGTGGATGTGGCCTTCTCGCTGATCGGTACCCGTTCGGTGTGGGACCACCGTGCGGTGGTGGTCGGTACGGATCGTGCGGAGCTGCTGGCGGGCCTCGCCGCGCTCGCCGCGGGCGACACCGCGCCGGGGACGAGCGCGGGGACGCTCGGATCCGAGGGGCCGACGGCGTTCGGGTTCACCGGGCAGGGGTCGCAGCGGCTGGGCATGGGCCGGGAACTGTACGAGGCCTTTCCGGTGTTCGCCGAGGCGTTCGACAAGGTGACCGCCGAACTGGACCTGTACCTGTCCCGCCCGCTGCGGGAGGTGATCTGGGGCGACACGCCGAAACTGCTCGATCAGACCGAGTTCGCCCAGACCGGACTGTTCGCCGTCGAGGTGGCGCTGACCACGCTGATTCAGTCCCTGGGAGTACGTCCGGATGTCGTCCTCGGGCACTCCGTCGGTGAACTGGCCGCGGCGCATGTGGCCGGGGTTCTGTCCCTGCCCGACGCTGCCCGGCTGGTCGCTGCCAGGGCCCGGCTGATGCAGGCGCTGCCCGTCGGCGGGGCGATGGTGTCGGTACGGGCCGGGGAATCGGCGGTGCTGCCCTTCCTGGGCGAGCAGGTCGCCATCGCCGCGGTGAACGGACCGGACGCCGTGGTGCTCTCCGGAGCCGAGGAAGCCGTGCTCGCGGCCGCCGCCGAGCTGGCCGGCAGCGGCATCCGGGCGACGCGGTTGTCGGTGAGCCACGCCTTCCACTCGCCGCTGGTCGCCGGAATGCTCGCGGAGTTCGGGGCTGTCGCCCGGACAGTGGCCTTCACCCCGCCGACGATCCCGTTCGTCTCCGGGGTCACCGGCGCACCGGTGTCGGCGGCCGAACTGTGCTCCCCCGACTACTGGGTCGCGAACATCCGGGAGACGGTCAGGTTCGGTGACTGCGTGGACAGCCTGGTCGCCCAGGGTGTCGCACGCTGCGTGGAAATCGGGCCCGACGCCGTGCTCTCGGGCATGGCGTCCGGGGTCGTGCCGTGGGTGCCCGTGCTGCGCAAACGTCTCGCCGAGCCGGTGGCACTCCTCACAGCTCTGGGCAAGCTGCACGTGGAGGGAGTCGCGGTGGACTGGCCGGCTTGGCTGGCCGGTGCCGGACGCCGGATCCAGTTGCCGACCTACGCCTTCCAGTCGAAGCGGTACTGGGTCGACGGAACGGCACGCGACAGAGAGGCACACCTCCGTGCCGGCGGTCTCGACCACGGCATCCTGCGGGAGGTGGTCGAGTCACCGGACTCCGACCGGCTGGTGGTGACCGGCCGGCTGGCCCGGCACGCCCAGCGGTGGCTGGCCGATCATGCCGTCGGCGGAACGGTCCTGTTCCCCGGTGCCGGTTTCGTGGACCTGGCGGTCACCGCGGGACGGCTCGCCGACTGCCCGGCGCTGGCGGAACTGACCGTCCAGGCGCCATTGGTGGTGCCCGAACAGAGCGACGTGCACCTGCAGGTCGTACTCGATCCGGCCGATGCGGCGGGCGACCGCCCGGTGAAGGTGTACTCACGCACAGGGGAGTCGCCCGACTGGATCTGCCACGCATCGGGCGTCCTGTCGGCCCGGGACGCCGCGCCGAACACGGGTACGACCCACTGGCCACCTCCGGGCGCAACCGAGATCCCCCTGGCCGGCACCTACGAGGGGCTGCGCGAGCAGGGCTACGAGTACGGCCCGGCGTTCCAGGGGTTGCGCTCGGCGTGGCGGACGGACGACACGGTGTACGCCGAGGTGCGCATCGACGACACCGGCTCGGGCTCCGGTTCCTACACCCTGCATCCCGCACTGCTCGACGCGGCCCTGCACGCCTCGATGTTCCTGCGGACGGAGGATGACCGGGGCGGGCTGCCGTTCGCATGGGCAGGGGTTTCGGTGCACGCCACAGGCCCCTCGGTGGCACGCGTGCAACTGACCCGCACGGGACACGACACGCTGACCCTGGTGGCGGACGATCAGGCCGGCAACCCGGTCGTCTCGGTGGAGTCGCTGGTGGTGCGGCCGGTGGCGGCCGGCATGCCGACGGCCGCACCGGCGGTGGACCGGGCGATGTTCACGCTCCACTGGCGCCCGGCGGCGACGTCCGACGGCCCGTCCGTGCGCGCATTGGTGGTACGCCGCTGCGGTGGGGGGCCGGAGCCTGCCGAGGCCGGCCGGGTGCTTCAGCTGCTGAAGGAGTGGCTGGCGGGTGACCGGTCCGCGCACGAGCGGCTGGTGATCATGACCAGTGGGGCGGTCGCGGCAACCTCGGGCGAGGACGTCCCCGATCTGGCGGGGGCGGGAGTGTGGGGGTTGGTGCGCTCGGCGCAGTCCGAGCATCCCGACCGGTTCCTGCTCGTCGACACCGACGGCACACACGACGATTCGGCGCTCCTGGCCGCGGCGGCCGCCGGAGAGACCCAGATCGCGGTCCGTGCGGGCCGGATGCTGGCACCGAGGCTGATGCGGGCCACGGACGCACCGTTCACCTCGGCCGAGCCCCTGGTGGACCCGGACACGACGGTGGTGATCACCGGCGGCACGGGTGTACTGGGGGGGCTTGTCGCCCGGCATCTGGTGGCCGAGCACGGCATTCGGAAGCTTCTGCTGCTCAGCCGCCGGGGCATGGCCGCCGAGGGAGCCGCGGAACTGGCCGCGCAGCTGGGTGCGCGCGTGGCCGCCGTGGACGTCTCCGACCGCGACGCCCTGGCCGAGGTGCTGGCGGACGTACGCGTCGGTGGTGTGATCCACGCGGCGGGCGTACTCGACGACGGAGTCATCGAGTCGCTCACGCCGGAGCGGATCGAGCGGGTGATGCGGTCCAAGTCGGGCGCCGCGCTCGCACTGCACGAGCTGACCCAGGACCATCCCGTGTCCTTCTTCGTGTTGTTCTCCTCGGCGGCCGGGGTCCTGGGCAGTGCGGGCCAAGGGGCGTACGCCGCGGCGAACGCGGTGCTCGACGGACTGTCGGCGCGGCGCCGGGCGCACGGCCTCCCAGGGCAGTCACTGGCATGGGGACTGTGGGGCGAGGACCGTGGGATGACCGCCGGGATGAGCGAGATCGATCGGGCCAGGGCGGCCAGGGCAGGTGCCACGGGCCTGTCGGCGCACGAGGGACTGGCCCTGCTGGACACGGCGCTGCGGCTGGACAGCGCGCTGCTGGTCCCGGCGCGATTCGACCTGGGCGCCGGCCAGGACGCGCCACCGCTGATGCGCGAACTGATCGGACGGCGAGCGCGCCGTACGTCTGAACACCACGACCTGACGCACCGGTTGGCCGGACTGTCGCAGGCCGAACAACATCGGGTGCTGCTGGATGCGGTACGCGGTCACACGGCCGCGGTGCTCGGGCACACCGGGCCGGAGTCGGTGAACGCCGAGCGGGCGTTCACCGACCTGGGGTTCGACTCGCTGATGGCGATCGAGCTGCGCAACCGGCTGAACGCCGCGACCGGGCTGCGGCTGCCGCCGACTCTGATCTTCGACCAGCCCAACCCCACCGACCTGGCCGCGCACCTGTGCGCCCTGGTCGGACCCTCGACCTCTGTGGCGCCGGTACTCGAGGTCCTGGACCGGTTGGAGTCCCTGGCGCCCGCACTGAAACCTGGGGACGCGACCGCCGCGGAGGTCGGCAGCCGCCTACGACGGCTGCTGTCGAGCCTGCGGGAACCTCCGGCGGCCGGCCTCGACCTCGCCGACGCGTCGGCGCAGGAGGTGCTCAGCCTCATCGACAGGAGGTTCGGCCTGTCCGAATGACGATCAGAAGACAGGTACGCATGTCGGACAGATGGGATGGAAAATGGCACAGCAAACTGAATTCTCGCCTGCCTTGCTCGACTACGTCCGGAAGGTGTCACTGAGGGACGACGAGATCCTCAGCGACCTCAGGCGCGAGACCGTCGAGCTGCCCATGGGCCAGGCCATGCAGGTCATGGCGGAGGAAGCCCAGTTTCTCGCGCTGCTGATCGGGCTGATCGGCGCAAGGACGGTTGTGGAGATCGGAACGTTCACCGGCTACAGCACGCTGTGCATGGCGCGTGCCCTGCCCGACGACGGGCGTCTGATCACTGTGGACGTTTCCGAGAAGTGGCCGATGATCGCCGAACCGTACTGGCGGCGCGCCGGAGTCGCCGATCGGATCGAAGTCCGCATCGGGGCGGCGGCGGACGTCCTGACCACGCTGGTGACCGAACTCGGTCCCGAGGGAGCGGACATGGTCTTCGTCGACGCGGACAAAGCCGGCTATCCCCTCTACTACGAGGCAGCGCTGCGGCTGGTGCGGCCGGGCGGGCTGATCGCGCTGGACAACACCGTGTTCTTCGGCCGCGTCCTCGACGAGGACACACGTGATGCGGACACCGTCGCCGTGCGCGAACTGAATGCGGCCCTCCTCCATGACGATCGCGTGGACCTGGCGATGCTGTCCATGGCCGACGGACTCACCCTCGCCCGCAGGAAGTGACACCTGAGCGGCCGTCGACGGCGACAACGGGTGGGCTTGAGGCGGGCAGTTCTTCCCGGCGACACAGATCGGACTCACAGACCCGGACACGCCGAAGCCGGACGAGGTGACCGGGACCGGCCGGGCCGCCACACCGGATCCGCCCTGCCACCGCACGGGCCCGTTCGGAGTCGTGATCACCTGGATTGACGTAGGTGTCGCCGGGGAGTGCCTCGCCAACAAGGCACTCCCGAAAGGCAACACCCATGCCCTCTTCGCGGTTCACCTCCGAGCCGTCGTCCAGCGATACGGTCGAGCGCGGCTTCACCGTGGAAACCGAGCCCGTGTCGTTCGTCCGCATCGTCGGTCTGCACATTCGCAGTCTCGACATGATGGCAATGCGCGGACTCCTGGATCGCATTCGCCAACTCGGAAGGCAGCGTCCCGCCGGCGGATTCTTCGCCGCCATCAACAAACCCGCGCCCCGGGGCCTCGATTCCGCGCACGCCCATCTGCTGGGCATCCCGCAGCCGGTCATCGTTCACCTGCTCGAAGAACATGCGACCCAACTGGGTGCACAGGTCCGGCGCGGTTGTGCGGTGGCCGATTTCGAGCAGGACGACGAGGGTGTGACCGTCGAGCCGGCCGACGGCGAACAGTTGCGTTCGCGCTATCTCGTCGGCTGTGACGGCGGGCGCAGTACGGTGCGCAAACTGCTCGGCGTCGGCTTCCCCGGTGAGCCCTCGCGGACCGAGACGCTGATGGGCGAGATGGAAGTGGGTGTGCCGCAGGAGGAGATCGCCGCCAAGGTGACCGAAATCGGCGCGACGGGCAGGGAGAGCCGTCCGGGAGTCCGGGTGACCCGGCCCGGCCGGGCAACCGTCATGCACCGGCGGACAGTTCTGCCACAGCGGACCGGTCAGCAATTGCAACCGGGCTCGCCACACCGGAACAACACGAGACAACAAGCAAGCAATCAAGCACTGATTCCCTCTCCACAGGGCGGAATGCAAGGCGAGTTCTCTGCTGGTCGTTCCGTTTCCACTTTTTGAAGCAAGTCCGGAGAAGCAAGTCCAGATGGGATCAGCCTCATGCACGACAAACAGCATGAACAACAGCGCCCGCACACCATTCCCGACGCCTCACCGGACGAACTGGACGGCTTAGTCGCCGTGGTCACCGGAGCGGCCCGAGGCATTGGCGCGGCGACGGCCGCGTGGTTCGCAGCCCGGGGGGCGTCCGTGCTGGCCACCGACAACCGGCCGGAGGTGAAGCATCTGGAGACGCGGTTCGAGCGGGTGGCCACTTTTGTGGGCGACGTGGCGGAGGAGGAGACGGCGGTACGGACGGCCGCGCTCGCGCTGGACCGGTTCTCCCGGCTGGACATCCTGGTCAACAACGCCGGGATCGCCGTCAGCAAGCCGATAGTGGACACCACCGCGCGGGACTGGGACGACGTGCTGGGAGTCAACGCGCGTGGCGCGTTTCTGCACTCCCGGGAAGCCTTCAAGGTGATGCGGGACAACGGTGGCGGCACGATCGTCAACGTCGGCTCGGCCGCCGCCACGGTCGGGCTCGTGGACCACGTCGCCTACAGCGCGTCCAAGGGCGCGTTGGCGCAGCTGACGAAGGTGCTCGCGCTGGAGGGCGCCTCCCATGGCATCCGTGCCAACCTCGTGGCTCCCGGCGTGGTCGAGACCGACATCTACGACGGCGTCCTCCCCGGTGGCCGGGAACACCTGCGTTCTCTCGGTGGCATCCACCCGCTGGGACGTATCGCGCAGCCTGCGGAGATCGCCGAGATCATCGGCTTCCTCACCTCCGCGCGGGCGAGTTTCGTCACCGGCGCCGTCGTCGCCGCCGACGGCGGCTACACCGCTGCCTGAGCGAAAGTCCACCCATCTTCTGGAGGGCTGTGCGATGCCTGGCACGACATACAGACCGGCGACCGAGACCATTCTGTCCCTCTCTACGCGCCTGCTGGGCGCGCTACTGGGAGAGTCGGACTGGCCCCGTGCCGACGCTGAAGCGACACTCGGCGACCTGGTCGCCCCCTGGGGTTCGGATACTGTGACGCCGGGGACCGGCTGGTTGTCCGACGTCTGCCCCGACGGGTCCCCGGTCGAGTTCTCCGCGGAGTTCACCGAGGCGGGTGTGCAGGCGCTGCGCGTCCTGCTGGAGGCGGTACCACCCGAGGCGACCCCGCGGTCGGCCCAGCGGGCGGCACAGGCGCTGAACCACTCACTGAGCACCCGGCACGGCGCGGTGCTCGACCGGTGCGAGGCGGTCGCCGACCTGTTCCTGCCACCGCACCCGCAGGGCTTCGCGATGATGCACGCGATGAATCTGCGGCCCGGCGCCGCACCCGGCTTCAAGGTCTACCTCAATCCTGCCGCGGACGACTCGCGCAGCGCCGCCGACCGGGTGGAGGCCGCACTCGACCGGCTGGGCCTGAGCGTCGTCTGGCCTTCGGTGCTGGCCTACGCACGGCGTGGTTTCACCCTCGACAGGATCGTCTACCTGAGCCTGGACCTGTCCGCGGAACCGGATGCCAAGGTCAAGGTCTACTTCCGCCACCTCGACATCACCGCGGCCGAACTGGACGCCACGATGGCACTGGGCCCGACGCACCGGAAGGGGCTGTTCCCCTCCTTCTGCGGTGAGCTGACCGGTGTCGCCGGTGCGCTGTCGGTACAGCCGCCGGTCAGCAGCCTCACCTTCACCGGCGCCCTCGATACCCCGACGGCGGTGACCGGCTACGTGCCGCTGTGGACATACGCCGACCACGACCACCAGACGCACGACCGGCTGTACAGCGTCCTGAGCGGCCTGGGACTGCCCGCCGACCGGTACTCCACGCTGACCCGCCTGCTCGCCCGGCGACCCCTGGCGGCGGGCCGTGGTCTGCACACCTACGCTTCGCTGCGCACCGACCGGGGACAGCCGCGCGTGGTCGTGTACTGGTCGCCGGAGATGCACGGCAGCAACCCCGCCCCGCGCTACCGGACAGCGGGCTGACCATGACCGAGGGACTCTTCCGGCCGGATCGGGTGGACCAGCAGGCCCTGCGCAGACGTTCCCTGACCCGCTGGGCGGACGCGGCGCCGGGGGTGATCCCGCTGACCGTGGCCGAACCCGACTTCCCGGCACCGCCCATGGTGACCGAGGCGATGATGGCCTACCTCGCCGACGGCTACCTGCCCTACGCCCCCGAGGACGGCATGGCCGAGCTCCGGCAGGCGGTGGCCTCGGTGTGTCAGCGCCGCTACGGCATCGAGGCCACCGCTGCGCAGATCGTGCTCACCCCCGGCACAGCGGCGGCGATCTGGACGGTGGTGCACGCGCTGTCCGGGCCGGACCGGGAATGCGTGCTGCTCGACCCGGTGGATCTGCTGTTCGGCCAGGCCGTGGACGCGGCGGGGGCCCGCCGGCTGCTGTGCCCGGTCGACAAGGTCACCGGGCGTCTGGACCTCGACCGCCTGGACTCCCTGGTGACCTCCAGGACGTCCTTGGTGCTGCTGTGCAGCCCGCACAATCCACTCGGGGCGGTGCTGCCCGAGGAGACGGTACGCGCGGTGGCCGCGATCGCCGCCCGCCACGGCGTTCCGGTCGTCTCCGACGAAGTGTGGAACGAGATCGTGTACCCACCGGCCCGCCACGTCAGCACCGCAGCCGTGGCCGGTGACCTGGGTGCGCCGACCTACACCCTGCTCGGCCTGTCCAAGACCTTCGCCCTGCCCGGCCTGAGGATCGGGTTCGTGGTGGCCCCGGACGAGGCGGCCGCGCGGGTCCTGCGGGCGACGGTGGCCCGTCTCGGCATGGCCCACACCGTGTCCCCGCTGGCCCAGGTCGCGGCCGTCACCGCACTCCGCTCGGGCTGGCCGTGGCGGGATCGTCTGGTCGACCACCTGCACCGGACTCGGGATCACTGTGTGCGCCGGTTCAACGCCATTCCCGGAGTCTCGTGCCGTTCTCCCGACGCCACCTATGTGCTTTTCCCCGACATCAGCGCCTTCGGTCTGAGCAGCGAACAGTTCGCCAGATCGCTCCTTGACTCGGCCGAGGTGGCTGTGGTCCCCGGCACCCCGGAATGGTTCGGACCGGGGGCCGCCGGTAATATCCGGGTCAGTTTCGCGACCTCCGAGAGCATTCTCGACAATGCACTGGACCGGTTCGAGCAATTCACCCGGTCACTCGACCGACGAGCGGTCCGGCAATGACGGAGAAGGCCGGGAGCGCCCCGGAAGGATCCCGGAGGTCCCGGCCGAGTCCGCTCAGGGCGCTGTGGTTTCCCCGCCCGGCGCGACCCCGAGCTGGGTGAGCAGCTGCATCTGGTCGAAGTACAGCCGCTGCTCGGTGATGAGGCCGTCCACCACGACGAACACCTCGCAGTAGGTCAGCTCGAAGGTCCGGCCGGTGGCCGGCAGTGCCTGCCCGTCCCAGGAAAGGAGGTCCCCGGTGTGCGTACCCCGGAAAACCCCTTCGTGCACGACGACAGAACCCACGGAATAACGGTCCAGGAACTCGATACTGTTGTCCGGAGCGGCATTCTCCCAGAGGGACATGAACCGGCCGATGCCCTCCCGTCCCTGCGCGCGCACGCCACCGGGCGCGACTATCGCCGCATCCTCGCGATAACAGCCGAAATAGGAATCGAAGTCCTTCGAACGCCACGCCTGGATATTGCGGTCGACTACTTCCACAATGTCGGACACGCTGCGACTCCCGTCATTCGTCGAGTGGAGATCCCACATGAACAAAGCGCATTGAATTTGAAATCAGCGCAGAGCGCAAGAGGACAAGAAGTCCCCCATTGACCGCGGCCCCGAGAGGACAGATCATGCTGGACGACGACCTGGTGTACCCGCTCCCGCGCATCGCGCCGATGCTCCCGCCCGCGCGGTACGTCGGGCTCCGCGAGGAGCCGCCCCGGCTCGCCACCCTGGGCACGAGCGGGCAACGGGTGTGGCTGGTCTCCCGCTACGACGACGTGCGCACGGTGCTGATGAGCCGCCACATGAGCTCCGACCACACCAACCCGGCGTATCCGAGGCTGCTCCCGGTCCCGCCGATCCCCGGCATCATGTCCTTCCTGCGCATGGACGATCCCGACCACGGCAAGCTCCGCCGGATGATCTCCCCGGAGTTCTCCCCTCGCCGCATCCACGAACTGCGTCCAGCCATCAGCGCCACCGTCGAGGGGCTGTTGGACAAGCTGGAGTCCGGCCCCCGGCCGGCCGACCTGGTGTCCGCGATGTCGTTACCCATGCCGTCGCTGGTGATCTGCCAGCTGCTCGGCGTGCCGTTCGAGGACCACGACTTCTTCCAGCGGATCAGCGGGGACATCGTCTCGGCCGTGGGAGGCCCGGAGCGGGGCGCGGCCGCGATGGAGGAGCTGGCGGAGTACGTCGACAAGCTGGTGCGCCACAAGGTACAGAATCCCACCGACGACCTGCTGGGACGGCTGGCCCGGGAGTACGTCAACTCCGGCAGGCTCAGCCACGACGAGCTGGTCTCCATGGCCCGCCTGCTCATCATCGCCGGGCACGAGACGGTGGCGGGAGCGTTCAGCCTCAGCGTCTTCGCGCTGCTGGAACATCCGGCGCAGCTTGCCGAACTCCGCGAGGATCCGGGCCTGTGGCGGTCGGCGGTCGACGAACTGCTGCGCTTCTTCACGGTGATCCAGGGGGACGGGCGGGTGGCCACCGAGGACGTGGAGGTGGGCGGAGTGCGCATCGCCAAGGGGGACGCGGTGATGTACGGCGCGCTCTCGGCCAACCACGACGAGCGTGTCTTCCCCGGTGCGGGGCGGCTGGACATCCACCGGGACGCACGGCGGCACTTCGCCTTCGGCCTGGGTGTGCACCAGTGCATCGGCCAGGCGCTGGCCAGGGTCGAACTGGAGATCAGCCTGTCCGCGCTCTTCCAGCGCTTCCCCGCACTGCGGCTGGCCGTCGACCCGGCGGAGGTCCCCTTCCGGCACGACATGCTCGTCTACGGCGCCTACCGGCTGCCGGTCGACTGGTGACACCTGACACCACCCGAGGAGGAACTGTGGAAGTGAGCGTCGACGTCAGCCTGTGCTACGGGACCGGCCAGTGCGCCGAAACCGCGCCAGAGGTGTTCGCCCAGGACCTGGCCGGCGGCACGGTCGAGTTACGCACCACCGCCCCACCGGTGGAACTGGCCGAGGATGTACGGCACGCCGCGTTGTTCTGTCCGTCCGGGAGTATCCGGATCATCGGAGAGGAGCCGAGGTGAGGAGCACGGCACGCTCGGCCACGGTGATCGGTGCGGGCCAGGGTGGCCTGCACCTGGCCCTCGGCCTGATCAAGGACGGCTGGCGGGTCCGGCTGGTCACCAACCTCACCCCCGAGCAGTACGCCGGGGCGCAGTTGATGTCAGGTCACATGCTGCAACAGCGGTCCGTGCTGATGGAGCAGGTGGCAGGAGCCGCGCCCTACAGCTCCCTGACCGCTCATCCCGCCCGTGGCGTGGACTTCGCGCTCAGCGCGGACGGCCGGAACGTCGATCTGCGTTTCCAGGGGGATTTCGAGGGGCCCGCACTGTCACTGGACACCCGGCTGAAATGCTCGACCCTGCTGGAGACCTTCCGTCGTCAGGGCGGCGAGGTCCACTTCGGTTCGGTCGGCGAGGCGGACCTGGCCGAGCTCGCCGAGGACGGGGACCCCGTGTTCGTGGCCACCGGCCGGGCCGGGTTGTCGTCCTTGTTCGACACCGACGAGGCCCGCACGGTGCACGACCGGCCGCAACGGCAGCTTCTGCTGTTGCTGGTCAGCGGATTCCGACCCCTGGGCGAGGACACCGAAGGCCGGGTCAAGTTCTGTTTCAGCCCTGAACACGGTGAGATCTTCTTCGGTCCGCAGGTCCACCTCAGCAACACTCCGGTGCACAGCGTCTTCATCGAGGCCAGGCCGGGCGGGGCCATGGACCGCTTCCGCGAGGTGGGCTCCGCGGCCGAGGCACTGGAGATCGCGCGTGCCCTCGTCTCCGAATTCGCCGCCTGGGAGCTGGACGCCCTGCGCGAGGCGCGGCCGTCCGATCCGCGCGGCTGGCTTCGGGGCGCGGTGACGCCACTGGTCCGCAGACCAGTCGCGGCCCTGTCAACCGGCCGGTGCGTCTTCGGTGTCGGCGACGTGCTGATGGTGTGCGATCCTGCGGCGGGGCAGGGCGGCAACGCGACCGCCTGGGGCGTGCACGATCTGTTGGCAGGCCTGCGTGAACTCGACGGGGCCCCGGTGACCCGTGACTGGTACGAGGACCGGTTCGAGCGCTTCTGGGCCAAGGAGGGCCGGTACTTCGCCGGGTTCTCGAACATGCTCCTCGAACCGCCCAACGCGGCCGCGGAGACGTTGTTCGCGGCCTCGGCCCGTTCCCGTGCGGTCGCCGACCGGCTCGCCTCCTGTTTCGCCCATCCCAAGGTCCTCATGGAACACCTGGGTTCAGTGGCCGCCGCCGAGCGTTTCATCCGGGAGGCCGAACACGGAGTGCGCGCCCGGCTGGTCGGCGAACCCCCGGAGACGCGGTGACCGCGGTGGACTCCGGTGAACCGTCCCGGCTCGAATGAGGACGGCCGCCCGGTTCGGCTCGTCGGCGACGACGCGGGTGGACAGCAGCGGGTTGACGCGGTCGTCACCGGACGTCAACCCGCCCACCGCACCGTCCAGTTCGGCCGCGGCGGCACTCCAGTGGGCGCCGAGCCGGCCGCTCGCGCCGACCGTCGCGTCGCCGGATGCCACTCCCCCGGCCAGCTCGGCGAACGCGGCGGCCACCGCTCCAGCAGCACGCGGTGCCCGCGCGGGGCCACGGCCGTCGCGGCGGTCGAGCCGGCGGGGCCGCCGCCCACGACGACGAGGTCGTACTCCGAGGTCATGCGGGATCTCCTGTTCTGCGGGGCGGTCACTTCGGCAGCCAGGCGCGGATCGCGGCCGCCGTGCCGGCCGCGTCGCGGTGCAGCGGCGTGTTGTGGTCGCCGGGGATGTCGGCGGCGTCGTGCGGCTGCGGCCAGTGCGGCCGCCATGCGCAGGCCGGGTCGATGCGCCGCATGGCGGCCGTGGGACTGCCGCGCAGCAGCAGGGTCGCCACCGGTGACGGTTCGGGCCGCCAGTCCTCCAGCAGCCGCGCGTAGCCGCCCCCGGTGATCAGCAGCGAGTCGTCGATCTGGTCGACGGCGTCGGCCGGCAGCTCGGCTCCGGCGGCCATCAGGGCCAGTCCTCGCGCGTCGCCGCGGCGCAGCAGACCCGCATGGGAGTCGAGCAGGACCACACCGGCCGGCGGCTCTCCCGTCTCCGCGAGATGGCGGGCCACCATGTGTGCGACCGCCCCGCCGGGTGTCGGCGTGCATGCGCACTCCGGAACCGGACGCCCGGCCCTCCGTCGACCGGACGGTGCCGGTGTTGACCATCATGCTCAGCGGTCAACACCGGCTGCCGGGGACGTTGTTCGGCCAGGAGACCTGTGGGCGCCTCGCAAGTCCCGTTGAACGTACCCCGCTTACGCGTCGGTGGATGTCCGCGGACTGTTCACCTTGTGGCGGACGAACAGCGCCGCAGGCACGGCCATGACGATCAGTACGACTCCGCCGACAGCGTTGCCCAGGTGCACGGCGTCGGTGAACGCCCTCGGTACCGCCGTTCCCACCACGCGAGCGAAGGATGTGGGCAGGCCCGTCCCGCTGCCTCCGTGCGAGGCGCCCTCCACGATCCTGTCCGCCTGCGGCGAGGGGATGCCTGCCTCGACGAGACGTTCATACAGGTTTCGCGGGAAGCGGCTGGTGACGATGGTTCCGAGCACACTGGGGCCGAGCACCGTCCCCAGCTGACGAGCCATGTTGACCGCTGCTGCGGCCATGCCCTCCTGCTCGGGCGGGACACTGTTGACTGCGGCAGCCGTCGACGGTGCCGTCAGCAGGCCCGCGCCGATGCCCGCCACGAGCAGCCCGGGCCACACCACCCGGTAATCTCCGGAGGCGTCGGTGGCGAGCAGCGCGAGGGACCCGGCTCCGATGAGCACCAGGCCCGCGGCGATCAAGGGTGTGAGGCCGATCCGGTGTACCAGCACCCGGGCGGACACCACGGTGACCAGGAGGAACGTCCCGAACAGCGGCAGCAGGCGCACACCGACGTCGAGGGGGCTGGTCTGTCCCACACGTTCCATGTAGAGCACGCTGAGCAGGGCGACACCGACCAGTCCGAAAACGCTGATGGCGGCCACGCCCATGACGGCCGAGAAGGAGGCGTTCCGAAAGAGCCGCAGGTCCAGCATGGGGTCGGGGTGACGGAGTTCTACGCGGACGAACAGCAACAGGGATACTGCGAAGACCCCGTACATGGTGATGATCGGCGCCTTGGTGTATCCCGTGGCTCCACCTTGAATGATCGCGTAGGTGGCCGAGGCCGTCATCACTGTGCCCAGGACAAGGCCCGCGAGATCGAGTCTGCGGGTGGGGTGTCTGGACTCGGCCACGAAGACCGGGGCCAGGAGGAGGGCCGCGCCGGCGATGACGATGTTGGCGACGTAGACGGCGTGCCAGGAGAAGTGTTCGAGCAGGGCTCCGGCGAGGATCGGGCCGGTGGCCAGGCCCACTCCGGAGCACGCGGCCCAGATGCCGATCGCGGAGGTGCGCTCGTGCGGATCGGTGAAGGTGGCACTGACAATCGCCAGGCTCGTCGGCAGCACGGCTGAGCCGCCGAGGCCCGCGATCGCCTGTGCGGTGATGAGCATGCCGGCGCTGTTGGCGAACACAGCGACTACACTGCCGGCCAGGAATACGGCGGCACCCAGGCTGAACACGCGCCGACGCCCCACGAGGTCGCCGAAGGTCCCGGCGGACATCACGAAGCTCACGACGGCGAGACTGTAGGCGCTGGTGATCCATACCAGCGTGCTCGCAGTGACGTGCAGGTCGCTTTGGATGTCGCCCAGGGCCGAAATGGTGGAGGTGACGTCGACGAAGGCCATCATGACGCCGAGGCAGACCACCAGTAGGCCGAGCCGGCGGGACCGCCCGCTGCCGGGCTCCGTGGCGCGGAAGGCCTGGGCCGGAAGGGGCACCGTCATCGGACTGCCACCAGCCTTTTCTGCGAGACTGCCAGCGAGACCACAGCCGCGGCGGCCATGAGGGCCATCGTGACCAGCCATGCGTGACGGTAGGTCTCCAGAGAGGCTCCGCCGGAGGCGGTGCCGAGCATGGCGACCAGGACGCTGATGCCGACGACCGAGCCGATCTGGGTCGACATGGTCACGATGGCGCTGCCGGTGGCGGCCTGCTCGGGGCGCAGGCTGACCGTCGCGGAGGAGACGACCGTCGGGAGCGCCAAGCCGGCGCCGAATCCGAAGAGCAGCCAGGACGGGAGGACTCCGGAAGCGTAGTTCGGGTCGTTGTGCAGAAGAACGGCGAAGAGAAGGATGCCGGCTGAGGCGATCGCGCTGCCGGCGGCGGCGATGACGCCGGCCGGGATCCGGAAGCGGCGCTGGAGGGTTTCACTGGCGGTGGCAGCCAGCGCGAAGCCGATCGGGCCGGGAAGGCTGGCGCATCCGGTTTTGATGGCGGAGTAGTGCCAGTGGGTCTGCAGCCAGAGGATCGTCGACAGCAGGAGGCTGCCGAACGCGGCCACTTGCAGCATGCCGGCGAGGTTCGCCGAGGCGAAGATCCGGTCACGGAAGAGAGAAAGGTCCACCACGGGCACCTGGTGCCGTGCCGAGCGGAACAGAAACGCCGTCAAGCCGATCACTGCCACGGCCAGGGACGTGATGACCCGGGTGTCCGACCAGCCCCAGTCGGGCGCTTTCACCACGCCGAGCGCCAGGGCGCCGACCATGACGATCAGCAGGACGCCGCCGAGCAGGTCGGGGATGCGGGCGTCCTGTTCGTGCTTGACGTTGGCCACGAGCCGGGCGGCCAGCGCGATGGCGAGCAGCCCGATGGGAATGTTCACCAGGAACAGCCACCGCCAGGAGACCTGGACCAGCAGCCCGCCGAAAATCGGTCCGCACACCCCGGACAGCGAGCCCGCGGTGAACCAGATTTTGACGTAACGCTCCACCTTGTCGGCGGGGGCGCTCGTCAACACCAGGCCGAGGCCGGCCGGGGTCAGCAGGGCGGCGCCCACCGCCTGAAGGGCACGGAAGGCGACCAGCACCCATACGTCGCCGGACAGGGCCGCCCCGAGGCTCGCCGCTACGAAGACGGCCATGCCGAGAAGGAAGCCGCTCTTGCGTCCGAAGCGGTCGGCGAGCCGTCCCGCGGGGACGAGGAGGGCGGCGAAGACGATCGCGTAGCCATTGAGCACCCAGCTCAGGTCCGACAAGGAGGTTGAGCCCAGGCCCTGCCCGATGTTCGGCAGACCGACGTTGGTGATCCACACGTCGAGTTGGCCGAGGAAACTCGCCATGGCCATCACGGCGAGGATGAGAGCCGGCCGTGTTGTCGATGCACCCCCGCCTTCCGTCTGCGCTCGCGCAGGGGTCATCTGATCTTGCGAAGACATACGTCTTTCATCCGTTCCGTGGGCTTCGAGGGGTGCCGAGGGCAACTGACAGCAGAGTTCTGGACTGACTTGTCAAGAACCCTACGAAGTTCTGGAACGCCATGTCAAGAATGCTCGTGTGACCTGTAAAGTGGGCCTCATGGGACGCCCACCAGGATTCGACAGGACCACGGTCATGCAGGCCGTCGAGCGACAGTTCCGCCGAACCGGATACGCCGGCACGAGCGTTGACGACATCGCCAAGGCCGGCGGGCTGGGCCGCGGCAGCCTCTACGCCGCCTTCGGGGACAAGAGCACGCTGTACCGGCAAACACTGTCGGCCTACTGCGAGCGCAACGAAGCCGCCTGGGCGGCCGTACTCGAAGGCCCCGACGCGACCGCGCTGGAACGGCTGCGGGCGTATCTCGTGAAGTCCGCGCGGGTCGTCCATGACGACCCCGACCGGCTCGGCTGCATGGTGACCGGCTTCGTCGTCGAGGGAGTCGACCACGATCCGCAGGCCGACGCACGCGTCCGACAGGCCCTCGCGAGAATCGGCGGCTCACTGACCGGATGCGTTCAGGCTGCACAGCGCCACGGCGACCTCGATGCCGAGGCGGACGCCTCCGAAATCAGCCAGCTGCTCATGGCCGTCAACCGCGGCATGGAAGTGATGGCCAGGGCAGGGCTCGACGCAGCCGCGCTGGAACGCGTCGCCGATCACGCGTTCGAGGCACTTCCCCTCACGGCACAGGCCCGGTCCTGGCAGGCGGCCACCGCGGACGCTTCCTGAGCGCTCACGCGCGACAGCAACGCCATCACGTCCCCTGGCCGGCCCCCGCTCATGGCACGAGAGAAGCACGGCCGGTTGCACCGGGCGGGCACGCCGACCGTCACCACCCCCGCCGCCCACGCGGTGGTATGCGGCGGAACGACCGCCGCCTCGGCAGCGGGTTCACACAACGCAGGGTGCACCCGCATGCGGGCGGAGGGGTACGTCGGTCTGCCGGCGGTGGTTGCGCGGTCAGGTCTGCGCCGACTCCGTCCTGTGGCGGAACAGGGTCCGGTATTCCTGGGGTGAGGTGTCGAGGTGCCGGTGGAAGGCGGCCCGCAGGGAGGCGGGAGCGCCGAAGCCGGTGAGGCGGCCGACCTGCTCGACGGGCAGGGTGCTTGCTTCCAAGAGTTCGCGTGCTCGGTCGATTCGCGCGTCGGTCAGCCAGGCCATCGGCGTGGTGCCGGTCTCCTCGCGGAAGCGGCGGATGAAGGTCCGCCGGGACATGTGGGCGTGTGCCGCGAGGTCGTCGACGGTGAAGGTGGCCGAGAGGTTGTCGAGCATCCACTCGCGCAGGGGGGCGAGTTCGTCTCCGCCGGCTTCGGGGCGGAACTGTTCGATGAACTGTGCCTGGCCTCCCCGTCGCCGTGGCGGTGCGACGAGGTCGCGTGCGCGTGTGTTGGCTGCTGCGGCGCCCAGGTCGGTGCGGATCAGGTGCAGGCACAGATCGATTCCTGCGGTCACGCCGGCGGACGTGAGGATGTCGCCGTCGTCGACGTAGAGCTGGTTGGGCAGGACATTGACGTGTGGGTGGCGCCGTCGCAGCTGTTCGGCCTGCCGCCAGTGTGTGGTGGCCGGGCGTCCGTCGAGCAGTCCGGCCGCGGCGAGGGCGAAGACCCCGGTGCAGATGGAGACGAGCCGGGCGCCCCGTGCGTGAGTGGTTCGCAGCGCGGTCAGGATTCCTGGTGACGGGATCGCGTCGATGTCGTCGTAGCCAGGGATGATCACGGTGTCGGCGTCCTCCAGCGCTTCGAGGCCGGCCGCGACGGTGATCGCGAAGCCGGATCCGGGCACGGGGCCGGGGCCGTGTTCGGCGCACACGGTCAACTCGTAGTGCGGGTCTGCCGAGAAGATTTGCGTCGCAGTGCCGAATTCCAGTGCGAGTACGCCGGGCAGCACGAGCACGGCGACGTGGTGTCTGTTCGTCATAGTGGCACGACAGTAGCGCTGGTTGGCATCCGTGCCACTTTTCGCGCGCGGACCGCTCTCTTAGCGTCACATCATGACCAACACTCCCCCCGCCCTCTCGAACAGGCTGCGCGACGGCGTACTCGCTCTTCCTTCCGGGCCACTGGTCGAGGCGAGCCTCGCCGCCGCCCGTGCTGCGGTGCATCCGTCCGTGCTGAACCACTGCATCCGGGGCTTCTACTGGTCCCGTCTGTTCGCCGCCCACAAGGGGGCTTTGAACGACGCGGAATACAACGAGGAGCTTCTCTTCGCCGCGAACGTGATGCACGACCTGGGAACGGGGCCGGACGCTCCGGGCCGGCTCCGGTTCGAGATCGAGAGCGCCGATCTCGCCGCCGCCGTGCTGACCGGTGTCGGCGCCCCGGCCGGGGATGTCGACAAGGTCTGGGAGGCCATCGCTCTGCACACCACTCCGCAGATCCCGGAACGGATGGGGCTGCTGACCTACCTGACCTACGAAGGCGTCTGGATCGATTTCGGCAAGAATGCCGACCTCGTGGCCGAGGAGCAGAGTCACATCCATGCCGCGTATCCGCGGCTTCAGATGGTCCGCCATCTGGCCGAGGAAGTCCTTGCCCACGGTGCCCGATCCGAGACGGCCGCGCCTCCCTACGCACTCGCCTTCCACCTGGCGCAGGAGCGGGCAGCGGACGGCGTCACCACCATGGAGCGGGGCGTGGTCGGCGGGCCGTGGGGGGAGTAGGCGAGAGTCCTCACCGCTGTCGGTGTCCGGATCACAGGGGCGACAAGCCGACGGCAAACCTTCCCGGATTCCCAAGAAGACCGGGAAGTCAACCATGAGAAGCGGAGTCAAGCAGTGTCGAATTTTGCAGAGTTCACGTTCCGAGGGCAGCCGGGTTACAACGAAGCAGCGGTTCGGGAGATCGTCACCAGGTCGATTCCCGTCAGGACGATCGTCATGTACTGCTTCGACCCACGGGCGGCGGGGGCCGCGCAGGCGGTCGCCGATCACTTCGGCGACGAGGTCTACCCCGGCGAACTCCTCCTCGACGAGACCGGCAGGAAGATCGGCTCCACCGCGACCGCGTTCCCCCTCGTCGTCGGAGGCGGGCGCGCGGCGGACGCTCTGCGCTCGATCGCGGTTTCCCAGCACCTTTTCGGACTCGAGCGGGTTGTTGTCGTACATCACTCCTTCTGCGGGGCGACCTCCTTCACAGCGGAGGGAATCACCGCTGCGTGGAAGCAGGAGCAGCACGGCGACATTTCGTCGCTGTACGACTGGGACGGCATCGCCATCACCGACTTCGAAAAGTCGCTCACCTACGACGTAGGCCTGATCCGCAACAGCCCGGGAACCCCGAAGCACGTTGAGATCTACGGCCTGTTCTACGACATCGATTCCGGCGAGCTGACCGAGGTCGTCCGCGACGTTCCCGCCGAGGCTGCGTAGTAATCCGTGCGCGGGTGCGGCGGACGGGTGGATCTCGCGGACGTCCGCCGCACCCGCGCGCGGCTTCGCTTTCTGAAGTCGGACGATCGCTCGTGTGCGGGCACTCAGGGTGTGGCGGCCGGTACGTCGATCGATACGACGGTGACGGCCAGGGCGAAGTGCCTGGTGGCGGTCAGGCACGTCGCCGCCGCTGTGCTCGGGTCGGTCTCGCGCTGCGCTTCGTGGAGCGAGAGCAGTCCGCACAGCACGGCGGTGTCGCTTGCCTCGTCAATGATCTGATCCACGGTGAACTCGCCTGTGCTCGCCAGTTCCTGCGCCCGTTTGACGGCCTGTACTGGATCGTCCAGCAGTTCGGTGAGGAAGTCGGCACCGGCGTCTTCCAGCGCGATGGCTGCACACTGCGTCAGAGTCTGACTGGGGATCATGCGCGGTGGTTCTGGGGCCTTCGTATCCTCGTCCTCCGCCTGGACCAAGACCCTTTCCGCCTCGGTCGTGGCGCATCGGGCGGCGAATGTCCGCTCGTCTTCTTCCTTCTCTCTGGTGACGGAACTCGGCCGGCGTGCAGCGTCCTGAGCACGTGCCGTGTCCACCCGGCTGCTGGCGGACTGATAGAGGCCGGCAAGCACTCCTAGGTTCACGGGGACGTCGGACCGTGTGGGCGGGGCCTCGGCGAGCGACCTGTACACCTCACCGGCGGCCTGTGCGCAGTCGCCGATCAGTTCGGTGAGGGTGGCGAGCAGCCATGCGTGCCGACGACGACGTGCGAGCGGCTCCACGCAGCTCTGTACGGTCACCTCGACCATGCCTTGTCCGGGCAGCGGATCCACGTTCGTACCTCGTCGTCGAATGAGGGCATGAAAGCGCCCGACTCCCTCTGGCCCGGACAGTGTGCGGTGCTCTCAGGTTGTCAGGGCCGCCCGTTTGCAGCGGGCGGCCACGTCCGCGACGGGCACTCACCGGGAGTCGATGAGAGGTTGGATCAGCGGAGCCTCAGCGCCTTCATGACGCGGAGGCTCAGGCTGATGAAAGCTGCGTATTGCTGATCGTCCATGCCCATCGCCGGGGCCAGTGGAAGGATCCGCTGCGTGGCGACGGTCTGCGCCTCCGTGTAACCGAGTATGCCTTCGCGGCCGTGCCGGCGACCGAGGCCGGAGTCCTTCATTCCACCCATCGGAGACCGGACGCTGCCATGGGCTGATGTGTAGCCTTCGTTGACATTCACGGTGCCGCTCTGCAGACGGGCCGCGATGCGTTCACCGCGCCGGGTGTCCTTCGTCCACACACTGGAGTTGAGACCATAGGGCGTGGCGTTCACCCGCTCGATCACCTCATCCTCGTCGGTGAAGCGGTACACCGACACGACCGGCCCGAAGGTCTCCTCCGCATGGACGGCCATCGTGGGACCCACCCCGTCCAGGATGGTGGGTTCATAGAAATAGGGGCCGACATCAGGACGGGGCTTTCCCCCGGTGAGGACTGTGGCCCCCTCGGCGACGGCTTGGTCGACGTGCCGGGACACCACTTCCAGTTGGCGCGGGCCCGCCAGCGAACCCATTCCGACCCCGTAGCTCAGCGATGTGCCGAGGGTGAGCGCTTTTGTGCTTCGGATGAACCGCTCCAAGAACGCGGTGGCGACCGACGAGTGGACGAAGATCCGCTCGGCGGACAGGCACAACTGGCCGGCCGAGGAGAAGCACGTGCGCACCGCGCCCTCGACCGCCTTGTCCAGGTCCGCGTCGGCCAGCACGACCAGGGCGTTCTTGCCGCCCAGTTCGAGTGACGCACCGACGAGACGGGCCGCCGCGCGGGTCGCGACGTCCCGGCCGGTGCGAACGGAGCCGGTGAACGCGACGTAGTCGGCCTGATCCACGACGGCGGACCCGACGACCCGGCCGTCGCCGATGACGATCTGCCATGCGTCGGCCGGCAGCCCGGCCTCGATGAGCTGCCTGCGCGCCCACAGCGGCGTCAGGGCGCTCTGCGTGTCCGGTTTCGTGACCACGGCGTTGCCGGCGACGAGAGCGGGCAGCGCGTCCCCCAGGGAGAGTTCAAGGGGGTAGTTCCAGGGGACGATCTGTCCGACCACGCCTCGCGGGTGACGCCACTCGGTGACTTTCGTGAGCACCGGATACGCACCGAGGTGTCTCCGCGGCTGGAGGTACGCGGGGGCCTTGCGCCCGTAGTGCCGGGCCACCACGGCGACTCCCTGCACTTCCTCGTGCGCATGCAGACGGGCCTTTCCTGTCTCCACCTGGATCAGGTCCATCGCCTCGGCCTGTTTGTCCAGGAGGATGTCATGAAATCGGAGAAGCACTGCCGCACGCTTTCGAACAGAAAGCGAGGCCCATTCTCGCTGGGCTTCCCGGGCCCTGTTGAATGCCACCTCCACATCGTGCGGTGTCGACTCGGGAAGCTCCGCGACAATCTCGCCCGTCATGGGGGTACGGCTCACGGTGCGGCCGCCGCCCTCCACCCCCCGCGTGAGTCGAAACACCAGTTCAGGGGTCACTACGTCGGTCGCCGTCCGGCCGTTTTGTGCTGCGCCGCGGTTGCCCTCACCAGTAGCGACGTCGTTGATTCCTGATCCGACACGCATCGACGCATACCCCAATCACTATAAATAAACAAAGCACGACATTCTCTCGGAACTGCGTCGCGACCTAAGGCACCGCTCCATACGGTTTACCACGGAGGGGGAATTTGCCCTTCATTCCGCTACCGTGCAGCGCTTCCTCGGGCTTGGCAGACGCTACGGGGCAGCCGGCCGAGGCAGCGAGCGTGAAGCCCACAGGTCCGGGAAGGCCGGCGCAGTCGGTTTTGATGGCGGAGTCGCGCCATACGAAGACATGCGTCTCATCCGTTCTGCGGGATTTGTGAATGCCGGAGCGACGGACACCCAGGTTCTGGACCGTTGTGTCATGAACCGTATGAAATTATGGAACAGGATGTCAAGAATGCTGGTGCAGCCCGCAAGGCGGGACGCCATCGGACGCCGCACAGCGCCACAGCGACCTCGGCCCCGGGGCCGGACACCCCTCGAAATCAGCGACTGCTCATGACTGCCAACCGCATGGAAGCGCCGGCCGAGGCCGAACTCGAGGCGACCACGCCGAAACCCATCGCCGATCACACACCCAAGGACTTCCACTCACGGCACGGGCCGGTGACAGCAGGCGGCCCGCCCAGTCGTCTCCGATGCTTCGCGGCGAGGCGCCGCGCCAGACGCCGCGAACCAGACGGGACTTTCGACACGCACCCTGGGACGGTCAGCGTTCTGCGGCGAAGGACTCGATGTAGGCCAGGGCCCCGTACAGCGCGTCACGCAGGGGCGTGGACTCGCCGACCGCCTGGTCCAGTAGCGCTCCGCCCTGGAACGCGGCGGCGAGCAGGTGGGCGAGCGCGGCCGGGTCGGCCTCCGGCCGCAGCTCGCCGCGCTCGCGCATCTTGCTCAGACCGCGCTTGAACAACTCCTGCCACCGCTCGAAGCCATCGGCCACCGCGTCCCGATGGGAGGGCTCGGCCTTGACGACCTCGGCAGCCAGGGAGCCGAACGTGCACCCGCCGCGCACCATGCCCTGCGAGGCGATGTAGGAGTCGGCCCACCGGCGCAGGGCGGCGAAGCTGTCCAGCCCGCCCAGCTCGGGCACCTGATGGCGGGCGACGATGCTGTCGGCCTGCCAGGCCAGCACCGCGCGCACCAGGGACTCCTTGGTGGGGAAGTGGCGCGTCAGCTGCGAGCCGCTGACTCCAGCCGCCTCCCGGATCTGCTCGTTGTTGGTGTTCTGCGCACCGCGCTCGTAGATCAGCTTCGCCGCCGCCCGCACGATGCGTTCGCGTGTGGCCAGGCCCTTGGCGGTCAGCTTCCGGCCGGGCGCTTCGCTGTGGGTGGTCATGGCGACCATGGTAGCGCAAAAAAGGGCTTGACAGCCCATTCCGTGAGGTGTCCCCTGGAGGCAGACCAAAAAAGGGCTGCCAAGCCCATTCTTTCGTGAGGCGGACAGGATGTCCACACTGACTTCACCGCAGGCGGTCGCGACGGCACCGCACACCGGTCCGGCTCCGGCCGTCACCGAGGCGGGTCACCCGCGCCGCTGGAGCATCATGGCGGTGCTGGGCGCCGTTGCCTTCATGGCGCAGCTCGACTTCTTCGTCGTCAACATCGCCCTCGACGGGATCGGGCAGTCGTTCCCGGGCACGGGCGTCGCGAGCGTGTCGTGGGTCCTGTCGGCCTACGCGATCGTCTTCGCCGCCGTGCTCGTGCCCGCGGGCCGCATCGCGGACCAATGGGGCCGCAAGAAGATGCTGCTGTCCGGAGTGGCACTCTTCGCCCTCACTTCCGCCGTCGCGGCCGCCGCGCCGAGTCTCGGCACACTGGTCGGTGCCCGGGCTCTCCAGGCCGTCGGCGCCGCGATGATCGTGCCGACCTCGCTCGGCCTGCTCTACCCGAGCTTCCCCAAGCGCCAGCACACCCTGGTGGTTGGCCTGTGGGCGGGCGTGGGCGCGATCGCGGCCTCGGCGGGCCCGCCCGTCGGCGGGCTGCTCGTCACCCTCGACTGGCGGTGGATTTTCCTGATCAACGTTCCCGTCGGCATCGCCACCCTCGTCGCCGGCGCACTGTTGCTGCCCGAGGTGCGTCAGCCCAAGGGTGCCTCTGTGCCGGACGCGGCTTCCGTCCTCGCACTGTTGCTGGCCGTGAGCCTGCTGGTGCTCGCCACCGTCCAGGGACCCGGGTGGGGCTGGACGGACATCCGCACCATCGCCCTGTTCGCCGCGGCCGCCCTGGCCGGGGCCGCGACCGTCGAGCGGACCCTGCGCGCCAAGGCGCCGGTGATCGAGAAGCAACTGTTCGCCGGCAGGGCGTTCACCGCCGCCACCGTGGCTCTGTTCCTGTTCTATGTCGGCTTCGCCATCGTCCTGCTCAGTACGGCCCTTTTCATGCAGGAGGTCTGGCACTTCAGCCCGCTGCGCACAGGGGTCTCCGCCGCCCCGGCCCCCCTTGCCTCGATCGCCTTCGCGATGAGCGCCGGCCCTCTCCAGAGCCGCTTCGGACGCACCGCCCCCGCCGTGACGGGCACGCTGGCCATGGCGCTCGCCGCCGGCTACTGGCTCGCGAACGTGCACACCGCCCCCGACTACTGGGGCGGCATGTTCCCCGGCCTGATCCTGGTGGGCCTGGCCGGCGGTCTGGCCCAGGCGCCGCTGTTCGCCGCCGCCGGCACCCTCGCACCCGAACGCGCCACCACCGGCAGCGCCGTACTCAACATGAGCCGGCAGATCGGCAGCGCCGTGGGCGTGGCCCTGTTCGTCGCCCTCACCCCCCAGGCCACGACCACCGGGTTCGACCACGCCTGGTCCGTCCAGGCCGGCGCCGGGATCGCCGCGGCCGCCGCGCTGCTCGTCCTTCGGCCCCGCCGCACACCCTGATCACAGGGGCGCGGCCACTCGGGGCAGGCCCGCAACCACAGCCTCCCGGCTGGACGGGCATCGCACCGCCTCGCACTCGTCCCGCTCGGCACCCGCTCGAACGAAGGACTGACGCGGAGTCTTCGCCGACTCCCTCTCAGGAACGGAGATCACCATCATGGAACGCAACCTCCTCGTGGTCGGGGCCACCGGCAAGACCGGCGGGCACACCACCGAACTCCTGCTCCAGCGCGGGCACCGCGTCCGCGCACTCGTCCGCAGCCTTGACGGGCGCGCGGAGAGGCTCGCCGCCCTCGGAGCGGACATCGTGGAAGGCGACGTCCTCGACCTGGACTCCCTGGCCCGGGCGACCAAGGGGATCGACGCGCTGTACTTCACCTATCCGATCCGCCCCGGCCTGATGGACGCCACCGCGAACGTGGCCCAGGCAGCGGAGGAGAACGGGGTCCAGGCGATCGTCAACATGTCGCAGGTCTCCGCCCGCCGCGACACCGCCAGCAACGCGGCACGCCAGCACTGGGTCGCCGAACGCGTCCTGGACCACTCCCCCGTCCCCGTCACCCACATCCGTCCGACCTTCTTCGCCCAGTGGCTGATCGACACCTGGGCCGACGGAACCGGCGAACTGCGCCTGCCGTTCGCCGACGGACGCCACGCCCCCATCGCGGAAAGCGACCAGGCGAAGGTGATCGCGGCCATCCTGGAGGACCCCGCCCCGCACGCAGGCCGGATCTATCCGCTGTACGGAGCCGAGGAGCTCAACCACTACGAGATCGCCGAGAAGATGTCGCGGGCGCTGGACCGGGAAGTCACCTACGTGCCCATCGAACTAGACGAATTCGCCGCCATCCTGCACGGGCGCGGCGCGCCGGACCACCTGGTCCAGCACCTGCTCGCCGTGGCCGTCGACTACCGCAACGGCGTCTTCGCCGGGACCGACGAACTCGTGAAGACGATCGGCGGCAGCGAACCCCTCGACGTCGAGAGCTTCATCGCCCGGAACCGCGCGGCCTTCGGCCTGCACACCGCCTGAAAATTCGACCTGCCCACCGCCTGAACACCGGAGAAGACAATGAGCGTCTGGTTCATCACTGGATCGTCCCGGGGCTTCGGCCTGGAAATCACCCGTGCCGCCCTCGCCGCCGGCCACCAGGTGGTCGCGACCGCGCGGAAGGCCGAAACCGTCCGCGAGGAGTTTCCCGACGCGGGCGACGCGCTGCTCACCGTGCCACTGGACGTGACCGACCCGCGGAGCATCCAGGCAGCGGTCGACGCCGCGGTCGAGCGGTTCGGCCGGATCGACGTCCCTGCTCGCCGCCGTCGAAGAGTCCGACGACGCGGCGGTGCGCGCGGTGTACGAGACCAACGTGTTCGGCCCGCTCGCCGTCCAACGCGCCGTACTGCCGGTACTGCGGCGTCAGCGCTCCGGCCATGTCATCAACATCAGCTCCATCGTGGGCTTCGGCACCGCGCCGGGCTGGGGCATCTACGCCTCCACGAAGTTCGCCGTCGAAGGCTTCACCGAGACCCTCCACACCGAACTGGCCCCCCTGGGCGTGCACGTGACGCTCGTGGAACCGGGCTTCTTCCGCACCGACTTCCTCGACCCGGCCAGCCTGCACACCGGGCCCGACACGATCGACGACTACGCACCCACCGTCGGCGCGATGCGTGCGGCCGCCGCGAGCCTGAACCACGCCCAGCCCGGCGACCCGGTCAAGGCCGCGCGCTCCATTGTCGAGATGGCCGCCGCCCCCGAGCCGCCCCTGCGCCTCCCCCTCGGAGCCGACACCCTGCAGGCCTTCGACGCCAAGCTGGACACCTTCCGCAAGGAGATGGACGCCTGGCGGCACGTCGCCCTCTCCACCGATCACGACTAGGGCCGAATCCTCCCTCTTCGGCACTACGGTCCGAAGCCCCCCGGAAGCTTCGGCCGCGCCCTGACCGCCCATGACCGGAAGGAACATCTCCGTGACCGCACCACAGCCGTCCCCGATAGCACGCCATTACCGGCAAGACGACCTGCTCCGGAAGATCGACGAAGCGCTCGACCGCCTGTACCCGGGCCGCATCACGCTCACCACCGACGAACTCCATGGCGTGGACGAGTTCCACACCGGCGGCCATGCGGCGACGCGACAACTGGCCGAGCATCTGGAGCTGAGAGCGGGCCTGCGTGTACTTGACGTGGGAAGCGGCCTGGGCGGCCCGGCCCGCCATCTGGCCCGGCACGCAGGCGTCGATGTCACCGGCGTGGACCTGACCGAGGAGTACGTCGACGTGGCGCGCCGGCTCACCGATCGGGTGGGCCTCGCCGACCGGGCCCGATTCCAGCAGGGGGACGTGACCGCGCTGCCCTTTCCCCAGGCGAGCTTCGACCGGGCCTGGATGCTGCACGTGGGCATGAACATCGAGGACAAGGCCCGCCTGTTCACCGAGATCAACCGCGTCCTGACCGACGACGGCCTCTTCATCGTGTACGACGTCATGCTCCTCGGCGACCCCACCCTCGTCAGCTACCCACTGCCGTGGGCCTCGCAGCCGGAACACAGCTTCCTGGCCCGCCCCCGGGAATACCGGTCGCTGCTGAGCAAGGCCGGGTTCGAGATCGTCGCCGAGCACGATCACCGCTCGCAAACCGTCCCGTTGCTTCGTGATGCGGGCGATGCGCGCCACCGGAACAGCACGCCGTACAACCCTGCGGGCGGGGACACGCCTCCAGCCTCGATCAGCGTGGCGATGGGCACCGACGCACCGGCGAAGGTCGCAAGCGTGCTCCAGAACATCGAAGAAGGTCTCCTTGCTCCGACCGAGATGATCTGCCGTCTTCGCTGATCTCACGAAGACCGCACCCGGATCGGTGTCTGCCGCACCATCATCCGTTCGTCCCCGAGCCGTCTCCGGCTCAAGGGCGAAGGGATCCGCTCGGTGCAGGAGACCTGGGTCGGCAGGGAGATGGCCATGCTGTCCGTCTCCTTGTGGCGGGCTCCTGTCAGCCCCTGTCCCGGGCGCATTGCCGCCCGCGAGTTCGTCGCCATGCCGGCCGGCACCCGCGGCCGGGCCGCGAATCGCGCGCTCAGGGCTGACGGGCGCGGAACTGGCGACGCAGGTATCCGAACCAGGCGTGGAAGTAGGCGACGCTCAACGCGGCTTCGGGAGCGAAGAGGTCCCAGGCGTGACAGGCGCCGGGGTACAGGTGCAGTTCGACGGGCACACCGCTCGCCTGGAGCCGCGTCGCACAGCTCAGGTCCTCGTCGCGGAAGACGTCGACTTCGGCGACTGCCATGAAGGTCGGCGGCAGCCCGGTGAGTTCCGTCGCGCGTGCGGGCGCGCAGTACGGCGGCACGTCGTCGGTGCCTGCGCGGTCTCCGAGGAGGATGTCCAGGCCAGAATGTTGGTCGCTGGGTCAGCGACCCCGACCGACACACCCTCGCCCAGCACATTCGGGAAACCCTGGACGCCGCCAGGCACCTCACCGCGCCCACCGAACAGGTCACCGCGACCGACAACGTGAGCTTCGCAGGCCAGGAGGGAGCGGCATGAATGCGGGGCAATCCTGAGCAAGGGGCCCGCGGGCTGTTTGCTTGCTCGGGGATACGCAGACGTCCAGGCCGTCGCCCGTCAGCTGGGGCGGGGCGAGCCCGCTGTCCTGTGCCCACACCAGGAAACCGCCGGTTGTGGTGCCCTGACTCAGGCTGTGGTCTCCGGCTGTGACTCGCTGTCGGTGGCGCGCAGTTGCTCGTTGATACGCCGGGCGTCTTCGAGCTGGTCTTCGAGGATGACGATGCGGCAGGCGGCCTCGATGGGGGTGCCCTGGTCGACGAGTTCGCGGGCACGGGCGGCGATGCGCAGCTGGTAGCGGGAGTAGCGGCGGTGGCCGCCTTCGGAACGCAGGGGGGTGATCAGGCGGTGTTCGCCGAGGGCGCGGAGGAAGGCGGGGGTGGTGCCGAGCATCTCGGCGGCCCGGCCCATGGTGTAGGCGGGGTAGTCGTCATCGTCGAGAGGGGCTACGGAAGGGGTACTGCGAGGGGGCATAGACCTCTTCTTTCAAGGGACGCGTCGGGGGGCCCGGGTGCCGTACGGCACCCGGGCCCCGAGCTTTCAACACCATCTACCGGCGAACTGCGCCGGCCTTCTGTTTCCGCAGGTCCGCCCGGGAGGGCAGGGCTGCGGGGATCGCTGATGCGTGACCGGGGACCACCTTCCAATCCGGGGCCTGCGGTACCCGAGCGGACTTCTCCCTCGCCCGGGCGATCCTGATGGCGTCTGCTCCTTACCTCGTTCGGTTACTCGGTTGCACTGCTGGATAACGCGGGTACTGCGCACGGCCCCTCGGGCCGTGTCCTGCCGACCTGCATGCGCGGCAGTTCGTGTCTGTCGCGCCCACTTGGACTTCTTGGGTACGAAGGAAACAGTACCCCTGCAGAAGGCTAATTTCTACCTTCGCCACAGAAGGTTTTCTCCTTGGCTGACATGTGGAGCTCTGCCACAGCTGCATCCGGAAGGCTCTCCCGCCGGATGCCGACCACCGCTCGCACGGTCGGGTGAAGAGGTCGCGATGGCGGAACCTTCGTGGGCGCCGGCGCGTACCGGCGAGGGCAGGGCCCGGCCGTCGTGGGGGTGGCAGCCGCGGACGACGAGGACTCCCCCACTGCGCGCCGTCGTGTCCCGCACTTCACGTGCTTCGAGTCGTTGCCGAACGTGGCTGCACGGCCTCCGGCGGCTGCGTGTCCGCTCCGACGGCTGAGCCGACCGCGTCAGCCGTTGTCACCCCGCTCGCCCGTGGCCGTCTTGGAGAAACCGTCCTGCCAGGCGGCCTTCGCCCCGGAGTCGCCGATCCGGTACACGTCCACGACCGCGCCCGCGGCCACCCCGACGGACAGCACCGCTGCCGCCACGCGGACGCCCAGCGCGGACCGGGACGCGGCAGACCTGCGGGTCGACCACCAGATCACCGTCGCCAGTACGAACAGGCCCGCGGCCCACGGGAGCAGTCCGTCGCCGAGTTCGGCGTGCCTGCGGACGAGGGCGTTGCTGTCGACGTGCTCCTCCAGCCACTCGCCGGCCCCCGTCGCCAGGGGCACGCTCGCCAGCGTCAGCAGGGCCAGCACCGGCAGCACGATCCCCATGCGCCGGGCGGCACTCGGCCATATCGCGCCGACCACGACCGCCAGAGCGCTCAGGGGAACGAGCACGACGACGAAGTGCACGATCAGGACGTGTACCGGCAGACCGTTGACAACGGTGAGGCTCATCGGGTGTTCCTCCAGAAAGCGACCGTGAGGAGTCGGCTCGGGCACGTCTCCGCGTGCCGGCCGTCGGGGCGCGTCAGCCTGGCACAGGAATCTCTCAGGTTCTTCTGAACCCTCGCCCTCGGGAAGTTCTCGTAGACCGCGTCGCCGACCTGGCCGGGCGCCCCGAAGGCGGACAACAGGCCGCCATCACGCCGCGGCAGCGGTCGGCCGGGAGCCGCATGGCGGCCTCGTAGTCCCACCAGGACTCCGTCTGCGCCGGGACGAGCAGCATGGCCGGGAGCTCGGGATCGCCGGCAACGGCGTGGTTCAGCCGGATCCCGCCGAGGTCGACGGTCCGTTCCGGATAGCCGTGCGACACGTAGATCTCGGCGTGTGGGCAGCCTCCAGGCAACCAGCCAGGTGGCTCATCGGGCGACCGCCCCGACGAGGTCGGCGGTGGCGTCCCACAGCCGACCGGCCATGGCCGGGTCGAGGCCGGCCCTGCCCGGCCGGCGGAGGGCCGGGGAGCCCCGGAAACCGCCCAGGCCGTCCGGCCCGACGTAGGAGTTGCCGGGGACGTCCTGGGTCGCGGCATAGAGCAGCGACAGCGCTCCGTGAGCGCTACCACCCCGAGCAGTACGACGACAACAGCCGGATCAACGTCGCGCTGCTGCGCGCGGCCGTCGCCCGGGACGGACCCGGCTCCGCGTCGGCGGATCTGGCGAACATCCTGCTGCGCACCAGCGACGAGTTCGCCCGACTGTGGGAGCGCCACGAGGTGGGCCTGCGGTGGAGCGAGACCAAACGATTCGTCCATCCCCAGGTCGGGGCGCTGGACCTCTACTGCCAGCTCCTGCTGGAGCCGGACCAGGGCCAGTCTCTTCTCGTATTCACGGCCACGCCGGGCACGGAAAGCCACGAGAAGCTCGCCCTGCTCACCGTGCTCGGCACCGACCGGTTCGCCGCCGACACCGAGTGACATCACCGCGACCGGGACCAGCGGCGGCAACGCTTCTCCCACTGATGACACACGGGTATGGCCCTGCCAAACTTGTCGGGCAGCCCCGGAGCAGCCGGTCACGCGTCGGCTGAGTGCGATCAGGACGGAGCCTCGAATTGAGCGGGTTCCTGCCTGTGATGGAGATGTCGGCCGTGGCGGTAGCCCTGACGACAGGATTCGCCGGGGTGGCGCGGATGCGCGCCCGGTACGTGCGGCCCCATCTGAAGGTCACCACCGGCGTGGTGACCGGGCACAAATACGTCCACGGGGATGAACACGGCGACGGGGGTTACCTGCCGACGCTCGAATTCACCATCGAGACCGGCCGGTCGGTGCGTGCCAGGGCGAAGGGGAAACCGCTGAGCGAACCGCCGGAGCAGGGGAGGGAGGTGCCCGTGGTCTATCGGCGGGACCGCCCTGACAAGTGGTGCTACCTCGGCAACTTGGCCGACTACGAGCAGGAGACGAACGTCGGTGTCTGGGCAACCTTCCTGGGTACTGCCCTTACGGTCGGCTTGGTCCTTGGGCTGGCCGATCTGATAATGATCATGTGGGGTTAGGGCGCGGCTCGTTCCGGGCCGCCGAGCGGCCGTCCCGCCGGCGCAACCGCCGCCGGGATACCGGGTGGAGCGAGGAACGCGGATCGCCTGTCACTCCCTGCGCGGCCCGCCACCCGACCCCGTGAACTCCGCACATATTCGGCCAATAGTCACGGGCTTTTTGCCACTTCATCATCTGAAGACAACCTTCCGTTGGGCGGAAAAGTCCAGACGATCATGAAGATCCGTTTTCTCCTCCACAACGCCTATGGCATCGGTGGCACGATCACCACCACCTTCAATCTGGCCCAGGGGTTGGCGGAGAGACACGACGTCGAGATCGTTTCGGTGCTGAGACACAGACAGAGAACGGCCTACACGCTCGACCCCGGAGTCCGGCTGCGGCCTCTGGTGGATTTACGGGCCGAGCAGGAACATCCCCTGCACCTCAAGCCGGCCCGTGTCTTTCCGGAGGCCGAGTACCGCTACGGGCAGTACAGCCGGTTGACGGACCAGCGGATCGAGGAATGGCTGGACGGCACGGATGCCGACGTCGTCATCGCCACACGGCCCGGGCTCAACGTCCACCTCGCCCTTCAGGGGCCACGGCGGCTCCTGCGCATCGGGCAGGAACACCTGACGCTGGACCACCACTCCCCGCGGCTGCGCGGTGCCCTGCGCCGGGCGTACCCGCGGCTGGACGCCCTGACGACCGTCACCGAGGCGGACGCCCGCGCCTACCGGCGCAAGATGCATCTGCCGGGGGTGAGTCTGCAGTGCCTGCCCAACAGCGTGCCCGATCCCACGCTTCCGGTCGCCGACAGCAGCTCGAAGACCGTCATCGCCGCCGGGCGGCTGGTACCGGTCAAGCGCTTCGACCTGATGATCGAGGCGTTCGCCCGTGTGGCCGCCCAGCGCCCGGACTGGCGACTGCGCATCTACGGGAAGGGGGAGGAACACGAGCGTCTGTCCGAGCTGATCGAACGGCTCGGGCTTCACGACAACGTCCTTCTCATGGGAGCCGCCACACCCATCGAAGCCGAGTGGGTCAAGGGGTCCATCGGGCTCGCCGCGTCGAACTTCGAGCCCTTCGGCATGACCATCGTGGAAGCGATGCGCTGCGGGCTGCCGGTGGTGAGCACCGACTGTCCGCACGGACCCGCCGAGATCATCCGGGACGGAGTCGACGGCCGTCTGACGCCCGTGGGTGATGCGGACGCCCTGGCCGCGGCGCTGCTCGATCTCATCAATGACGACTCCCTGCGTCGCCGCATGGGGCAGGCCGCGGTCCGCAATGCGCAGCGGTTCTCTCCCACCCTCGTGGTGCGTCAGGCGGAACAGCTGATCGGTTCGCTGCGGGCGCCGGGCACGGGCGAGGGCCCGGGAGCGCTGCCCGGCCCCGGTCTGTACCGGGTGGTGACGAGCAGAAGTCATGCCCTCAAGGACGGCGCCCATGTGGCGGCAGGCAACGCGCTGCGCAGAGTACGGAGTTCCGGCCGATGACCGAAGACCAGCATCATCAGCAGCAGCAGCACGAGCCACGCTGCCACTGCACCGTCGACGAAAGCGGGAACATCGCCTGGTCCCTGGAGCTGCCGGAGGCGCGTGAGCCGCGGCTACTGCTGCGCCGGCGAACCGAGTCCAAGGGGACGGCCGCCGAGGAGCGGCCTTCCCACTCCCTCGCCCTCGAGGAGACGCAGGGAGGCAGGTGGGTCGCGGTGCAGCCCGGCCTGCCTGCGCTCGCCGAGGGACGATGGGACGTCTACGTCGTCGAGCGGGGCAAGGACGAACGACGGGCGCGTCCCGGTTTGCGTGACCTTCGGGTACTCCTCGACGGCAGCCACCGGAACCGGACCTCTCCGGTGGCCGTCCGCATCCCCTACGCCACGAAGGACGGCTACCTCGCGGTGCGGACCTGGCTGCGCACGGCGCACGCGGAGACGCAGTCGCTTCGTATCGACGACGACGGCATGACCGTAGCGGGTCGGCTGCACGGAAAGCGGCTGGGACCTCGCGCGACCGTCGTGCTGAGGCACCGCCAGGAGCGGACACTGCACCCCTTGCCGCTGCAACAACAGGCCGACGAGCACGAGTTCGTCTTCCGCGTCGACTACGCGAACCTGCTGCGGCCGGGGCAGACCGGGCCGTACGCCTGGGACGTGTTCGTGCAGCCGCAGGAGGAGGCGGACATGGTGCGGGTGGGCAAGCTGTTCGACGACATCCCGGACCGCAAGAAGATCTTCGTCTACTCCGCCGCGCGGCTCGGGAAGCGCGGGGAGTACGAGGTCCGCCCGTACTACACGGTGAACAACGATCTGGCCATCGAGGTCAGTACGAGGTCTGTCTGAACAGCTCCACCACCCCGGAGGACCTCGCCGTGATCAAGCCCGGCCAGTGTCGACAACGCCCGTGATCAGTTCAGCTGGCGCCGCGCGCCGACGGCCGGGTCCCACCGCACATGCAGGGTGGCGGGTTTACGGAAGACCAGGCCGTACGGGGCCGCGGGGTGACCGGGGTCGAGGCGCAGGGCAGGGAGTCGGTCGAGCAGGTGCTGGAGGGCGATGCGGGTCTCCAGACGGGCGAGGTGTGCGGCGAGGCAGTGGTGCGGGCCGTGCGCGAAGGCCAGTTGGAGACGCGCGTTCTCACGGCGGACGTCGAACAGGTCGGGGTCGGGGAAGACGGCCGGGTCGCGGTTGGCCCCCGTCAGGGAGACCGTGACCAGGTCACCGCGGCGGATCCTGGCCGGGCCGAGGACGGTGTCACGGGTGGCGTAACGGTCCACGACGGCCGCGCCGGGTTCGAGGCGCAGTGATTCCTCGATCGCGCCGTCCAGCAGATCGGCGTCGGCCCGGACCAGAGCGAGTTGGTCGGGATGCAGCAGCAGGTGCAGCAGCGCGTTGGTGATCATCGCCTCGGTGGTCTCGATGCCTCCGAACATCAGCACTGCGGCATTGGACGCCACCTCGGGCGCTGTCAGCCGCCCGGCGGCCGAGACGAGGAGGGAGGAAGCGTTCCGGTCGGCGATGGTGGCCTCCACCGCGGTGCGGAGCTGCGTGTACGCCGCGGCGCCCGCGGGTCCCGCCTCGTGGCCGGCGGTGATGTCCGAGACCGACTGCACGATGGAGTCGTACCAGGCGAGCACCGTGTCCCCGCTGGTACCGACCAGCCCCAGCGCTTCGGTCACGACCGCGACCGCGAGGGGTCCGGCGAACGCACGTCGCAGTTCGGCGGCGCCCGTCTGCTCGAGCGTGGTGATGAGCCGGTCGGTTTCCCGCTGGATGAACGCGGCGAACCCGTCACGCACGGCCCGGGGGCGGAAGGGGGCGGTGAAGGGCTCACGGTGCCGGCTGTGGTGGTCGCCGTCGAGGGACAGCATGCTGGGGCCGACGACTTGCGCGGTGGAGAACCGGGGGTCGTCGACGGTGAAGGTCCCGGCGTCCCGCATCACGCTCAGCGCGAGATCGCGGCGGGTCACCAGCCAGCCGTCCAGCTCGGGGAGCCAGGACACCGGCTCCTGCGCACGGAGCAGCGCCAGTCGCGGATGCGGATCAAGGGCGAGTTCGGCGAGCGTGGTCGCGGCACCGAGTGGGCAGGAGTCGACGACGCTCATTGCGCGCCTTCGCCTGGCAGGAGGGAACCGTTCACGCCGCTGAGGCTAACAAACCGTTCCGAAGGCGGGGCTGAGGGATCCGCGCTGAGGCCGGCCGGGATGGCGTCGCCCCACATCGCGGCCGCGGCACGTCCCCGCAGCATCCCGCCGCCGCCCGCCCTGTGACTCCGCCGGTCTTCACCGGCGTCGGTCGTGACGCCCGAGGGATGGGAATCGGGCAGGCTCTCGGTCACAGTGGACGTCCTCGGTCGAGGGGGAAGCCGTCGCGGCGGAAGGAAGACCGATGACCGAACCGGATCTGTTCGAGCTGGAAGCCGTCGTGGTGGGACAGCCGAAGCGTTCACGGTGGCGCAGATACGTGGGCCCCGACCTGGCCGTGTCCACTGTGGAGGGGACCCCGCTCGCCCGTGTCACACACGCCGACGACACCCACTTCCTCCTCACGAAGACGTCCGGCGAGTTCATCGTCCGCATCAAGAGGCGTTCCCGGTGGGGGCAGTTCGGACCGGTGCTGTTCCACTTCACCGACGCCGCGGACCGGGAGGTCGGCTCTGCCGGTGCCCGTGAACTCATCAAGACCCGGCAGCTGAGCCTCCGGACGGAACAGGGACGCCGACTCCTCCTCACCCGGCGGGGGATCCTGGACAACGAATGGCGTCTCACGGAGACCGATCCGGAATCGGGCCCCGCGCCGAAGGTTCTCGGCCGGGTCACGGTGAGCACCATCGACGCGTGGCTCGGGTTGCAGCAGTACATCGTCGAAACGGACCTCCGCCTGGACGCCTCCGAACGGCGGACCGTCGTCGCCTCGGTCGTCTGTCTGCACCTGCTCCGCCGGCCTCCGGGCGCCACCGCTCACGGATGAGCCCGGGGCGTTCCGTCGAGACTTGTGCAGGCTCCGCGAGCGCGGCGGGTCGGGCCGGGATCGCGGGCGACCTTCCGAGGGGCGTGCGGCGGATACGGGGCGGGTCTCTCGTACCGCGTTCAGGTGCGGTCCGCGCCCCGTGGGGCGGGCCGGGTGCGGGTGGCGTGGAGGGAGCCGAGCAGGTGCAGGGCCTCCGCGCTGCTGCTGCCGGGCTCCGCGTGGTAGACGACGAGTTGCTGGCCCGGGGCCTCTCTCACATCGAACGTCTGGTAGCCGAGGGTGAGGCGGCCGACGTCGGGGTGCAGGAACTGCTTGGCCTCGTGGGTCTTGCCGCGCACGGCGTGGCTCTCCCACAGGCGGGCGAAGTCCGCGCTGTCGTGGGTGAGGGCGGCGACGAGTTCACGCAGCCGCGGGTTGTCCGGCTCGTAGCCGACCGCCTGGCGCAGATTGGCGACGGTGGCCTGGGCCGCCCGGTTCCAGTCCTGGTAGAACGATCGGCCCGCGGGGTCCGCGAAGGCCATGCGGGCCAGGTTGTCCGCCGGTTGGAACGGCATGTAGAGGGCGTCGGCCAGCGCGTTGGCGGCGAGGATGTCCAGGGTCCGGTTGAGCACGAAGGCAGGCGTGTGCGGAAAGCCGTCAAGCAACTGCCGCAGCCCGGCGCTGACCCGGTGGGGCACGGGGACGGCGGGGGCGTCGGGCACCGTGCCGGCGAGGCGGTACAGATGCGCCTGGGCGTCGTCGTCGAGGCGGAGCGCGCGGCTCAGCGCGTCCAGCACCTGGGCGGAGGGGCGGCGCTCCCGGCCCTGTTCCAGGCGGGTGTAGTAGTCGGCGTTGACGTCGGCGAGCACCGCGACTTCCTCGCGGCGCAGGCCTGGGACGCGGCGAGTGCCGTGGCTCGCCATTCCCACGTCCTCGGGCCGCAGGCCCGACCTGCGACTGCGCAGGAACTCTCCCAGGTCGTTGTCAGCCATGCCCTCCAGGCTAGGGGACGGCCGCCGTCTGCTGCCTGGGTGCGGTGCACCCAGGCAGCAGACGTGCAGGTTGTGAAGGCCGGCACAGTCACACCCTC
>NZ_JBEOWF010000022.1:0-163134 GCF_040295925.1 Streptomyces sp. NPDC002588
CATGAGGGGCTTGCCCTCCACGGGCTCGAACTCACGTCGGCCGCCCTTACGGTCGTGAATGATCAACATCCGGCAGCTCCTCACTCGCGCGTCGGCATGCCTCCGACGTCCGTCATCACAGTCAACTATCTTACGCAGGTGTTGATAGCCGTCAAGAGTCGAGGCTGTGTCGGTTAACGATCTATTGACTTCGTTGTTTAATAACTGTCACACTCGTTGAACCGGCAGGGGTCGGTGAATCGACACGGACTTGTTCTTGAGGCTTGCGAATCAGGCGAGAGGGAACGTCATGAAGCTTGTGCGTCTGAGCGGTGCGGGGACCGGGCTGCTGGTCGGCCCTGCGGGTGGAGAGGTCGTCGTCGATGTGGCGCGGGCCTTGGCGGCGCTTCGCGGGCGGGAACGGGCGCTGGTGGACGACCTGGAGCCGTACTTCCCGGCGCCGGGCGCGAGCTGGCTGCCCCTGATCGAGCGGTGGCAGGACCTCCGCGACCGTCTGCGTACCCTGGCCGAGATCGTGGCGGACCCAGAGGCCGCCCCCTCCGCCGCACAGCCCTTGGCCGACGTACGGCTGGATCCGCCACTGCCCGATCCGGGGGTCCGCATCTTCGCGCTCGGCGGCAACTTCCCGCTGCACGCCTCGGGGATGGGCGCCGTCATCAAGCTGGAGGAGTCGGTGAAGCTGGGGGCAGCGGGCGGTGTTCCCCCGTGGGGCTTCTACGTCATCCCCGGCACCGTCGTCGGCCAGGACGCCGTGGTCACCCCGCCGGCCGGCACCCGGAAGCTCGACTACGAGGCCGAGGTGGCCGTCGTGCTCGGTGGCGGCGAGCACGAGCCCGGCAGCGACCGGGTCGACATCTGGGGCTACACCGCCTGGAACGACTTCAGCATCCGGGACGAGGCGCTCGGCCTGACGAAGATCGACCACGGCCCGCTGACATGGTCGCTGACCAAGAACTTCCGCACGGGCAACAGTTGCGGTCCCTGGATGGTCGTCGACGAACCGATCCCGGACGACGGTCTGGGCATCATGTGCAAGGTCAACGGCGAGGTACGCCAGGACGGCTCGACGACGGGGATGCAGTACTCCTTCGGGGCCACCGCCGCGCACATCTCGGAGTACGCGCCGGTCGCGGGCGGCGACATGATCCTCTCGGGAACCCCGGCGGGCACCGCGATGGAGGGCGGCCTCGACGGACCGTTCCTGGAGGACGGCGACTTCGTCGAGGTCCTCGTCCAAGGGGCGGGGACGCTGCGCAACCACGTGGCATTGAAGGGCTGAGGCGAACATGCGCTGGGTAACGCGCGCCGATGTCCATCTCGACCGGGTGGCCTCGCCCTGGCTCATCCGCCGTTTCATAGATCCCGAGGCCACCTTCGAGTTCATCGATCCCGACGGGCCGTGGCCCACCGGCGCCGTCTCCTTCGCGATGCCGGGCGCCGAGATCGGGATGCACGACGAGGACGGCACCACTTTCGACAAACTGCTCGCCCGTTACGAGCTGACCGACCCGGCCCTGGACGACATCGCCGACGCGGTCCGCGCCGGCGTCCACCAGCTGCTCGGGGGCGATCTCGCCCACTTGTCGGCCGAGTCCATGGCACTCGGAACGGCCCTGCTCGCCCTCGCCGAGGGGATGATGCTGCGCTATCCCGATCAGGAGAACCTCGACAGGTCGGCGGAGACCTACGACGCCCTCTACACCTATTTCTGGGGCCGGCACCGCGATGCGCGGACGGGTGTGGCGACATTCTGGGAGCGGATCGCGACATTGCGGTCCGCATGGAGAGAGGACCAGCAACTTGTTCGCCGTGTACGCATCTGAACCCAATGCGGAAGATCCCCTTGCTTCGCTGGTGATCGGTGAGCGACCGGAACCCGATGTGCCGGCGGGCTGGGTCAGCGTCGACGTGAAGGCCGCGAGTCTGAACATGCACGACGTCTGGACGCTGCGCGGTGTGGGTCTGAAGCCCGACATGTTTCCGATGACCCTCGGCTGCGACGGCGCCGGCACGCTGGCCGACGGCACGGAGGTCGTCGTCCACTCGCTCATCGGGGACCCCGACTGGCGCGGTGACGAGTCCCTCGACCCTCGGCGCACCATGCTCACCGAGAAGTACCAGGGAACGTTCGCCGACCGGGTGGTCGTGCCGGCCCGCAACGTGGTGCCCAAGCCGCGCGAGCTCAGCTTCGCGGAGTGCGCCGTCATGGGAACCGCCTGGCTGACCGCGTATCGCATGCTTTTCGTCCAGTCCGGTCTCCGTCCTGGTCAGACGATTCTGGTTCAGGGCGCTTCCGGCGGGGTGTCCACCGCCCTCATTCAGCTGGGCCGTGCCGCCGGCTTCCGTGTCTGGGTGACCGGACGCACCGACGTCAAGCGCGATCTCGCCCTGAAGCTGGGCGCGCACGACGTGTTCGAGTCCGGGGCGCGGCTGCCCGAGCGGGTCGACGGGGTCTTCGAGACGGTCGGAAAGGCGACCTGGTCGCACTCCTTGAAAGCGCTCAGGCCCGGTGGCGTACTCGTCGTCGCCGGGGCTACCAGCGGGGCGGACGCCGACGCCGACCTGACGCGTGTCTTCTTCCTGCAACTGCGGGTCATCGGTTCGACGATGGGTACGCGTGACGAGTTGGTGGACCTGCTGGAGTTCGTTCGGACCACAGGCATACATCCGCAGATCGGAGCCGAGTTCGCCATGGCGGACGCAAAGGCGGGATTCCGGTCCATGCTCGAAGGCACCACCGCCGGAAAGATCGTGTTCCAACGATGACCCTGTATTTCGAGGATTTCGCCGTCGGCCAGCAATACACCACCGCGGCGCGGACGATCACCGAAGCCGACATCGGCTGGTTCGCGGCATGGAGCTGGGACACCAACCCCGTTCACACCGACGCCGTGTCGACCGCGAACAGCCGCTTCGGCGGGCCCATCGCCCACGGACTGCTCGGGCTCTCGGTCGCCATGGGACTGGCCTCCGGCCTGGGCATATTCGAAGGAAGTTCCGTAGCGTTGCTGGGCGTCGACCAGTGGCGGTTCGTCAGACCCGTCCGCGCCGGTGACACCTTGCGCTGCCGTGTGGACATCACGAGCACCAGGCTGACCAGTCGCGGCGACGCCGGGATTCTGGGCCGGCAGTTCACACTGCTCAATCAGGACGACGAGGTCGTCCAGCGAGGCATGATCGATCTCATGGTCGCCGTGCGAACCGGGCAGTGACGGGCCGCGGGGACGGCCTTCTCGGGCTCCCGCAGCGGATCAACGCCGTACCGGCGGCTGCCTGATCACCGCCTCGCAGCGCACCGGACGGCCGGCGGGCCGGAAGCCATGATGCTTCCGGCCCGCACCGCGTCTCAACAGTCGCTGTCGTGTCGGGTCAGTCCCTCATCCCGCGTGCTGACGCGGAACAGCCACCCGATGGGGATCGGCGTAAAGAATCAGATACCCCTGTCGATGCTTCCGGAGTGGATCCGTCTCAGGTCACGCAGCATCTGATGGGCCTCGATCAGAGAAGGGCCGTACCAGGTGAGCATCCGGCCGTTCACCAGCTCGGTCGGGGTGTGCGCGAACGCTTCGGGGCCGTCCTCCGCGGTGAAGAGGTAGGGCTCGTCGGGGAGCAGTACGACATCGGCGCCGCTGCCGTCGATGCGGTCGACGTCGATGTGCGGGTAGCGCTGGGGATGACCGGCGAAGACGTTGCGCAGGCCGGCGCGACGTACCAGGTCGCCGGTGAACGTCGAGCTGCCCACCACCATCCACGGGTCTCGCCAGATCGGGATGGCGACGTCCACCACCGGGTCCTGGGGTGGGGCACCCCACAGCGCTCGGGCAGTGATCAGCCACTCCGGCACCGGGCGGCCGAGAGCCGCGGTGAAGATCCGCTCGAGGGAGGCCAGGCCTTGGGGAACCGTCTCGATCACGGTCACCCACACGGCGATACCGCTGTCCCGCAGCCTGCGCACGTCGAGTTCGCGGTTTTCCTCCTTGTTCGCCAGGACCAGGTCCGGTCGCAGCTCGCGAATGGTGCCGAGGTTCGGGTTCTTCGTGCCGCGGACGCGCACCACGTCGAGGTCGGGCGGGTGGGTGCACCAGTCGGTGGCACCGACCAGCAAGCCGGAGACCGACCGCGCCAGTGCCTCGGTCAGCGAGGGGACGAGGGAGACCACGCGCCGGACGGGCCGGGGCACCGTCACGAGCGTTCCCATGTCGTCTCTCACCGATGTCTCCTCAGGGTCATGGCCGCGCCGCGCGATCAGCGCGGCCCGTACCGGGGCTCGACGGTCACTCGGACCGCGTGGAAATCGGCTGCTCGGCCCAGATGGTCTTGCCGGTGCCGGTGTAACGGGTGCCCCATCGCTGAGTGAGCTGGGCGACCAGGAGCAGGCCGCGGCCGCCCTCGTCGGAGACGCGGGCGCGGCGCAGTCGCGGGCTCGTGCTGCTGCAGTCGGAGACTTCGCAGATGAGGACGCTGGGTTCGTGGATCAGCCGCAGTTGGATGGGGGGCCGGCCGTAGCGGATGGCGTTGGTGACCAGTTCACTGACCACGAGTTCGGTGACGAAGACCTCCTCCTCCAACCCCCATGCGGCGAGCTGGATGCCGACCCGCTCGCGCGCCTTGGCCACGATGGCGGGATCGCTGGGCAGGTCCCAGGAGGCGACGTGTTCCCGGTCGAGCAGCTGGGTGCGGGCGAGGAGCAGGGCGATGTCGTCGGTGCGGGACCCGGTGCACAGATCCAGAACGGTGTCGGCCAGCGCCTCCAGCGAGGGAGCGGGCCAGGCGACCGCGCTGCACACGCGGGAGAGCCCGCTGCCGACGTCGTCGGCATCGGGCTCCAGAAGCCCGTCGGTGAACAGGGCGAGCAGACTCCCCTCGGGCACGGTGAACTCGGTCGCCTCGAACGGCAGGCTGCCCAGGCCGAGCGGAGGGCCCGCGGGCAGGTCGACGACACTGCCGGTACCGTCCGGGTGGACCAGCACCGGGGCCGGGTGACCGGCCCGGGCCAGGGAGCATGTGCCGCCGACCGGATCATATACGGCGTACAGGCAGGTGGCGCCGATGTCGCCCGGGATCTCCCCGAGCGCCGCGTCGTCCTGCTCGTCACCGGAGTGGGTCACGATGTCGTCCAGATGGGTGAGGAGCTCATCGGGAGGAAGATCGATGTCTGCGAGGGTACGCACGGCCGTGCGAAGCCGGCCCATGGTCGCCGAGGCGTTGATGCCGTGGCCGACGACATCACCGATGACGAGACCCACGCGCGCTCCGGGCAGCGGGATCACGTCGAACCAGTCCCCGGCGCTCAGCGTGTCGCCGCCCGCGGGCAGGTAGCGGACGGCCGTCTCGACGGCCGGATGCAGCGTCGGTCCCTGCGGCAGCAGGCTCCGCTGCAGGGCCAGCGCGATGCCGCGTTCACGGGTGAACCGGCGGTCGTTGTCCAGACAGATCGCGACGCGCGCGACAAGGTCTTCGGTGACCGTCAGATCATCGAGGCCGAAGGGCTCGCGAGACGTCGCGTACCTGATGAACAGGACCGCCCCGAGGATCGCACCCCGGGCACGGATGGGCACGGCGATCAACGAGTGGGCGCCGTACGCGTCGACGAGCGCCGCGTGGGCGGGGTCCTCGGCGAGCCAGCGCACCATCTCGGGAGACCTGAGGTCGTACAGCTCCGCCCGGCCTTTGGCGAGGCACCTGGCGATCGGCGACGACGACGGATGGACGTGCGTCTCTCCAGGGGCGGGCATGGCCCCGGGGGCCAGCGTGAACACCGACCGGTGCGCCGCGAGGCGGAGCAGCGCGGGACGAGGAGACGTGCCCGATACGGGAAGCTCACCCCGGAAAACGGGGTCGAGGACATCGACGCCGACGAAGTCCGCGAAGCGGGGGACGGCGACCTCGGTGAGTTCCCGGGCGGTCTCCGCGATGTCCAGGCTGGCACCGATGCGGGTCCTGGCCTCGCTCACCAGGGCAAGTCGCTCCCGGGAGCCGTACTGCTCCGAATAGTCGGTCGCTGACACGCCCACCGCACGTACCTGGGCGGTCTCGTCCCTGAGCGGAAAGATGTCGAAGGCCCAGGCATGCGCCTGGCCCTGGCCAAGAGCCCGGACGAACGCCTCCGTGAACTCCGGCTTCCCGGTCTCGGCCGCCCGGCGGATCCGCCGTTCGATCTCCTCGAATGCGGGGTCGGGGTTGATCTCGGCGGGGCGCAGGCCATGGAACTCGTCGGCGGCCAGATCGGTCTCCTGCCGCCCCGTCTCGTTGACGGACAGCGCTCGTGCGTCGCGGTCGAAAATCGCGAGGCCGAGGGGATGCTGTTCGAACATCAATTGGGCGAGTGAGGCGAGTGAGCGGTCCACCGTTTCGTCCGCCCCCGGATGGATGGTCAGCAGGAACGCGGTCTCCCTCTCGTGATCCAGCAGCGGGCACAGACTCATCCGCGCATCCACGCGGTGGCCGTCGCGGTGCCGCGGCGTGCCGTCGGTGTCGAGCAGATCGGTCACGGATCTGCCGACGATCTCCGTGGGGGCGTACCCGAGGAGCGTCTCCGCCCCGTTGCTCCAATGCGTGACGCGTCCGTCCCGGTTCGTGATGACGACGGCGGACGCTTGGGGTGCGATGCCTGTCAGTGGAGGTGTGGGGTGGTCGGACTGCCGACCATTTCGGTTCATGGAGTATTCCTGGCCCTCCTGCCGCGGGAGCAGGACAAAACCACCATGGTCTGCGGCTCACAAGATGGCAAGCAGGGAGCGTCACTGCCTCGTATGTCGCGTCCCGCCGTGACGGCTGATGGCGGGACACGACAGGGATTCGGCGTGGTGGCGCCGGTGGTCACGCCGAGACGTGCGGTGCGGACAGCTTCGGCGGGGCTCGGCTGCCGGCTGCCGACGGGTGTGGGCGGGGCGGCGCTCGACAGATCGCCCGCGCGGGCCTGGAAGGGCTCTTTCGTGCTACGAGCTTCGCCGATGCTCGGGTGGGCGTGCGGCACAAGTCCTCGTTCCGGATCTCGCGGGCGAATTAACGTAAGCGTTGAAGAATCTAACGTAAAGTTGATGGGTTGTGTATCGGCGGGTCAAGGATCGTTTCCCACGATCGGACCGACCCGCGTCGCGCAGCCGGCGCATGCGCATCGGAAGCGACGCAGGACGCGTCGATGTGTGTGGCGCGGCCGAACCCGCTCCCGCCCTTCCGTGTCGGCCAGCGCCTGCCAGGCGGAACGCATCGCATCCTCCCCGACGGGTGCCCCGGGCGCCCGATCGGCGGGCACCAGCACGAATCCGGGGAGCACGGGCAGTCCCGCCACGGTGGCCTGTGCCAGGTCGGCGGCCTTCGCACCGGTCACGGCCGGGTCCCTGGCCTGTTCTCTGTGCAGTGGCACCCCTGCCGGCTCCGCAACCTCGAATCCCCTGGATCAACCCTTCTGCACAGACGTGAACATGTGCGTCGACCCCTGCTCGGAAGCCGCGAACGGCCCCGCGGACGGCTTGTGCGCCAACACGTCGCGCGCGAGGCGACGACGGCGCCGGAGGAGCGCCAGGACGACGCAGCCGGCCATGGCCAGGGCGGCGAGAGCGGCGGCGCCGATCAGCCCGGTGGGGTGCAGGAGATCGGCTGTCGCCGCGCCGGCGAAGTAGCCGAGGAGTACGTTGCCGACGCCCCAGACCAGCGACGCGGCGGTGCTGTAGAGGAAGAAACGGCGGTACGGCATCCCGGACGATCCGGCCGCGAAGGGCAGGAAGGTCCGTACGAATCCGATGAACCGGCCTGTGAACACAGCTGCCCCGCCATGGCGCTTCAGGAAGGCGCGGGCCCGTGCGATCCGGGCGTCGGACCGGAACCGGTGCCGTCGCCCGCTCAGGCGCCGCTCGCACCGATGGCCCAGCGCAAAGCCGAGACTGTCACCGGCCATACCCCCGACCACCACGACGACGGCGAGCACCAGAGGATTCAGATCGCCCCGGCCCGCGATGGCGGACGCGAGGAGGATGACCGTCTCACCGGGCAGCAGCAGACCGACGAACGCGCTGGTCTCCCCGGCCGTCATGGCGAACACCACCAGGTACGACCACCATCCGGCAGTTTCGACCAATGCCTCGACGTGCATGACCGTCAGCCCGCCTGTCGCAGCCGGACGGGCTCCGAATCGCTCCAGTCTTCCGAGACCTCGGTTCGGGGCCGGAGGGAGACCACGTCCCCTTCCGGCACTGTGCCGCCCGAGGGGTGCATGGCCCTGCGGCGCCGGACCGCCCGCCCCCGGTGAAGAGGCGTTGCGGCATACCACGCCAGAAGCGGTGCACTCATGGCCGACAACGTGCCCAGCAGGTGGCCGTCCGCGGTCAGCACCGCCGCCGTGCCCGCAGACAGGGCCACAGCCGTCGCGACACCTCTCCACAACCTCGCGGAGGTGCTGACGACCACCAGCGCCATCAGCAGGTACCAGCCGGCGCGCACACCGGGCAGCGCCAGGTAGTCACGGACGAGGGTCGTCTCGTCCGCCGGGAAGCCCCGGAGCGACGCGAAGACGACCAGGCCGGTCGCGTTCGACAGGAACAGAGCGACGGCGGTGCGCACATAGACCGCCTGATCCCGCGAAGCGAGCCACAGCATCGTCAGTGCCGTCAACGGCCAGGCGGCGAAGGTTTCCATCCGGGCCAGGGCGTGCGTCGTGGTCCGGCTGAACGTCGCCCAGCCGTCCACGACGGCGGTCCCGTAAGGATGGGCGGTCTCGGCGGCCGATGCCATCCAGCCGTCACCGAAGAGGTGCTGGTTGTCCGCCGAGACGAGGAGGAGACCGACGTACACGAGACTGGTCGCCGCCACGCCCGCCACGCCGTGCCGCACGCTCCGGTGCACGGTCGTCCCGCGCCGCCGTGCGATCCGTCCAGTGGACACCTCATGTCGCAGGCGGCGGCGCTGGGCGCACCCCGCGACGACGCTCACCGGATTCCCCCGGAGACGGGAGCCGGGCTGTGTTCGCCGGGTATGGCCGGGGCGGAGACCGGGTTCGAACGGCGCGACCTGGGGGACTCCCACAGCGGTACGACACCCCGGTGGGTCGCCTCCGGTGCGCGCTGCGAGGGGTATCCGCCATCCTTCATGGACACGGGTGGGTTCACGACAGCCTCCTGATCGGCCGAGGACGCGTCACTTCTTCGGACGCGTCGACACCCCGTTCAACGATCAGGTAAATGGACTGGTCTCTCCGCTTATTCCCGCTGTGACGCAGGAGACATCGACCAGGCGCGCGGACTCTCTCAGGTTCCCCCGTCCCGGCGTCACGACCGGCTCGACGCCAGGCCCTTCGTTTCCGCGTGTCCGATCAGGGCCCGCTCCGCCTGCAGCGGCGTCGGCGCGGCCGGCAGGGGGTCTGTGTTTCCCGGCCTGCATGCCGACAGCAGGAACGCGACCAGACGTCGCCACGCATGTGGGGCGGCGCAGCGGGTCACCTGTGTCACCCCGGCATTGGCCAGAAGGAACAGAAGAATGTCCTCCGGAACGAAGTCGTCCCTGAGGGCTCCGGCCTCCTGAGCCCGGCGGACGAGTTTTGTCAGGGCCTCGGACTGCCGGTCGCACAAGGTCGCAGCGACTTCCGAGGTGGGCAGCCGGACGGTGAACAGATCGCTCAGGCCACGGTCGGTCGCCATGGCGGCGCAGAGCCGCTCGACATACGTGCTGAACCCGGTCCAGGGGTCATCGCAGAGCAGTGCCTCCTCCGCGATGACCGCCACGCGCCGCAGTTCGTCCTCGAAAGCGGCCTCGACCAGATCCTCGCGCGTGGGAAACCGCCGATACAGCGTGCCGGCACCCACACCGGCACGCTCCGCGACCTCGTCCAGCGGCGCGTCCAGCCCCTGCTCCTCGAAGATCTGGCGAGCGGCTTCAGCGATCCGCTGCCTGTTCCGCAGTGCGTCCGCCCGCAGTCCCCGCCCGGCTGTCTTTGCGCGCTCCGTTGCTGCCATCCATCCACCCTAGCAATTGGACGATGTTCTCCGGTTACCGTGCACCGGACCAATCGGGGCCCGGGGGCGGCGCATGCCGAACGTGGGCTGCGGCCAGGCGTGACAGAGGCCGTCGGCCCGGAGCCGGGTGAGCAACATGACCTGTCGGCCGCGGCCGTGCGGACGTACCCCGCCCGGTGCCGGGGACCGCGGCAACGCCCTCGTCACAGCCCGCGGGTTTTGCCCAGCCGGCCGTCGGCCGTGAGAGCTGCCAGAAGCCGAAGAGGGCGGCTCTCCTTCCGAGAGCCGCCCTCCTGTGCTCTACGAACTCCGTTCGGTCAGCTTGAGCCGAGTGGCTCGATGTTCTTGTTGAAGCGCAGCAGGTTGTGGGGGTCCCAGTCGGTCTTCGCCTGCACCAGCCGGGCGTACTTCTCGGGGCTGCCCCACACCCCGCGGCGCCACTCGGGGCCCATGTCGGTGGAGAGGTTGATGTAGCAGTTGTCCCGGACGTGCGGCTTGAGTTCCGCGTGCGCGCCGTCGACCCAGCTCTGGAACCGCTTGTCGTCCTCGGGCTGGTCCCACTGGGTGACGGTCTCCCAGAACCAGTCGGCGCCCTCCCGGGAGAAGGCCATGGAGTCCTCGTCGTAGTCCTCGGTGATGGCGCCGCCCATGGCCCAGATGTTCTGCACGGTGCTCGGCAGCGGAGGGCTGGACTGCGGCTCGTGGGCCGCTGCGTGCCGGACCATGATGTCGATGACGTCGTCGCCGAGTTCGGACAGGTACACGCCCTTCATGTACATGCGCCGGCCGAACGGGGCGATCACGTCCAGCATCCGGTTCGCCACGGACCAGGGCATCGGCTGGATCACCTTGCCGATGGACGGCCCCAGGGCCGCGAGCGCGTCCGTCACCGCTTCGGCCTTGTCCAGCGGGCCGGTGTAGACCACGACCAGCATCAGCACCTCGGCCCCGTGCTTCTCGGCCGGCACCGGCGGAAGCGGCGGGCACTGGGTCAGTGCTGAGATGACGGAGAGTTCCCGCGGCGCCGTCGGCATGTGCTCGCGCAGCGCGGCGAGCACCTCGGGGGCGTGCTCCAGGTCGAACGGGACGAAGCCGGCGGCCACTTCACGCTGCATGGGCCGGCCCTGGAACTCGAAACCGGTCACCACGCCGAAGTTGCCGCCCCCGCCCCGCAGCGCCCAGAACAGATCCGGGTTCTCCGTCTCGCTCGCCCGGACCCGGCGGCCGTCGAGTGTCACCACGTCACAGGCGAGCAGGCTGTCCACGGTGGCCCCGTACCGGCGCATGTTGTAGCCCACGCCGCCGCCCAGGGTGAGCCCGGCGACGCCCGTCGTGCTCACCGTGCCGGCCGGGACAACCAGCCCGTACTGCTCCAGCGCGGTGTCCATCTCGCCCAGCAGCACCCCCGCGCCCAGGCGCACGACGCCGGTGGCCTTGTCGATGTCGATGGCCTTGAAGTTGGTCACGTCCAGCACCAGGGCGCCGTCCGGCATGGCCGTTCCGTCGCTGCCGTGGCCTCCGGCCCGTATGGCCAGCGGAGTGCCGGTCTCCGTGGCGAAGCGTGCGACGGCCAGCACGTCCTGCTCGTCGGCGGGCCGCGCGATCAGAGCCGGCGTCGCATTGCTGTCCCGCATGTTGTAGATCGCTCGCGCTGCCGTGTAGCCGACGTCCTCGGGGCGGAGGAGTTCGCCCCGGAAGTCGGTGGGGAAGTGCTTGAACACGCCCTGTTCGGTCTCGGGCATGGCTTTCCTTTCGAGAGTGCTACGGCTCAGATGAACGCCACACCGGGTTCCAGCCCGCACAGCACGCGACCGTGCAGCTCCGCGTTGGTGCTGTGCAGGATGAAGGAGTGCACCGACAGGGCCTGTATGTCGCTGACGATGCGCGAGAGCGGATCCTTGCGGTGAATGGCGGAGGCGCCGGACGCCTGCTGGACGATCTCCACGACCTCCCGGCACAGCGAGGCGGTCCACGCCGCGTCGGCGCGGCACCGGACCCGCAGCGCGGTGTCCGACGGGTCCTCGGCCACCAATGCGACGGTGGCCGCGGCCCGTTCGGAGTGGAACCGGGCCTGGTCGAGCTTCATGACCGCAGAGTCCATCTGGAAGTGCGTGATGGTGGCGTCCGCCTGGCGCGTGTACTGCGTGTAGGTGATGCCCCGCTTCTGGATACGGTCCTTCATGAGGTCCAGGGCGGCCCTGGCCATGCCGAGGGGCGTCCCCGTGGCACCCGTCGCGAAGAAGGGGATGAAGGGCATCCTGAAGTAGGGGTCGTCCGCGAGGGTTTCGGAGAGCGACAGCACCTTGGTGGGGTCGGCGAAGGGCAGCACCCGGTGCTCGGGCACGAAGACGCCGTCCGTGGACAGGGAGGCGGAGCCGGTTCCGGAGAGTCCCGAGACCTGCCAGTCGTCGGCGCTTCGGCACTCACCGCGCGGGACGAGGAACTGCGCGGGCGTGGGGGGCAGACCGTCCCTCATGATCAGGGACGAGAGCAATGCCCAGTCGGCGTGATGCTGTCCTGAACAGAAGCGCCAGGTTCCGGTGAGACGGTAGCCACCGCTCACCGGCATCGCTTCGCCTGCGGGGTTGAACGCGGCCAGCGTCTTCGGAGTGCCTACGGAATAGACCTCGTCCTGCGCCTCGTCGGAGAAGCCAGCGACCATGTACAGCGTTCCGGAGTAGATGCTGGCGACCCAGGTCGTCGAGGCGCAGCCGCGCGCCAGTTCCTCTCCCACATCGATGAACGTGCTCAGAGGGACCTGCCGGCCGCCCCGGGCCCTGGGCGCCATGAGCATCAGGAGCCCGGAGTCCTCCAGCGCCTCGATGGCCTCGTCGGTGGGGCGTGCCAGACGACGTGCTTCCTCGGCATTCGACTGCAGGAGCGGCACGAGACGGGACGCCGTCTCGACCGCCTCGGTCGCGATGGCGTCCGGCTCCTCCACTGCTGCAGTTAAGCCCGACCCAGTGGCCGCCCGCGTCGATCCAATCGCCATTGATTGCCTCCTGGTGGGAACCACCGCGATCTGCCTGCACGCACTCGGCGACGGTGGTGGTCTGGAACATAGAGGACTTTGACGCCTGCGTCCACAGTTTGTCGTAGTCGTCATGTCCTGGAAGGGGAGGGGGCGTGGCGCCGCCCGGGCGGCCGTGCTCGTCGCGGCCGGAGTCGTTGCGCGGGGAATTTTCGATTCCTTCAACAAATAATCGACGCGATAGTGGAATCGCGTCGAACGAGTCGATCAGATCGACGGTGTCGGCGCGCACCGGCCCTTCGATGCGATCAGGTTCATCGGCCCGCTTCGTGGAGTCGCTCGATGTCGGGGCGCCAGCCCAGTTCGGGCGCGATCAAGTGCCGTACGTCGTGCAGGATCTGCTCGTAGTCGTCCCGGTGGAACTCGTACGGCAGTTCCAGGCGCAGTTCCGGGACGGCCGCGACCACGGGATCCGCGGCCAGTTGCTCCAGGATCCGGTCCGCGGTCCCGACCACGTCCGGGGCGAACAGGGTCCGCTTCGGGCCCTGCGGTGCCAGGGTGCGCGCGTGCCGGGCGGCCGCGTACGCGCGGTAGCGGGACCGGGTGGTCGTGTCCGCGCTGTCGAACGGCACGATCACCCGGCCGATCGCCACCCGGGTCGGCCGGCTCCCGGTGAGAGCGCGCCGGTACTCGGAGAGCAGCGTGAGCTGGGCCGTGGTGAAGTCGTCCGTGCCCTCGCCGGTGACGATGTTGCCGCTGAGCAGGTTCAGGCCGTGCTCCGCGGCCCACCGGATCGAGCGCAGACTGCCTCCGCCGTACCAGACCCGGTCCACCAGGCCGGGGTTGTGCGGCTGCAGCCGCGGCCGCTGGGTGTTGCCCGGCGACCGGATCACCGTGTCGGGGCCACCGAGATACTCGCCGCGCAGGCTGTCGAGGAGGCGGGCGATCCGGCCGTAGGACAGGTCGAAGCCGCGCCAGTCCCCGTCGTACACCAGGTCGCCGAGGAGTTCGGCGTGCGGCATGCCGGTGCTGAAGCCGGCCTGGAGCCGGCCGCGGGACAGCACGTCGGCCAGTGCCAGATCCTCCGCGAGCCGGAACGGGCTCTCGTACCCGATCGGTATCACCGCGGTTCCCAGCTCGACCCGCTCTGTGCGCTGGCTCGCCGCGGCGAGGAAGACCGCGGCCGAGCCGACACCGTGCTCGAGATGGCGTTGCCGGATCCAGGCGCCGTCGAAGCCCAGCCGTTCGCCGTACTCGAACAGCCGCAGGGTCTCCTCCAGTCCGGTGTACGGGTCGTCGTCGGCGAAGTTGCCCGGTGTGAGGAAGGCCAGCGAGCTGATCGTGGGGGTGCTCATGCGGGGTTCGTCCCTCGTGGTCGGCTCGGTGGCGTCCGGTGCTCAGGCCCAGCCCCGCTCGCGGGGGATCTTCTCCCCGGCCTCGACCGCCACGGTCAGCCGGTTCTCGGCCGGCGGCAGCGGGCAGGTCGCCAGATCGGTGTAGGCGCACGGCAGGTTCGTCGCCCGGTTGAAGTCCAGGACGACCGTGCCGTCGGCGGCGGGCGGGTCGAGGACGAGGGCACGGTTGGCCGCGTAGGTGGTGACCCCGGAGGTCGCGTCGGTGAACAGCACCATCAGACCGCCCGGTCCGAGTCCGGGGAACGCGGTCAGCGCCAGGGGGCGTCCGTCCAGCTCGAACTCGACCCGGCCCGGCGCGTCGTACACGTGCTCCAGGCCCTCGACCGCCGCGCCCACGGTCGTCGGCCGCGGCTCGGCGAAGGCCGTGTAGCGGCCGGTCACCGCCCAGCGGGGATCCGGGGCGTAGGCGGGTGTGCCGGTGAAGGCGGTGCGCAGCGGGGCGTCCGGGTGCCGGGGGCGGACGATGTCGTGTCCGCCGCGCCTGGCCACCTCGATCACGGCGTCGCCCCAGACCACGTCGACTCCGCCGCGCTCCGGGAGCACCCCGAAGCGATGCTCGCCGCGGACGGGGGTTTCGTCCACGACCAGTTCCTCGCCGTCGTCGAGGACCACGACGACCCCTTCGGCGCCGGTCGACCAGGCGCCCGGAGCCTCGGGGAAGCGCTGCGGCTCCTCGCTGAGCCAGTGCAGTCCGGTGATGGCGAGGAATCCGTGCGGGGCGGCGAGTCGTGCCTCCTGCCGGGTGTGCCACTCCTGCCAGTCGCGGGTGAACGCGGACAGGTCTGCGGTGGTGTCCTGAACGGTCATGCGTGCTCCTTCGCTTCCAGGGGCTCGGATGCGGCCGTGGTGTGACGGCCGCCGGGGATCGCCGCGAGCAGCTCGCGGGTGTAGTCGTGGCGAGGGCGGGTGAAGAGTTCCTCGGCGGTGCCCGTCTCGACGATGCGGCCGGCCCGCATCACCGCGACCCGGTGCGCGATCTGGCGTACGACGGCCAGGTCGTGCGAGATGAACAGGTACGCCACCCCGGTGTCGGCCTGCAGCTCGGCGAGCAGGTCGAGGACCTGCGCCTGGACGGAGACGTCGAGCGCGGACACCGGCTCGTCGCAGACGACCAGGCCCGGGGAGAGCGCCAGGGCGCGCGCGATCGCGACGCGCTGCCGCTGGCCGCCGGACAGCTCCGCCGGGCGGCGCTCGAGCGTCGACGCAGGCAGCGCCACCCGCTGGAGCAGTTCCCGGGCCCGGGCGAGCCGGGAGGCGCGGTCGCCGACCCTGAAGGCACGCAACGGCTCGGTGATCACCTCGCCGATGGAGAACCTGGGGTCCAGCGACGCGTAGGGGTTCTGATAGACGAGCTGGGCCCGGCGGCGCAACTGCCTCGCCCGAGCCCCGCGCGCGCTCGTGACGTCGGCGCCGTCGAACAGGATGCGCCCGGCGGTCGGGTCGGTCAGGCGGAGCACCAGACGCGCGGTGGTGGACTTCCCGGAGCCGGACTCGCCGACCAGGGCCAGTGTGCGCCCCCGGTGGAGGGTGAAGCTGACGCCGTCGACCGCGCGCACGCTGCGCGCCGAGCCCGCCGAGCGGGGGAGGCGGAACTCCTTGACCGCGTTGTGGACCTCGACCAACGGCGCCGCCTCCGCGGCGGACGGTGCGGAAACCGCGGCTCGGGGGCGTGCCGTGGCCAGGCTCGGAGCGTCGGCCAGCAGCCGCCGGGTGTACTCGTGCCGCGGGTTGTCGAGGACGTCGCGGGTCGGACCCGCCTCGACGACCCGGCCCTCGGACATGACCACGATCCGCTGCGCCCGGTCGGCGGCGACGCCGAGATCGTGGGTGACCAGCAGCACCGCGGTGCCGTTCTCCTCGGTGAGGTGCTGCAGGTGGTCGAGGATGACCCTTTGCACGGTGACGTCCAGAGCGCTGGTCGGCTCGTCCGCGATGATCAGCTCGGGCCGGCCGGCGATGGCGACGGCGATCAGGGCACGTTGCCGCATCCCGCCGGACAGTTCGTGCGGGTACTGCCGGGCGCGGGTGGCCGCGTCGGGCAGCCCGGCCTGGTCCAGAATGGCGATCGCCTCGGTCGACGCGGAGCGTCGCCTCGCCGGCTGGTGGATGCGCAGCACCTCCGCGACCTGCTCACCGATGCGTTTGACCGGATTGAGCGACACCGCGGGGTCCTGGGGCACCAGGCCGATCCGTGCGCCGCGTACGGTACGCAGCTCTCGCTCCGACAGCGAGGTGAGGTCGCGGCCTCCGAAACGGACCGTGCCGGCATCGATGCCGCCGTTCGCCGCCAGGAGCCGGATGATCGCGTGCGCGGTCGTACTCTTGCCCGATCCGGACTCGCCCACCACCGCGGTCACCTCGCCCGGCCATACGTCGAGGTCGACGCCCCGCACCGCCTGCACCGTGTCGCCGAGGGTGCGGTACGACACCGAGAGGCCCCGCACCTCCAGCAGTGGTTCCCCTGTGTTCGTCACATTCCCACCCGTTCCGGGTCCGTTCGTCGTCGGGCCGGTCATCGCTGTCGGGACCATTCGCCGTCCAGCGCTCGCGCGATGCGGTTGGTGGCCAGCACGGTCGCGGCGATCGCCAGCCCGGGCAGCGCGGTGAGCCACCACGCATTGGCCAGGTAGTTGCGGCCGTCGGAGATCAACGTGCCCCATTCCGGTGCGGGAGGCGGCGCCCCGTAGCCGAGGAAGCTCAGCGACGACACGGCCAGGACCGAGGCGCCGAAGTCGAGCGTGGCCAGGACGATCACCGGGCCCAGCGCGTTGGGCAGCACGTGCCGGCCGAGGACCGAGTACCAGCGGGACCCGCACGAGCGGGACGCCTCGACGAAGACCGCCTGCCGCACCCGCAGCACCTCCGAGCGCGTCACCCGGGCGAACGCGGCGACGCCGGCGGCCCCCACCGCGACCGCGACCTTCACCGTTCCGTAGCCCAGCGCCGTGACCAGCGCCAGGGACAGGAACAGCGCAGGGATCGACAGCAGAACGTCGACGAAGCGCATCAGCACGTCGTCGGCCCAGCGGCCGACGAACCCGGCCACCAGGCCGAGCAGACCGCCGACCACGAAGGCGACCGCCACCGCGATCAGCGTCGCCTTCAACGACAGCTGCGCACCGTGCACCACCCGGGAGAACAGATCGCGCCCCAGCTCGTCGGTGCCGAACCAGTGCGCGCGGCTCGGGCCTCGGAAGTTCTGTGACGGTACCCCGTGCAGCGGGTCCTGCGAGGTGAACAGACCGGGCCGGAACGCGGCCAGTACCACGAGGACCACCACGAGGACCGACGCCGTCAGACCGGGCCGGCGCAGGAAGAACCGCAGGACGCGCCGCAGTTCGGGACCTCGCCCGGGATCCGGGCCGATGCCGGGTTCGAGCGGCCGCGCCAGGCCGAGCGCCGCGCCGGTGGCGGCGTCGTCCACAAGGGGCCGGGTCATGCGAAACCCTCCTTCCGGCCGGAGGCCACCACGATCCGAGGGTCGAGGAGCGGATAGACGAGATCGACGATCAGGTTGGCGAGCACGAAGATCAGCGCCCCGAACACCACGACCCCCTGGACCAGCGGGATGTCCTGGGCCGTGACCGCGGCGGCCGTCACCCGGCCCAGCCCGTCGCGGGAGAACACGGTCTCCACGACCACCGAACCGGCGATCAGCTGCCCGGCCAGCAGCCCGACGACCGTCAGCGCCGGCAGCGACGCATTGCGCAGCGCATGCCGCAGGTGGATCCGCAGCCTGCCCGCCCCCTTGGCCCGCGCGGTCTCCGCATAGGCCTGATCCAGGGCGGTGAGCAGGCTCTTGGCCAGCACCTGGGCGACCTGCGCGCCGGTCGGTATCGCCAGCGTCAGCGCCGGAAGCACCAGGCCCCGCAGCCCGTCGTTGCCGAACGCCGGGAACCAGCGCAGCCGGAAGGAGAACACCTCGACGAGCAGCAGCCCGACCCAGAAGGTCGGCACCGACACGCCCAGCGGCGGCAACGACAGCAGCAGTTGCCGAAGCCATCGCTGCGTGGCGAAGGTCGCCGACACCGCGAGGCCCCCGCCGAACACCACCGCGAGCAGCAGCGCCGCGCCCGTCAGCGTCAGGGTCTGCGGCAGTGCGTCGCCCAGGGTCGAGGTCACCGGACGGCCGGTGGAGACCGAGTCACCGAAGTCCCCGCGCACCGCGTTGCCGAGGTGGTCGGCGTACTGCACGAGCACCGGCTTGTCGAAGCCGTACTCGTGCCGAAGCCTGGCGAGCTGCGCCGGGTCGACCTGCCCCGAGTCCGCTCCGGCACCTGCCATCGCCGACACCGGATCACCGGGCAGGAAGTCCAGCACCAGGAACGAGACCGTGTAGGCCGCCCACAGCACCCCGAGCGCCTGCGCGACACGTTTGATCACATAGCGGCGCATGCGCTAGCCGATCCAGGTGTCGTGCAGCTGGATCCGGCTGGAGGCCTCGAAGTCGAGGCGGTGCACCTTCTTCGCCGCCCCGAGCTGGGTCTCCAGCTCGACCACCGGCACGACGTATGCGTTCCGCACCAACAACTGCTGAGCCTGGCGGACCAGTTGCTTTCGTTCGGCCGCATCGGTGGTCGCCGCCTGCCGGCTCAGCAGCGAGTCCAGCGGGCTTGCCGGCAGGCGGTAGAAGTTGGCCAGCTTCGTGGAGAACGAGCTGCGCAGGATGTCCGGGTCGGCGCGGGTCACGTTGCCCCACACGACGTCGAAGTCACCGGACTGCAGCGTCGGGGCGAACTGGGTGATCTGCCGTTCCTTGAGCACGACGTCGATGCCGACGGCCTTCAGCTGCTGCTGGATCAGCTCCAGCGCGGGCTGGTTCGTGGCCGCGTTGGCGAACCACGTGACGGCCAGGCTCAGTCTGGTGCCGTTCTTCGTCCGGACGCCGTCGCTGCCGGTCTTCCAGCCGGCCGATTCCAGCAGGGACTTCGCCTTCGCCGCGTCGTAGGTCAGATCGGAGCCGAGGTTCGCGTAGTCCGGCGTGGTGTGCGCGAGGATGCTGGTGGCCGGCTGCGTGCCGGTGGGGAACACGGCATCGACGATCTGCTGCCGGTCGACGGCGAACAGGATCGCCTGACGCACCTTCGCGTCCTTCAGCAGCGGCCGGGAGTTGTTCAGCCCCAGATTGAACACGTTGCCCGGGTTGGCCCGCCGCAGCAGGCTCAACTGACCGCCCTTGAGCGCCGCCTCGTTGGCCTTGCCGACGCTGCTGATCGCGTCCACCTGACCGGACTGCAGACTGCCGACGCGCACCCCCGCCTCGGGCACCACCTTGAAGACCAGCCTGTCGAGGTACGCCTCGCCCTTCTTGGTCCACAGCGTGGAACCCCAGGCGTACTTGGCGCGCCTGGCCAAGGTGACCGACTGGTTCTGCACGTACTGCTTCAGCGTGAACGGGCCGCTGCCGACGACACCCTGGCTGCACCTCTGCTGCGGGGACTTCTTCACGCTCGCCGACGACTCGATGCCCAGCGAGAACGTGGAAGTGGCTTGCAGGAACTGGGCGTTGGGCTGCTTGAACTTCACCCGCACGGTGAGCGGGTCGACCACGGAGGTGCTCTGCACACCGCTCAGATACCCCTCGGCCAGGACCCCCAGGGCGCCGAGCTTCGGCACCGCGTCGAAGTTGTCCTTCACCACCTGCGCGGTCAGTGGTGTCCCGTCGCTGAAGGTGACACCCGATCTCAGGTGGAAGGTGAACGTCGTCGTGTCCGGGCTGATGTCCCAGCTCTTCGCCAGCCACGGCACGATCTTGCCGGTCCTGGGGTCCTGGTCGGTCAGGGAGTCGACGACCTGGCGCAGGGAGTAGACGGTGTCGTTGCTGGCGACCTGCTGCGGATCCACGCAGCCGGCGTCGGAACCCACCGCGAAGGTCAGTGTGCCGCCGGACCTGGCCCGGCCGCTGTCGCCGCTCGAACTGCTCCCGGTGCCGGAGGAGCATGCGGTCAGAAACAGACTGGTCGTCAGGAGCGCGGTCAGTGCCGCCCGTCGGGCAGGGCGGGAATCCGGATGCGATATCACGGAATGAGTTCTCCTACTCGAAAGCCGTCACGCACGTTTCCGCGCGGACAACGAAGAGGCGTGGAAGGCGTTGCCCGCGAGAAAGAGCGACACGGTCCACGAGAGGTGAGGGGAAAACGTGAGGAGTTTGCCGGGCGTCAAAACCAGCGGTGAATGTCCTCAGACAGCAGAGAGGGCGAAGTCAGCCATGACACAGGCAGCTGGTGATGCGCTGCAGGTCGATGTGGCGTCGGCGGGAGAACCGGGAGGGGGCCGCCGCAGCCGCCATGGAGGGATTCGAGACGCTGCTGTGCCGCACGCTCATTCCTCCATGTCCAGGCCCCTGCCACAGGGCCACGCGCTTGCCGGGTCGGCGACCCGGCCGGGCTTTCACCTGGAGCACCCCACCGCGTCGGAGGGTTGCCGGTCAGCAAGCCAGGGCTTGATGCTGACACTCAATGCCAGTTGAAACTTTACCGATCTCCGTCGTAATCCGTCAATGCCGAGACGCGAGTCGCACGGCCCGCGGCGGCGCGCCAGGCCTCATGGCCGCCGACGAGGGAAGCCTCCACGCTTCGGCAATGTGAAACCTGTCCGGAACTCATTGACCGACCGGGTGGACATCTGCTCCACTCACGTCCCATGACCCCGCGCGTGGATTTGACTCGGAGGCGCCACATCGACCTGGCGCATGTCTCCAGCGCGTTCTGTTGTCGTTGATCCGGAAAGCGTGCCGCTGATCCGCGAAGCGGCCCCCGGCAGCGGCCGCTGCCAGGCCGCCGCCTCAGCGGTGTCCTCCCGACGAACCGCCGTGCCGACTGCGTGATCGCCTTCTTCCCCCGGCGCCGCTCTCCGCTCCTGCACTCTCCCTGAGCAGAAGCGCGTGCGCCGGACTCGAGGTCGGCGAGGGCACGTGCCGCCGGCCACAGGCCGACGGCCTTGTCGTACAAGTGGCGCGGCCCCGGCGGGATTTCGGGCCCGCGCATCGCGACCGACCCAGTACCGGCTTCGTGGCCGTTCATCGCTGCCCGTCACCCGTTCACTCCGGCTCTCAGCACCCGGCAGTGCGCCCCATTCCTCGAGAGGGACCTCCTCATGCCTCCGTCCATCCGCAAGCTCACGGGCCACATCGGCGCGGCCGTCGAGGGCGTCGACTTCACGACGCCCCCCGATCCCTCGACGATCACGACGCTCCGTGATGCCCTCAACGAGCACAAGGCGATCGTGTTCGACCACGTGCAGCTCGACAACGCCGGCCAGGAGCGTGTCGCCGGCTGGTTCGGCGACCTGACAACCGCCCACCCCAACGTGCCGGCCGCCGACGGTACGACGAACGTGCTGGCCGTCGACAGCGAGACGTCCAAGGCGAACGAGTGGCACACGGACGTCACCTTCGTGCTCAACCCACCGCAGCTCACCACACTCCGGTCCATCGTGACGCCGCCCTACGGTGGCGAGACGCTCGTCGCGAACGCGGCCGCGGCCTATCGAGCACTGCCCGAGCCGCTCCGTGCTTTCGCGGACTCACTGCGCGTCGTCCACACCAACCAGTACGACTACGCGCGCCCCTCGGCCACGACGGCACAGCGGCAGGAGTACGACCGGGTCTTCGTCTCGACGCCGTACGAGACGGAACACCCTCTCGTACGCGTGCATCCGCTGACCGGTGAACGCGGGCTGTTCATCGGCGGGTTCGCCAAGCGGATCGTCGGCCTGTCCAGCGGTGAGTCGGCCGATCTGCTGCGCATCCTCCAGTCGTACGTGACCCGTCCGGAGAACATCCTGCGCTGGACCTGGGCCCCCGACCAGCTGCTGATCTTCGACAACAGGATCACCCAGCACTACGGGGTGGACAACTACGACGACCACCCGCGCCGCCTGAACCGTGTGACGGTCGCGGGAGACGTGCCCGTCGGCGTCGACGGCCGCCGTAGCGAGCAACTCGTCGGTGACGCCTCGCACTACAGCAAAGTGCTGGAGGTGGCTGCCTGATGACCGAGGTCAGCCTGGAGAGGCCGGCCCTCGGTTCGGCGGCCGCCGAACCGACGAGCGCGCCGGAGCGCGAGGTCTTCCTGCCACGCGACGCCCGCCGCCGGACCCTGGTCCACGCACTCCGCGAACGCCTGCGCTGGCCGCTGGGGATCTACACGACTCCGGTGGTGATCCTCATCGCCTGGGAGGTCCTGGCCAGAGCCGGAGTGCTGAAGAAGACCTACGCCCCGGCACCGACCTCCATCGTCAGGTCCGCCGTCGATCTGTGGCGACAAGGCGTCCTCGGGCCGGACTTGGCCATCTCCCTGCAACGGGCCGGCATCGGTCTCGCGATCGGTCTCACGGTGGGCATCGTCAGCGGGGTGCTCGGCGGGTTGCTGCGCAGCGGGGAGTATCTGTTCAACGGCGTCGTGCAGATCCTGAACACGATCCCGCTGCTGGCGGTGCTGCCGCTGATGATCGTGTGGTTCGGCATCGACGAGCTCACCAAGGTGCTGCTGATCTCGTTCGGTGCGGGCGTCCCGATGTACGTCAACCTCTTCGCCGCGATCCGCGGCGTCGACCAGCGGCTGATCGAGATGACGCGGACGACGGGCGCGGGCACCTGGCGCCTCGTGACGCGGGTGCTGGTGCCCGGTGCCCTGCCCGGATTCCTGGTGGGCCTGCGTTTCTCCCTCGCCTACAGCGTCCTGGGCCTCGTAGCGGCCGAGACGGTCAATGCCGACAAGGGCCTCGGCTTCCTCATCACTCAAGGACAGACGTACCTGCAGACCGGCCAGGTCTTCGTGGGGCTGGTGATCTACTCGCTCCTCGGTCTGCTCGCCGACCAGTTCGTCCGGGCTCTCGAGCGGGTGCTGCTGCGGTGGCGCCCCAGTTATGAGGCAGCATGAGCACGACCGTTGAGACGCAACCCCGTCGGCAGGCCGGCGCCGTCGTCGAGAAGGTGGTCCGCCGGTTCGGCGACCGGGTCGTCCTCGACCATCTGGACCTCACCATCGCCGGCGAGGAGCTGGTGGTCCTGCTGGGCCCCTCCGGCTGCGGCAAGAGCACCCTCCTCAGGTTGCTCGCCGGCCTCGACCGGCCCGACGGCGGGCGGGTGGAGGTCCCGGCCAAGCGCGCGATCGTGTTCCAGGCCGACCGTCTGCTGCCGTGGCAGCGGGTGCTGCGCAACGTCACCCTCGGTCTGCACGGACCGGACGCCGGCCGGCGGGCCCTCGACGTGCTCGCCGAGGTCGGACTCTCCGGCCGCGAGAGGGCGTGGCCCAAGGAGCTCTCCGGCGGCGAGGCCCAGCGGGTGTCCCTGGCACGGGCGCTGGTCTCGGAACCCGAACTCGTGCTCCTCGACGAGCCGTTCGCGGCACTCGACGCGATCACACGGCTGCGCATGCACGACCTCGTGCGGGCACTGCGCAGCAAGCACCACGCGGCGATGCTGCTCGTCACCCACGACGTCGACGAGGCCATCGCGCTGGCCGACCGGGTCGTCGTCATGAGCAACGGACGCATCGGCACCTCCCACCTCGTCGAGCTGTCGGCCGCGGACCGCGAGGCGAGCATCGCGCGGGAGGAACTGCGCTCCTCGCTCCTGGCAGACCTCGGCCTGGCCAACCAGCACTGACTTTCCCCACCGCGCCCACCGACTTCTCCCGCCACAGCACAGAAAGCACATGAGGACCCATGTCCAGAAGATCCTTCCGAATCGTCACCGCCGTCGGTCTGCTCGCCCTGGGAAGCACCCTCGTCGCCTGCGCATCGACGTCGGAGGCCGCCGCGCCCCTGAGCAGCCCCAGTGGACCGGGCGCCGGCAACCACCCCGAGTGGAAGAAGTACACCTTCACCATCGGCGACAACGGCGGTGACGGCAGCCAGGAGCTGGCGAAGATCACCGGCGTGTTCGACAACGCGCCCTACAAGGTGAAGTTCGCCCGGTTCACCTACGGCCCGCCGCTCGTGCAGGCTGCCGCGTCCGGCGACATCGACCTGGGCAGCGTCGGCGACGTACCGCCGATCACCGGCGCCGCGAAGGAGTACGGCTTCAAGGTCGTCGCCGTCAACCGTTCCCTCAGGCCCACCCAGGCGAACGAGAACATCATCGTGCCGAAGGGTTCGGCACTGAAGACGCTCGCGGACCTCAAGGGCAAGAAACTCGCTGTGCCGCAGGGCAGTTCGGCTCACGGTCTGGCACTGAACGCGCTCAAGAGTGTGGGCCTCACCCCCAAGGACGTGAAGCTGGTCTTCCTCGACCCGGCGGCCGGTGCCACGGCGTTCAACACCGGCAAGGTGGACGCCTGGTCGATCTGGAACCCGCAGTCGGCTATCGCGGTCAAGAACGGTGCGCGGATCCTGGCGAAGGGTCTCCCGCCGATCGACCAGACGAGCAGTTACTACGTCGCGAGCGAGAGCTCGCTGAACGACGGGACGAAGCGGGCGGCTCTCACCGACGTCCTGCAGCGGCTCGCCCACGAGTTCGCGTGGGCGATCAAGCACGAGGACAAGTACGCGCAGGCGATCTCCAAGGAGGAGGGCATCCCCCTGGACGACGCCAAGGCGTCCCTGAAGGCCTTCGAGACCCGGGTGACCCCGGTGGAAAAGTCGGACATCGCGGCGGAGCAGAAGCTCGCCGACGCCTTCCTGGAGGCGGGCCAGATCACCAAGAAGGTCGACGTCTCGTCGATCACCGACAACCTCCTCCCGGCCGGCTACGACAGCTCGAAGCTGTCGGTCGACTGAGCCGGCGCCCTCCGCTCCGAACGGAAAGAAGAGCAGTCATGAGCGATCAGAGAAGACGCCGGCTCCATCTCAACGCCTTCCTCATGGAGGCCGGCCACCACGAGGCGGCGTGGCGGCTCCCGCACAGCAACCCGCGGGCGGACTTCGACCTGCGACACTGGATCGAACTGGCTCGGCTGGCGGAGAGCGCCAAGTTCGACTCGCTGTTCCTCGCGGACGGCCCGGCCGTCACCGGCACGGGCGAGTTCCGGCCGCCGGGCCAGCTCGAGCCGCTCACCCTGCTGACCGCGCTGTCCCAGGCGACCAGCAGGATCGGACTCATCGCGACCGTGTCGTCGACGTACAACGAGCCCTACAACCTCGCCCGTCGCCTCGCGTCGGTCGACCATGTCAGCGGCGGGCGCGCCGGCTGGAACATCGTCACCTCGGCGGGCGCCGACGAGGCGGCCAACTTCGGCCTGGAAAACCGCCCCGGCCACGCCCAGCGGTACGCCCGGGCCGACGAGTTCCTGCACATCGCCAAGGCACTGTGGGACAGCTGGGAGTCCGAGGCCGTCCTCGCCGACAAGGCCACGGGGCGCTACGCCGAGCCCGCCCGGCTCCACCGTCTCGACCACCGGGGCGCGCACTTCTCGGTGGCCGGCCCGCTCAACGTGGAGCGTCCGCCGCAGGGCTACCCGCTGCTCGTCCAGGCCGGCTCCTCCGAGGACGGCAAGGACTTCGCGGCACGCCACGCCGAGGCGATCTTCACCGCCCACCAGACGTACGAGCGCGCGGCCGGCTTTTACGCCGACCTCAAGGCCAGGACCAGGGCCGCGGGGCGTGACCCGGACGGCGTGATCGTCCTGCCGGGCATCGTCCCGTACATCGGGTCGACCGAGGCGGAGGCCCGGGCACTGGCGAAGCAGTTCGACGAGCTGCGCGTCCCGGAGTACGGACTGCGTCAGCTGGCCGCGGTCTTCGAGACCGAGCCGTCGGTGTTCGAACTCGACGAGCCGCTGCCCGACTTCATCCTCGCGAGACCGAAACTGGAGGGTTCCCAGAGCCGATCCGATCTGATCATCGAGCTCGCCGTCCGCGAGAAGCTGACGGTCCGTCAGGTCATCTCGCGCCTCGGGGGCGGCCGCGGCCACTTCGAGTTCATCGGCACGCCCGAACAGGTGGCGGACACGGTCATCACCTGGTTCGAGGGCGGCGCGGCGGACGGGTTCAACATCATGGCGCCGGCCCTGCCGTCCGGTCTGGAAACCTTCATCGAGCACGTCCTGCCGATCCTTCGCGGCAAGGGCCTGTTCCGCGAGGAGTACGAAGGAACGACCCTTCGCGACCACTACGGGCTGCCGGTCCCGGCCAACCAGTTCCACCGGGAAGAAACCCTTGCGCCTCGACGGCGTCGATGCGCAGGAGGACCGCAGTGACAGGGGCGAGCGGAGCTCAGCCGGCCCGCGTCGGCTTACCTGTCCGGCCAGGGGTGGCGCCCAGGCGATCGGGAGGATCCAGGATCTGGTGGACGGTCCCGGCGGTGACCCCGGGATGGCGGCGTTGAAGGACCCGGCCCCGGAAGACGACCGAGTTCCCCCCGGTTCATCACCGGCGCTGTCGGGCCGCGGTCCGGCCCGGCCGTGAAGCCGGCGGCAGCACTCGCTGCGCCGGCTTCACGGCCTCCCGCACGTTGTGCGAGTCGTCCCTCCCGCGACCGGGTTGAACAGGAGGGACTTCTCATCGGTCCGGTTGTCGCTACTCGGCGCCCAGACCGGCGTCGTCGACCGCGTCCTTGCCCTCGGCCTTGAGGACCTTGTTGAGCAGCGTGAGGTCGTAGATGCCCTTCAGGTCGGGCTTGTCCAGGAGACCGGCCTTGACCGCGTGCTCCGCCTCGGTGTTGAGGGTGGAGGCCAGCGGGTCGTCGAGGAACGTGATGGACTTCCAGGCCGGGTCGATGACCTCGGCGGGCAGTGCCTTGCCCGACAGCTTCTCCAGCGCCGTGTTGGCGGAGGCCTTGGCCTCCTCCGGGTTGGCGTTGATCCACTCGTTGGTCTTCACGGAGCCGCGCAGTACGGCCTCGACGACGTCCGGGTGGGCCTTGAGGAACTTCTGCGACACGATGATGTTCGTGATCACGAACTTCTTGTCGGGCCACAGGTCCGCCTCGTCGAGCAGTACCTTCCCGCCCTCGGCGACCAGCTTGGACGCGGTCGGCTCCGGCACCCAGGCGCCGTCGATGGAGCCGGACTTGTAGGCGTCCGGGGTGATCTTGTTGTCCGTGCGGACGACGGAGACGTCGCCCTTGCCGCTCTGACCGTCGACCTTCCAGCCCTTCTCCGCGATCCAGTTGAGGAACGCGACGTCCTGGGTGTTGCCGAGCTGCGGGGTGGCGATCTTCTTGCCCTTGACGTCGTCCAGGGACTTGATCTTCTTCGGGTTGACGACGAGCTTCACACCGCCGGAGGCGGAACCGCTGATGATGCGCAGGTTCTTGCCGTTCGACTTGGTGTAGCCGTTGATGGAGGGGGAGGGGCCGATCCAGCCGATGTCGATGGAACCGGCGTTGAGTGCCTCGATCTCGGAGGGGCCCGCGTTGAAGGTGGCCGTCTTGATCGTGGTGCCGCCGAGTTCCTTCTGGAGCAGCCCCTTCTGGACGCCCACCAGAGCGGTCGCGTGGGTGAGGTTGGGGAAGTAGCCGATCTTCACTTCGTCGGCGGACAGCTTCTTGGCGCCTGCCGCGACCGCGGTCTGCTTGCCGTCGTCGGTGGAGTCGGAACCGTAGCCGCAGGCGGTGAGCAGGAGGGGGAGCGCGGCTATGACGGCGGTGGTGCGCAGGGCGGTGAGCGGTCTCGCGGCAGACACGGAGGTGTTCCTCTCAGGGGATGGGTGATGAGGGAGGTGCGTACATGTGAGGTGACTGCTTCTCGGCGCACACCGGCACCCCACTCCTCGGCCGCCGTCGGCAGGGATGCCGTCGGGTGCCGAGCGGTGGAACGTGCGGCGTGGTCAGCCGAGGTGGCCGCTCCGCCGACGAGGCGGAGCGGCGAGGAGGCGGCGCTGATGCGGGAGCGTCAGGTTCTGTGGCGTCGGAAGGTTCGACAGAGAGCACTGGAGGCACGGCCGAGGTCGATGTGACGACGCGAGGTCAGAAGGGGCAGCATCCGGCCTGTGCGGTCGAACGTTCTCATGGCCACCCCCACGGATCCCTAGTTTTCCTACCTGGTTGATGGGGATCGTGGCAGAAGGTGACGTCCACCCCAAGAGGGTGTTCGCATGATGGACGCGGCCATCTCGCGTTTTGAGATCCGTTGTGAGTGGCCCAGCGTGTCAGGGGTTTATCCGGGTCGGCGGGCCGGTGCAGGAAAGGTCCGGAGGGCGGATCCCGGTCAGCGAGGCAGGACGAACGGCGGGTGGGCGCCGTTGAGGAAGTAGTCCCCGACGTCACGGAGCCGGTGGGCGGCGGGCTCGTACAGGGTGTGGGTCCGCGCATTGCGCCAGAAGCGGTCGAAACCCAGCCGCGAGGACGCGGAGCGGGAGCCGACGACGTCGAGGGCGCGGGTGGTGGACTCCTGCGCGGCCCTGGAGGCGGCGGCCTCGGCCATGGTCACGAGGACCGAGATCTCCGCGTACTCGTCGTAGGTGAGGTCTTCACCGCGCGCCAGGCCACCGTGCACGGCTTCCAGCGCGTGATCGGTGAGTGCGGAGGCCGACCGGGTGAGGACGGTGAGCTCTCCGTAGGTGGTCAGCACCTGCGGATCCTGAGGAGAGCCGGCCGGCCAGGCGGGATGCCAGGGAGAGTGGCCCGCCCTGCTGTACTCACGTGCTTCGCCCAGCACTCCCTCGGCCATGCCGAGAAGGAGCTGGACGGAGAGGAGACGTCCGATCGGTGATGTGAGCGCGGCCAGGGGTGACAGGACGTCCTCGTCCGCGGACAGTGAGCCGAGCATGTCGGCGGCGGCGACCGGTACGGCGTCGAACTCCACGCTGCCGCCGGCCGCGAGCCGCTGGCCGAAGGTGTCGGCGTCGCCGTCGATCCGCACGCCGGGGTGGGCGGGATCGACGACGACGGCGACCGGTTCGCCGGTGTCGGCCCGCTCGGCCCGCACGGCGAGACGGTCGGCGACCAGGACGCCCGTGGTGTAGCTCTGCCGGCCGTCGAGCACATGGCCGCGGCCTTTCCTGGTCAGGGTCAGAGGCAGGTCTTGACGGGCGAAACCGCCACCCCAGTACCACTGCTCCGCCGTGGACTTCCGCTCGACCTGGGCTGCGAGAGCGGGTTCGGTGAAGAGCCGGGCACTCCACGACAGGAAGTAGTGACAGCCGAGCAGTTGACCGATCGCGCCGTCGGCGACGGCGATCTCCCGGACGACGGCGTAAGCCGTGGGCCAGTCCGCGCCGCCTCCCCCGAGTTCGGTCGGGACGAGCAGAGTCAGCAGCCCCGATTCGCGCAGTCGGGACACCTCGTCGAACGGCGCCTTGCCCGCGTGCTCCCTGGCCACCGCGTCCGTGGCCAGGTCGTCCGCCGTCTCGCGGGCCACGTGCAGCCAGTGCGCACGGCCGGGCCCCGTCCGGTCGGATTCCGAGGCCGGTCCGGACGGCGCGGTGGCAACGCCCATGGCGGTGGTCTCCTCAAGGTCGGCCGCTGGGTGCGGCGTTGGGGCTTTCTTGCTGGTCGGGCACGTACTTGTAGCCCACGCGACGTACGGTGACGATCCGGTGCCGGTGAGCCTCGCCCAGCTTGCGGCGCAGACGTGCGACGTGGACATCCACCGTGCGGCCGTCGCCGACGTGGTCGTATCCCCAGATGCCGGCCATCAACTGCTCGCGCGAGTGCACTTGGTGGGGTTGCAGAACGAGATGGGCCAGTAGCGCGAACTCCAGGTAGGTGAGGTCGAGTTCGCGTCCGTCCAGTTCGGCCACATGTTGCGCGGTGTCGATGCGGAGGGCACCGTCTCCCGTCAGCCGCACGGGAGGCGAGTCGATGTAGGCGACCGGTCGGATCTCCGGCCGCGTCACGTCCTTGGCGAAGAGTTCGGCGGGATCGGTGCCCTCGGGGACGAACACGAGGTAGCCGACGAGGGGTTGGGAACCGTGTTCCGCGGAGCCGCGCTGCGCGGTGCCGTCCACGAGGCGGAGATGGCGTGTCTCGGAAAGCGGTGCATCCGATGGCGTGGCCTGGGCCGGAAGTGCCGTGGTCATGGCGGTCGTCCTTCATGAGTACGTCGGGCCGTCAGGCGCAGCGGGCGGGTTCGCCTGATCACCTGGATGAGAGAGAAGGAGCGGAGTGGCACGCGGAGCGTGTGGGGCGCGTGCCTTACACGTGACAGCAGGCGGCGCTGACGACGTGACCAAAGTCGACATGCCGACGACGTACGAGTCGCTGCTGCGTGTGAGCCATGTGCATCATCCTGTGCACCGGCCGGGTGGCCCGTCAATACTTTCCTAGTAACCCGATAGGAAATGTAGGGAACGCAACACCGCGGGTGGGTTCATCGGTCGCCGTCGACCGTGGGGTGGTCGTCCGCCAAACCCGGTGGGGGAGGGCCCGGAACACCTCGGCGGAATGGCCGGTGTGCTCGGGCTCAGTCGACGAACAACCCCCGCGCCGCGGCCCGCGCGTCGAACTCCTCCAAGAGGGTGATCCCGAGACGTGTCACGACGGCCGGCTCACACCGGCCAGTCGAGCCAGTTCCACGCTCGACAGAAAGGGCACGTCCGCCGCTCGCCGCACCAGGCAGCGCGCGATGCGCCGCTGCGTCGGGGTGAGCCGACGGCCTTCGAAGAGCCGGTGCAGCCGGGCACAGGCGCCGACATCGGCGGGCAGGTCGGTGCCGGCACCTTCACTCATCTGCTTCCCCCAGCCCTTGCGTTGCCGGACCGGTCAGCTCACGAGACCTGCCTTCGTCAGCCACTCCAGGGCGCGAGGCCATGGCCCGCCTGCTGGCTGGCGAGCCGCTGCACACCGACGGCGCGCCGACCAAGGAGAACCTGGCCGGGTGGGATGCCCGGGTCGCCCGTCCCGTGCTCCGCACACCGGGAGAAGTCCAACGCGACCAGACGATCGCCGACTTGCGCATGCGGCTACGGGAAGCCACCACCAGGGTGACCGAACTACAGGGCAAGCTCGACACGCTCGCCACGGTGCGGGTGCCAACGCACGGCCGGGTTGGGGTACGGGTCTTGCGGTTCGAGACCAACTGTCGGTGGCGGTGCTGAAATTTCGAGCGGCGCTGAGAATCCTGGTGGCAATCCCTGAGACAAGGAAGGCCGACACGGTAACCAGATGAAATTGAGACTGATCTTTTGACCGAAATCCGGGTGTAGGGAAGTGAGCGCCGCAGGTGGAGTCGCTGCAGGTTCCGGACCTACAGCGGTAGCGGATGACCTGAATCATCTCCCGACCGGCTCCTCTGGATGGCCTCCCGTTGACAGTCAATCTTTCCGACGGCAAGGTCAATTGGCCCGGCCACTCAGTTCGATCTCTCCGTGACAAGGGCAGTATTCACAGTCCGATCCGCCGGCCATGGAACGGCGGATCTATTTCCAGCCGTCAGTCACATCTTGAAGGACGCGCCAGGTGTGGAGGAGTGCGTGACCGATTCCATGTCACCGCCGTGGCGGTCCCTTCCAGTCGTCGTCGTGCGCACGGCTGGTTTTCCGGCCTCCTGGCTCGCGGAACTTCGCTCCGGGGCAACCGTAGCCGCTCTGCAGGAGGCCGACGACGACACCCTCACCCGCGCCGCGTACGAGGCCGAGGTGGTGCTGGGCTCTGGTGCGGTCATACGCCGCTTCCATGCAGAACCAGGGCTGCGGGACGCGGTGCAGTTCGCCAATCCGGGCCTGTGGCGGATTCTCGCGCCATGGGTGGAACGGCGCACATCGACGATGGATGGCTGGAACACCACGGACCGACAACGCACTGACACGCTAACGCGAATGCTCCAGCGTTACTGCGCCAAGAATGAGACCACCAGCCACGTGGGGCCGATCACGACCGCCCATCTGCGTTCCGACCGGGCCGGGATCACCATCGGCTCCGGCACACCCCGGCGACACGTGCGCCTGTCGCACTGGGCGGCCGAGCGGTTACAGGCGTCGTTCCTCACCGATGGTGACGCCGCCGCGCACCTGTGGTGGCGGCCGCGCACGAGTGCGGGCTGCCACGTTTCCGGCGGTGAACTCTGCGTTGTGCAGTACGACTTCGCCAAGCGGCATGAGCGTTTCGCCGACGCGGTCACCGCCGTCGCCCGGCACCGATTGTCCGAGGTTGAGGCGCGGGTGCTGCGGACGTGCGACGGCAGTCGATCCGTGGCGGATATCTGCCGAGAGTACGAGTCCGAGTACGGAACGCCGCTGGGCGAAGCCGATGCTGTGGGCATTTTGCGGACGCTCGAGGGTTACGGGGCGGTCGCAACAGGGCCGGATCTCCCCTACGGGGTGCACGACTCGATCTCGCTGCTGCGTGAGCGTGCCGCCGCAGTGGGCGACCAGAAGGCGGAGCGCCATGTGGAGGCGGTGGAGTCGTCGCTCGTCGCCCTGGCCACTGCTGCCGACGAGACGGGCCGGGCCGCGGCCGCGGCCGCAGTCGAGACGGCCTTCACCGCGGCGACGGGCGCAGCACCGTACCGTGCGGCGGGCGTAACCTATGGCGACCGCACCGTCTTCAACGAGGACTGCGACAGTGAGTACGGTGCCATGGTCCTGGGGCAGCCGGTGGGTGAACTGGTCGAGCGTGAACTCGCATTCGTCTACGACCTCTTCCTGGTGTTGCCGCGAGCCCGGCTGCAGGCGCTGCAGAGAATGATGCGAGAGTGGTTCTGCCGTGCGTTCGGTGTTGGGGCGAGCGTCACCATGGCGGAATTCGTCAGCGCATGCCTGCGGGATGATCTGGAGTTGTCCGCCGGTTACGACGCGATCGATTCGGACATGTCCGAAAGGATGGCGAGGCTGCGAGATCTCCTGGCCCCAGTCGATTGCGGCTGCTCCGTCCATCGGTGCACCGATGAAGTAATCGCTGCGGCCCGCGCGTTGGCCGACAGTTCTACGCCCGCGGTGTGCAACCCCGATCTGATGCTTGCGGCTGAAGGGCCGGAGGCGTTGGCGCGCGGAGAATTCCTGGCGGTGGTTGGTGACCTGCACGCGGCTGAGGAAGGGTTGTCGCACAGCCTGTTCGCGCCGTGGGTGGATGCGGCCATGGGCGGGGAGGGCAGGCTGGGAGAGCACGTCGCGGAGGCATACCGCCCTCTTCTCAAGCCCGACGAGGACCTCGCCGACGTGACGCACCGGCACCGCAGCAAGCACTACGCTCGTGTGCACCTGCCATGTCTGGACATCGAAGCCGGCGACCGCTCGCCATTGCCCGCGCACCAACGGGTGCGGCTGCACGAGCTGATGGTCAGTGACACGTCGCACGGGCTGCGGCTACACCGTCCTGGCAGCAACCGTGGCTTGCGGCTGACCTCGCCACCGCTGTACTGGCAGGGGGTGCGGGCCCGTAATCCGTTCGCTGTCTTCTCGTTCCCGCAGCGCGTCGACGGCCTGCCCGTTCCCCTGGGCGAACGGCAGTTCCTGCCTCGCCTGGTGCACGGCAGGGTGGTACTCCAGCGGGCGATGTGGGGGGTGCCGGCGGCCTCGTGCCACGGGGGCAAGGACTGGTACGAGGGGTTCCGCGCGGTGCAGCGTCTCCGGGCAGCGCACGGTTTGCCCCGGCACGTGTTCGTGAAGTTTCCACAGGAAGTGAAACCGTTGTATTGCGATCTTGACAGTCCACTGCTGGTGCGCCAGGTGTCCCATCTGGCCCGGGCGGCCGACGACGGCAGACTGGTGTTCTCGGAAATGCTTCCCGAGCCGGGCAGCCTGTGGCTCACCAGCTCTCGAGGGAAGGTTACTTCGGAGCTGCGCTACGCCGTGTTCAGCGGCAATGACGCCCATGAGACGCGGGAGCGTCCGGGCGATGCCGCGCAGGAGGAACGGTGAAGCTGTCGAAGCGCCGACTCATGGTCGACGTCGAACCACTCAGGGTCGATGCGTCCTTCCGCAGGCTCTGGATCGGCGGCGCACTGTCATCGGTCGGCAGCAGGATGACAACGTTCGCGGTAGTGCTGCAGGTGTACCAGATCACCGGTTCCTCGGCGGCGGTGGGCGTGGTCGGCCTCGCCACACTGATACCGACCCTCATCGTCGGACTGATCGGCGGTTCGCTGGCGGACGCGCTGGACCGCCGCAAACTGGTGCTGGTCACCGGCAGCAGCATGGCCGTGGTCTCCCTTCTCTTCGCAGCGCAAGCCTTCACGGGCACCGAGCAGGTGTGGCCCCTTTACTTGCTGACCGGCGCGCAGTCGCTGCTGTTTGCCGTTGACTCACCGGCTCGTCGTACGTTCGTTCCCCGGCTGTTGTCGAGAGAGCTGCTGCCCGCGGGTCTGACCTTGCAGATGCTGGCCTTCCACATGAGCGTCATGGTGGGGCCGAGCCTGGGTGGTGTGCTCGCGGCGGCGGGCGGCGTGAAGCTCTGCTACGTCATCGACTCCCTGACCTTTCTGGTGGCTCTTTACGCTGTCTTCCGGCTCCCCCCGATGCGGGCGAAGGACGTCCGGAGCAAGCCCGGCGTCAGGTCGATCTGGGACGGGCTCAAGTACGTCGGCCGCAACCGCATCGTGGCCGGCGCCATGCTCTCCGACTTGAGCGCCACCGTGCTGGCCATGCCGTTCGCGATTCTTCCGGCCCTCAACAGCCTGCGCTTCGGCGGTTCACCGAGCACGCTGGGCCTGCTCAACGCCGCGCCGGCCGTCGGAGGAGTGCTGGCCATGTCCCTGTCGGGGCCGGTGGGCCGTAGCATCCGCAAGGGTGTCTGGCTGCTGGGGGCCGGGGCGCTGTGGGGTGCGGCGCTGGCATGCCTCGGGCTGACAGGCCATGTGTGGGTCGCTCTGGTCGTGTTGGCGGTGGCGGGGGCGGCCGATGCGACGGCCGTGGTGCTGCGCGGATCCATCGTGCAGTCGAGCATTCCCGACGAATTCCGCGGACGCACGACCTCGATCGACTTCGTCGTCGGCGCAGGCGGTCCGCATCTGGGCAACTTCCGTGGCGGTGTCGTAGCCTCCGCCGCCACGCCGTCGGTCAGCGCGCTCACCGGCGGTCTGTCGTGCGTCGTTGCCATCGGGCTCGTCGCACTCTGCTTCCCCGCTCTGCGCCACTTCGGCTCGCCGGCCGACCGAACGGCCGAGGGAACAGCGGCCGGTCAGCACAGCGGCGAGGAGAGTGTGCCGGTCGGCGATCAGCAATGACCACCGGCCGCCTACTGCACCAACCGTGAACGAGCCGGACTACTCAGTGGAGGTACTCATCCATGTCGAATCCACGCACGTACGTTCTGCGTCCCGACTTCACCGGGTGAGCGGCATGGTGAAGATCCTGGTCGGCAACGACTTCGATGAAGTGCTGCGCACTCGCCCGGCGTCGGGTTGGTGGAACCAGCGCGTGGTGTGGTTCGCGGAGGACGGTGACATCGTCATCCTGCCGACGCAGCCCGAGGAGTCCTTTCTCCGCTATGTCACCGCGATGATCGGCACGCAGCGTTCCTCGCTGCAGATCCTGGTGCCACGCGCTCAGGAGGGCGGTTTCGACACCCTGTCGGGTTCATGCCTGGTGCAAGAAGGATTTCTCGGCCGAATACGGTCGGCGCTCGCTGGCCGGAGCGTCACCGGCATCCTCCCCTTGTGGCCCAGCGCCTCGATCGCTCGGCTGGCCCAGGCTCTCGGAGTGCCTGAAGCGCTGGCCGGGCGTGGGTTCGCCGAACAGGGCGGCGGGGCGCTGCTGAACAGTAAGACGGCCTTCCGGGCGATCGCAGCCGGCGTGGGTGTCGGCCTGCCTCGCGGGCGAGTGTGCGCGGACCGGGACGGTACCGTCGACGCGATCCTGGATCTGGTGGGCGCCGGACACATCGCCATGCTGAAGAAGGACTACATGTCCGGCGGCGCCGGCAACGAGATCGTCAGTCCTGTGGCGGGCGTGTCACCGGTGGGCGCGAAGAACGTCATCGTGGCCGCCGACGAGGCCGCCGTCGCACGGTATGTGGAAGATCGCTGGGACTGGCTGACCGACGGCGGACGACACCACTTCGTCGTGGAGCGCTACCATCCCGGCAGCGTGGCCTGCTTCGCCGAATTCCTGATCACGGATGACGACATCGAGTTCGGAGCTCACGGTGAGATGCTGTCCGAGCCGGTGACGACGAAGCAGATCATCCCGCCTCCTGAGTTCTCCGGCCAGGTCCTCGACGACCTGACGGACCAGGGACGGCGACTGTGCGAACCGCTGCAGGCGATGGGATACCGTGGCCGGCTCAGCGCAGACGCGATCGTCACCCCGGACGGCGAACTGCTCTTCACCGAGTACAACGGACGCATCACGGGGTCCACACACGTCTACAGCATCTTCGGGGAGAAGATCGTGGGCGGAGACTTCATGAAGGACCGGGTATTGTTCGAGGGCTTCTGGCCCAAGGGCTGGTCGGTCCCCTCGTTCGACGAGGCGGTACGGCGACTGACCGACGCGGGGCTCGCCTACGACCGTGACACCCGAACCGGTGTCATCATCAGCAGCGCCTTCGACCGGCGCGACGACACGCTGCTGCACTGTGTCGTCGCGGAGAGTCTGTCGGCAGCCCAGAAGGTGGAGGAGCGTCTGGCGCAGCTCTTCGCAGCCCGGTGACGTGAGTCGTCGAGTCACTGGGTGAGCCCTCGACCGCGCCTCGAACCGAGCCGTTGTCGGAACTCGGTTCGAGGCGTGCACGGCGCCGGTCAGGGCGCGGTGACGACATCCGCAACGGCCCCTGCCCTGCTCATGACCACGACACGGGGAGCCGGTGCACGCAGTAGAACCCGGTGTCCTGACCGAGCGGGATCTGGTGCGGCGGCACGGCGAGGCGAAGCCGGGGAAATCGGCCGAAGAGAGCGGGAAAGGCGATACGCATCTCGGTCCGGGCGAGGTTCTGGCCGATGCACTGGTGCATCCCGTGCCCGAAGGCGAGATGGCCCGACGGATGGCGTCCGATGTCGAGACGGTCGGGATCCGGAAACCGCAGCGGGTCCCGGTTGGCCGCAGGCAGCGAGACCGTCACGGACTCGCCCGCCCGCACGATCTCCCCCGCCAGCGGCACGTCCTCCAGTGGAGATCGTGGCACGCCGAACTGGAAGATCGTGAGGTAGCGAAGCAGTTCCTCGACCGCCGTGTCCGCCAGCCCCGGGTCCTTCACCAGCCGGGCGAGCTGATCCGGATGGCTGAGCAGTGCGAGCACCCCGAGGCCCAGGGAACCTGCCGTCGTCTCGTGGCCCGCCGACAGCAGCAGTGCCCCCACTCCGGCGATCTCGGGGATGGACAGTTCGCCGTCCGAGGCCAGTACGCTGAGCAGATCCTCCCCGGGCCGGCGTGACTTGTGCGCCGCCAGTTCGGTCAGGAACGTCTGCAGGTCGTCCACGGCACGCGCGGCCTGTTCCGCGGTTGCCTCAAGGCTGAACATGGTGGCGCTGTTGCGCTGGAAGTCGGCGCGCTGGGAGTAGGGCACGCCCAGCAGTTCGCAGATCACCAGGGACGGGACGGGCAGCGCGAACGACGCCACGATGTCGGTGGGGTCCCCGGCTTCGGCCATGGCGGTCAGGCGCTGGGTCACGATCTGCTCGATCCGCGGCCGCAGCGTCCTCATACGGTGCGCGGTGAACGCCCGCGCCAGTCTCCGCCGGATGCGGGTGTGCTGGGGCGGGTCCATGTCGACGAGCCAACCGGGGAGCGCCGACGCCCCGTAGAACGGGTCCAGGCTCCGGCGCGCCACGGGGTCCCGTTTCAGCTCCGAGCGCGCGCTGAACCGCGGGTCCGCCAGGATATTCCTGGCCAGGTCGTAGCCGGTGACCAACCAGCCGAGGTGGCCGTCGGGATAGCGCAGCCGGCAGAGGGGGGAGCGCTCACGCAGCTCGGCCAGCTCTGGTGGCGGGTCGAACGGGTTGGCTCTCCGGGTGGGCAGCGAGGCGGCATCGTAAGGGGTCATCTGCCCATCTCTCCATGCAGGAAGGCTCCGAGCCGTCGCACGCCCGTGGTGATCTGCTCGGGAGTGAGGTAACTGCACGACAGCCGGAGCACGTCGGCGCCGCCCGGGCCCAGGTGGAAGTGGGCCATCGGCGTCCACAGCACTCCGTAGGAGTCCGCCGAGCGGGCGAGCAGCGTGTCGTCGGCCGGTACGGGCAGCCGCATGCGTACGAAGAAGCCGCCCGTCGGCCGGTTCCACCCGACGCCAGGAGGAAGTCCCTGCTCCGTCAGCCGGTCCAGGCCGTCCAGCAGGAGCGTGAGATTCCGGCGGTAGAGCGCGGAACGCGTACGGCAGCGCTCGGCGAGGGAGCCGCCGTGCTCCAGCAGCATTCCGCCGACCACGGCCTGTGACAGCGGGGGAGTGTTGACAGTGACCATGGTCTTGAGCCGGGCCAGGTGATCGGCCAGCAGCGTGCTGTCACCGTCGGCGGTGACCACGGTCTGGTCGGCCACGACGTAGCCGACGCGCACGCCGGGGAAGCACACCTTGGAGAAGGTGCCGAGGTGGACGACCCGGCGATTGCGGTCCAGGGTCTTCAGCAGCGGCAGCTCGGCCCCCGGGGCGGCGGTGAAGCCGTAGACGTTGTCCTCCAGGACGAGGAAATCCTCCGCCTCAGCCAGCTCCAGCAGGCGCTCGCGGTGTTCCTTGCCCATGCGGTTGCCGCCGGGATTGGAGAAGTCCGGAGCCACGTAACACACCCGAACGCGTCGGCCCGCGCGCCGAGCCGCGCGGCAGGCCGAACGCAGCGCCTGCACCTGTAGGCCGTCGTCCGCCTCAGGCACGGGCACGGTCTCCACGCCGAGCATCCGGGCGGCACCCGTGATCCCCACGTAGCAGGGGTCCGCCACGGCCAGCAGATCGTCCGTGGACCGGATCAGGGCCCGCAGCACCAGGAGCATCGCCTCCTGTGCCCCTACCGTGACGACGACCGCCTGCTCCGGGGCCTCCACCGCGTGATCGCGCCGGAGCAGCTCGGCGACCAAGCCGTTGATCAGTCCGCGGCTGGGCCCGTACTCGTAGAGCAGGCGGCGAACGGTCGACGGGGGATGCCCCGACTCCGTGACCGCGTGGCTGACGAAGCGGCTCAGGTATCGCTCGATGTCCAGGTCGGCATAGGTGTCCGGGTGCGGGGCGCCGGGAGCGAAGGAGATCGCGTCCGGATAGCGGCGCATCACCTCGTTGAGGAACTCCACGGAACGCATCACCGGGTCGGCGAGAGAGGCGTGGAGCTGTGAAGCCTCGAGCGCGGTCGCCGTGTACTGCGCGGATCCGCTCACGGCCGGGCCCAGCGGCGCTCGACCCGGTCCAGCACGTCCGCGCTGTAGATGCGCTCCGCCTGCACCACCGCGAACTCGGCGAGATAGGAACGGAGCGTTTCCCGAGGTTCCTCGGCCAGGGAGAGCATGGCGCGGTTGGCCGCCACCGCAGGGCCGGCCAGTTCGGCCACGGCCCGGTCGACGGCATCCGACAGCCGGTCGGCGGGCACCACCTCGTCGCACAGCAGCTCGGCGGCGGCTTCTCCGGTCCGGAGCCGACGCCCGGACAGCAGCACCTGCCTCGCGATGCGGGCGCCGGTGAGCCGGGTGAGACGGAGGTTGCCGAGGCCGGGCACGATGCCTTCGTCCGCCGCGGGCAGGCTGAGGAACGCGCCTTCCGCTACCAGTACCCGGTCCACGACGAGCAGCAACTGCATGCCGCCGCCGATCGCGAAGGAGTCGACGGCCGCGACCCAGGGCTTGTGTACGGCCGCCGGTGCCGACCATCCGGCGTCCGAGGTCAGCAGCCCGTGTGCCAGTTTGTTGACGTACCCGAGCTCCCGGCCGAGCAGGAAGTCCACATAGGAGATGGCGCCGTTGCGCAGGGCCTTGAGGTTGATCCCGGCGCTGAACACACGGCGTCCCGCGTAGCGCGGGTGGTCGACGGGACCGCCACGCAGAACCCCCACCTGGACCCGCTCATCGAGCAGGGTCAGGTCCACCGCGGTCTCCATGTCGGCGATGAGCTGGTTGTCCTCGGCGTTGAGACAGTGGCCGTTGTGGAAGGTGACGTACATGGTGGGGCCATGTCTTTCCACCGTCACCGTGTCCAGTTCCAACAGGTCATGACGGCGGAAACGGTTGAGATGGTCCCGTGAGCCCGGTGCCGGATGCAGCATGGTGTCGATCAGGTGGTTGCCGACCGGGGGCGAGCGCAGCAAAGCGCCGAAGAAGACGCCGAGGTCGATCTCGTGTCCTTCCTTGTGCGCCTGGATGCGACCGCGATCGTCGACGAGTTGGGCGGCGGTCGGCACCAGGCCCGGGAGGTGGGTCTGGGCCTGCCGTACCAGGTCCGGCAGCCGCTGCCGAACGGTGCGGCCGTCGGTCAGCACGTCGTAGACCTGTGGTGCGTGCCGTGTCAGGAAGGCGTGGCGGGCGGTACGGCGTGCCTCGTGGAGAGCCGCCGCCTGCTCGGTCTGTTCGGGGTCGCGGGCCGGGCGGCGCGGCAGCAGGCCCAGGAGCCGGTCCGTGCGGTCGATGTAAAGCTGTAATGCGGCGCGGTCCGCGTCGAACTGACCTGTGGGTGTCGGCAGGGTGGGTACAGAGCCGGTCGGTGACACCGGGGAGACGGAGGTCATGACTGACCCCGCTCGTCGTGGCCGATTTCCGCGAGCCGGCGTATTTCCCGGTCGCAGGCGGCCAGATGGGCGCCGAGCGCATCCTGGAACTCAGCAGCCGGTGCCTCGAGGATGAGTTGGCGGCGCACGGCCAGCTCGCGGTCCGAGATGCGCCCCATCAGCACGACGGCGGTGTGAGCGGCCTCGGTCAGGTCGTCGCTGAGCTGGTCGATGAGGCCCACCTCATGGGCGCGGCGAGCGTCCAGGTCGTCGCCCCACAGCACGATCTGTCGGGCGCGGGCGGTACCGAGCTGCTGGGCAAGCCGGTACACCGCCATGCCGGGCCAGAAGTGTCCGTCGTTCACCGGCAGCATCAGCAGCAGACCGGGATCGCCGATCCGGAAGTCGCTGGCTAGCAGAAGGTCGAGCGCCGGCCCCCCGCAGATGCCCTCGGCCGTGCTCACGATCATCGCCGGCAGCTGTTCGAGGCGGCGGACGGCGCGCTCCCAGCGGTTGACGTCCCGCACGCTGACCTGGGTCGGCCAGGGCCGGCGATGAGCCGGTACCGGGCGCAGCCGCAGCCGCAGCACGGTGTGCCGTCCCGGTTCCTCCACCTGGTCGCATGCCGCGTTCAGTCGTGCCGTCAGCTCTGGCAGGGGGCGTGTGGCGTCGATGTCGACCTGCAGCCCCAACTCGTCCGAGGTGTGTTCGTGCTCGCTGCTCGGTCGCACCGCCGCAGCCTCCTTACGACTCGTCACCACCGTGCAAGGGCCATTTCGATGGTCGATCCCGGGCCCATGGTCATGAGAACCCCGATGTCCCCTTCCGTCACCTTTCCCTCCTGCACGAGCCGTTGGTACGAGAAGAGGAAGGAGCCACTGGACAGGTTGCCGTGGTCGCGCAGCACCCCGATGGTGTGCCGGACGTCGTGGCGGCTCAGGCCGAGATTGACGCGCACCGAGTCCACAACCTTCTTCCCCCCGGCGTGCACCACCCAGTGGGTCACACCCGACCGGGTCACGCCGGTGCCGTCCAGGAGCCGTCCGAGGGTCTCTTCCGCGTGGGCGCCGACCACATAGGGCACCTGAGGATCGAGGCCGAAGCTGAACTTGTGCCGTTCGTCGTCCCAGTCGTAGCGCATGGCGTCCACCGCCTCGGGGATGGTCCGACTGCCGAAGCGCAGCAACTGCGGGCCAGGAGACGCCGGATCCGGGAGGCCGGCGGTCACCGCAACCGCGGCGGCGCCGTCGCCGAAGAGGCTGTTGACCACGGAGGTGCGCAGAGTGCCGTCGAAGACGTAAGCGGCTGAGCACACCTCGATGCACACCATGACCGCGAGTTCACCGGGATGGCACAGGGACCATGCCGCTACAGCGGTCAGCGCGTTGAGTCCGGCGTTGCAGCCCATGCCGACGACGTCGAGGCGGGAGCACGTGGTGCTCACGCCCATGTCCTTGAGCAGCAGGGCGGAGAACCCGGGAGTGAGGAAACCGGTCGAGGTGACGCAGCACAGGTGGCGCACATCCGTCACCTCCCGGCCGGCGTCGGCCAGGCAGGAGAGCACCGCTTCCCGGCCCAGCCGCAGACCTTCTCTCGTGTGCTTGGCCAGCAGTTCGCCCTGGGTTTCGGCCTGGCCAGGACGGTTGGGCAGGGACGGCGGCAGGGTCAGGCCACGCCGTTCGATGGCGCTGTTGAGGAAGATGGAGCGGATAGCCGAATCGGAGACTCCGAACAACTCCAACAGCTCCGGCTGGCTGTACGAGACGGGGGGCACCGCGGTTCCGACGCCGACGAGCTGTGCGGACGAGGGCATGTCCTCTCGTCCCGGGTGTTCCGCCATCACGACAGGTAGTCCTCGGCGCCGCCTTCGCGCACCGTGTCGAGGGTGAAGCAGTGGAAGCCGCCGCCGAAGAGACGGCGGTGCCGGTGCCGTACGGGCACCACTGTGAAAGCGTGCTTTTCCAACGTGCGCATCAGCTCTGGGCAGGCGTCGTTGACCAGCACGGTGTCCGGGGAGACGGACAGGACGTTCAAGTCGATGAAGGGGCTTGCCAGGACGAGATCACTGTCGTCGTACGACGGGAAGTGGTTGCCTTCCGGGGCCGGCGGAGTGATCAGGTCCCATGAGCGCAGTGCCTCGGGCAGCTTGTCGCGTACGGCAGCCGAGCGGACGAGCAGAGTGCCGGGACGCAGTGCGAGGACCATGCTGTCGATGTGGCTGTCACTGAGCCGGTGCACCCGGTGGATGCGGAAACGACCCGCCAGGTGGCGCTCCAGCCAGTCGCAGCCGAGGGCGTGGTTGGCGGTGGAGACGTTGACCACCAGGTCCCGGCCGAGCCTGAGAACCTGCGCGCCGTCGATCATCATCTCGGTGCCGACGTCGTAGCAGGTGGGCTGCGGATCGGCGATGGGCTCCGTCGGGCCGCCGACCGTGCTGACTCGTGCGTACGACAGGTCGAAGGAGGAGTCGGTCATCAGGGGGCGCGGCATGACCGTCCAGCGTGCGCCCTGTTCGAAGTACCGCTGGAAGACCGGCTTGAGGAACTGCGTCTCGAAGTAGCGGGAACGGATCATGGGCGGCGTCTCGATGATCTCGTCGCCGGCGATGAGAGTGTTGTCCCGGACGTTCAGTGGGGGAACGACTGACGCGCTCCAGGCGGGGGTGCGGACCTCCGCGGTGCTCGCGTCCACGTCCATCGGGCGGAGCACGGTCACACCGAGCGCAGTGAGGGCTTCCTCGATGCCGGTCAGATCCTCTGCCAGTTCTTCCACGTACCGCTGCTTGATGGGAATCGTCCCTTTGGGGGCCGACTCGGCATGGCCTCTGGCCGTGAGCCGGGGGTAATACCATTCGGAGCGCGCGGAGTTGTCGCCGGCGATGTTGTCGTGGAAGAAGAGGTCGAACGACAGCTCACGCTGGTGTGACGTGTAGTTGGTGGCGGAGCCGACCACCACCTCCTTGAGGGGCGACCATTCGTCGAAGCTGTTGAGCGTCATAGGGAGCTCCATCGATCTCATCATGAGCCTCGCGGGGACGGCCGGCTGGAAGAAGCACCGGGCAAACGCGTGAGACAGCCGCACACCTTCAGACACCACAAGTGCTGGGTGCTCTCAGTGTTGGACATGCGCCGAACCATGGGAAGACCGCAGTCGAGGGCGTCCCCAACGGTTTCGGCCATCTCATTCCGGTACTTCGGCTGTGCTATTCATCACGGATCCCACCCACACCACGGGAAGATTCGAGGGAAAGATGTGTCAACCAACTGGTATTATTACGGTCGCATTACGGTGCGCGTGAGCCTCTCTTGAAGCTGTCCGAAACCCGTCCCCCAGGGGTTGTGCGGCGTCCCCGACGCCTCGCAGGATGACCGGGCGCTGTGAAAAATCGCTGCCCTTCGTCCGCCGAGCGGATCGTCCGTGGCAGACGCGTCCGACGGCCGAGTGCTCTGCGACCATGATGTACACGCACCATGTCGGTGTGTCATGGCTGATATCGATCCTCCATTTAGAGATTTGGGCCTGCAACTGGTCCGTGGTGCCATGTCGGCCGTCGCGGACACGCGGTTCCTGGGCCGGATGGTCGGCGTGCGCAACTCAATACCCTCGATCAAGCACGATTCGGGAGGACCGGAGTGATACCGCACGTACAACTGCCGGGGCCGGCGGACGGATGGACCTCGAGGGACCGGGAAGCTGTTGCCGACGAGATCGGCGGCATCTGCCGAAGGGAGGGCTACTTCTTCGTCCACAACCACGGTGTGCCTGCTGAACTCGTCAAAGAGGTCTACGCGGAGATGCGGAGGTTCTACCGGCTGCCGTCGGAGGAGAAAAGCAAATACGACGCCACGGAGAAGTCCCAGTTCCTGGGTTATCGCGGGCTCGGCAGGGAGAAAAGCCGCACGCACTCCGGCACCGAGGCCTGTGAGCAGTACCGGATCGGCAACACCACGCCCGACCTGGCGCTGCTGGAGTCGGTGGACTTCTATCACGAGCACTTTCCGAAGTCCCTGGAACTCTTCAGCCACCTGACACGACTGGGTGACGGACTTATCGCCGCGTGTGCCCTGGACCTTGGGTTGGAGGAGGACTTCTTCAGCGGATACCTGGGCACGCCGCTGCACCGTCTCGGCCTGAACTACTACGGCGCGAGCCACCTGTCCCGTGTCGGCTCGAAGGTCGACTACGCGATGTCGCCCCATGTCGACCTGTCCCTGCTGACCATCCTTGACCAGGACGAACCGGGTCTGGACGTGCGGGACACCGACGGGACGTGGCTGGAAGTGCCCAGCGTGGACTCCGCGTTGTTCGTCTTCTTGGCCGACTATGTACAGCGCTGGTCGAACGGGCTGCACAGGGCGGCCCCGCACCGGGTGAGCGCCGTACGCCGTGACCGGATGTCCATCCAGTACAAACACCGGCCCGACTATGGCGTCGTCGTCGCTCCGCTGGAGGCGCTCACAGGCCCGGCCGAACCTCCCAAGTACGCACCGCTGGACACCGGTTCCGACTATGTGGCGGTGCTGAGGTCGATCCTCGGCAGGTGACGCAGGCTCTCCGGTGTGTGAACGCAGATCGCCGCTTCCGCCCGCGGACCAGCGCCGAGGGCACCTCGACGACAGAGAGTACAGGGCCACAGTGAACGCTCTCAAAGCGCGTTTCGGGCAGGTGTCCGGAGCATGACGACCACGACGAATCCCAGCACCGGGGCGGTATCACGAAACCCGGTCCTCGACCACTATCACCGGCTTTCCGATATCGTGAGTGCCTGCGGCCAGGAGCGCGCGGAGCATTCGGACCCGGAGGGGTTCCAGCCGGGCTTCGAGTTTCCTCAACTGGACGCACGAACAAGAGAGTTCTTCTCGCCCGCAGCCATTTCCTGGCGCCCGCTCCCGGATCTGGACGGGCGCCGGATGCGGCTGCTGGACCTTACCGGCAACCCTGGCACGAGGACCACGAAGACACTGGCATCGCTGCTGATCGTGGCCCGGGCCGTCGCACATGTCCGCCGCACCGGAGTCCCGGTCGTGCTGATCACCCCCACCTCCGCCAACAAGGGCACCGCACTGCGCGACGCCGTGCTGCGTGCCCTGGACCTCGGCCTCGCCGAGCCGCACCAGCTGCGGGTGGTGACGGTCTGCCCAGCCGTGTGCCGGGACAAGTTGCGGCGCAGCCGACTGACCACCGACCCCGAACTGCGCGCGCTCAACCCCGTCCTCATTTACACGGGCCAGCAGGCCGAGGACGTCAAGCCGCTGACCCGTGCCTTCGTGCACGCGCACGCGGCGGACTGGGCGCGGCGCACCGGCGGCCGGCTGTGGTTCTCGCTGGACCTGGCCAACTACATGGTGGCCGACACCACCCGAGCACTTTTCGAGCACGACGTCGACCCGATCGCCCCCGGCGAGGTACGCATGCACGCGCATGCCGTCTCCAGCGCCTTCGGGCTGCTCGGCTACCACACGGGCCGGGAGATCCTGGAGACCACCGGCGAGGCGGCCGGCGGGCAGCGCCCGGAGTCCTTTCTCGTGCAGCACCTGCACATCCCCGACATGGTGCTCAGTCAGAGGTTCGGCAGCTTCGACCGCCGCAACGCGCCCTCCTACGCGTGGGACACGCAGGCGGAGCTGTATCGCCAGGACCGGGACCCCTGCTTCCCCTACGTGACGGACACCCCGAACGAGATACTCGACCCCACCTTCTATACGCACCGGCCCGTCACCTCGGAGCGCATGAACGAGATCATCGGCAAGTTCGGTGGCGGCGGCATCGTTGTCTCCCGGCGAGAGTGCCTGGACCACTACGCGACCATTGCCGGTGATCTGGCCGAAGCCGGAATCCCGCTCCCCGACGATCCGCAGCGGCTCGCGGAATGGTCGCTGTTGATGGCGATGACGGGAGTTCGGGAGGGCGTGCGGCGCGGACTCATCGGCGCGGACCGGACGATCGTGGTCCACGCCTCGGGCACGTACGCCCACGGAGACTACGAACCGCTGCAGGAGGGTGACTTCCACTGGGTGCACGACGAGGCCGACGTGGCCGCTGCCGTCGGAGTTGGCTGAATGCCGCGTCTCCTCCTGCTGGGTACAGGTTCCCTGGCTACCGCGGTGTGCTGTGCCTTGGCGCATGCGCGCACCGGAGACCTCCATGTCACCATCGCAGGCCGCAGGGCACAGGCCGCCGCGGAGCTGGCCCATGTCGCTGGCGTCCGGGCGCACAGCGCGCAGAGCACCGTCACCTTCGATGCCGCCCACGCCGGCCAGCAGCCTCAGGATCTGCGGCAGCTGGTCGCCGAGGGTGCACCGGACCTGGTGCTGGTGTGTGCCTCATCGCACTCTCCCTGGGAGCGCGAGCGCACGCCCAGTGCGTGGACGGATCTGGTCACAGCGACCGGCTTCGGCCTCACTCTTCCCCTACAGGCGGACCTTGCCGCGCGCGCCGCACGCGCAGTGGTCGCCACCGGGTCCGACGCCCGCCTGGTCAACGCCTGTTTCCCCGACGCGGTCAACCCGGTGCTGGACGCGTTGGGCCTGCCGGTGCTGTGCGGGGTCGGCAACGCGGGGCTCGTGGCAGCTTCGCTCGCGCACGCCCTGGAAGTGCACGACACCGGACGGCTACGGGTCCTGGCGCACCATGTCCACCTCGCCCGGCCCCGTACCCCCGAGGACGAGGCACGAGTCTGGCTGGATGACACACAGGTATCGGATCCGGCCCGGTATCTGGCCCGGATGCGAGCGACTCGGCGCGAGCAGCTGAACCTGGTGACCGGGCAGACCGCCGCCCGCCTGATCACGGCTCTACTGCACGGCATCGACTTGGACACCAGTGTGCCGGGACCGTGGGGCTTGCCGGGCGGCTACCCGGTGCGGGTACGTGACGGACGGCTGGAGCTCGCCCTGCCCGCAGACCTGGACCAAGGGGCCGCGACGGCGTGGAACCGCCGGGTGGGAGCGCGGGACGGCGTCGACGTCGTCGACGGCACGGTCCGCTTCACCGAACGTGTTCGTGACCTACTGCGCCTGGCAGGTGCTCACGAATTGGTGGACGGATTCCCCGTCCGGGAACTGGACACCGCGCGAGCCCGCTTGGCCGTGCTGCGCACCCGGCTGCGCACGCTGCCCGCCGGCGAACCGGCGACGGCCACCTCCGGACGTGGCACGGGCCGCGGGGGTCCCACATGATGGTGGATCGGCTCTGGACCACCAGTGGTTACCTGTGGCGCAACGGAGAAGGCGCTCTGATCCGCGGAGCCCACCGGTCCGTCGACGCCGTGACCTCGCGCCATGCGGTCTGGGTGGAGTCACGCGGAGCCGACGGCACACCGAACCTCGTATACGCCGGCTTGCCCGAAGGTATCCATCTGACGCTTCCGTTTCTCGAACAACAAACCGGATCTGCCTCGGCGGCGGCACGGACGTCGTCCCGCCGCCGCTGGGACAGTCTCTCCACAGAAGCAGCCGGGTCGGACGCCGATCTGGTGATCACTGGTCACGACACCCGACACGCCCGTCATCTTCCGCAGGCCCGCTCCCTCACCCTGCCTTTCCGGGTGTCGCTAGTGGTGGCGCTGGGCGACGGGACGGACGTTCTGCAACGTGTCTCCCGCAAGGACCGCCAGCAGTTCGCCCGGCAGCAGCGCAGCAGCCGATGGAACCTCGAAGTGGCGGGTACAGACGCCGACTTCGCGTACTTCTACGACCGGATGCACATGCCGACCATGCGGGCCCGGCACGGGGGCAGCGCCCGATCGGAAGGTCGCGCGATCGCACGCGCCGAAATCTTCCGCAAGGGGATGCTGTTCTTCCTGCGGCAGTCGGGCGAGCGCGTGGTGGGAGCCCTGTGCCGGGTGAAGCCTGCCGGCAAGACGCTGGTTCTGCGCCTGGTCGGTGTGGCGGACGGCGACCCCGCCCACTACCGGGGAGGCACCTACACCGCTCTGTTTCTCCACGTCCTGCAATGGGCCGCGCAGCACGGTATGGCACGAGTCGACCTTGGCGGTTGCGAACCCTTCATCAGCAAGGGGACTTTCCAGTTCAAACGCAAGTTCCATCCCGAAGTCGTTCTGCCCGCCAATCACTTCCGCCACAAACGTCTGCGAGTCACCGTGGTCCGTGACACCGAGCCGGTACGTCGCTTCCTCGTCGAGAACCCGATGATCGCTCTCGACACACGGAACCGGCTGACAGCGGTCTACTTCCACGACGGCCGACGACCGGCGCGAGCAGGCCTGCCCTGGCGAACCGCGGGCATGGCGAGCGCAGTGCATCTCGACCTCGATACGTTCCTACACCCTGATGGGGCTGCGCCTCTTCCGCCCAGGCATGACACGCCACCGGCGACCTGGCTCGCACAGCAGTAGTCGTGCCCCTTCCCGCCACGAAAGGTTGGTGTAAGAGGAGTTGGGAACCCATCCGTGGTTCGCTGCCCGTCCGTTTCCGGTAACGCACCGGAGTCACGCGGACGACATCATTCAGGTGCTCCGCCACGAGCTGGCTGACTGCGGAACATGGGTGCATGTCCAGCCAGTGCCCCTGGAGCCCTTCGCGGTCTCCCGCCAGTCGTACGACGAGCTGTTCACCGCTTCACGTGACCTGTTGGGCCTGTTGCGCCGGGCCTTGCTGGAGGCGGCGCCCACCCGGCAGGGCAGGCTGGATGCCCTGGGGGTACGGCCCACCGCGCACTCGTTCCCGTTCTTCGTCGACGACGACGAGTTCGAGTTGCGGCACTGTGCCACCATGGCGCGCCCGGACGTCGTGATCGGACCTGATGGTCCCCGGTTTCTGGAGTTCAATGTCAGTGGGGCGTTCGGCGGTCCCACCGAGGCGCACGGATTTGGGCAGGCGTGGACCCGTCTCTACGGCGGATCAGTTCCCACGCTGCCCTTCACCGTGGACGACCCGTTCGCTGCACGGGCCGACCTGTTCGAGAAGGTCTGCGCCGAGCTGGGACTGCCGAAGGCGGTGGCGCTGGTAGGAAATCGAGTGGACCGCAGGGGCGAGACCACACGCTACTTCGACGGCGAGGCCGCCTACCTGCGTGGGCGGGGCTTCCTCGCGGAGGTGATCGAGCCCAGTGACCTCCCCGGGGCGATCGGCCGTCCGGGCAGATTGCGACTCCCCCTGGCCCTACGCTACTTCGCGCCCGCCGACTGGGTTTCGCGCGGCGAGTCCCTCGACACGGTGCATGCCCTGATCGCCGCAGGCTGCGTCCTCTACCCGCCGGAGAGCAGCTACCTCGTGGCCAACAAACGTCTGCTGGCCTGGCTGTCGGAGGGCCAGGGCTGGATGTCCGAGGACGACCGGCGGCTGGTGCACCGGTATGTGCCGTGGACGCGACTCGCCCAGGACGGCAAGGTCGACTGGCAGGGCGAGCCGGAGGACCTACGGCGGCTCCTGACCGTGTGGCGGGAGTCATTCGTGCTCAAGCCGGCGGTGGGCATGATGGGCCGTGGTGTGGTCATCGGTCGCCTGTGCTCGTCGGCCCAGTGGGAGGCGGACGTCACCCGGGCGCTGGGCGCCCGTGACGCCATCGTGCAGGAGTACGTGGAACCGGCTCGCTACGAGCTGGAGATGGCTGCGGACCCCGGCACGGAGCCGTACCGCGCCCCGGTCGCCCCGGTGCTGAGTCCGCTCCTCTTCGGCGGCCGGGCGGGCGGCGTCTATGCGCGCTACTACCCGGACGGGCGCAGCGGAGTGATCGGGGTGGCCCAGGGCGGCGCGATGGAGAACGTGGTGCTCGCGGGAAGCGACTGACCGCTCGTGCGGGGAGCGGTGGTGGCGCAAACAGGAGGTGACGAAGCCAGATGAGGAACGCTCCGTGGAAGGTCGATCGACTCACCGGAAGCATCGGCGCACAGGTGTCGGGGCTCGATGTGCGCCAGACGGGACCAGCCGATGCCGACGTGCTGCGCGATCTGGTCAGGGAGCACGGCGTGCTGTTCCTGCGCGGCCAGTCGACCGATCCGGCAGCCCTTGTCGGCTTAGCCGGCGTCTTCGGTGACGTGCTGCCCGCCCACCCGCTCAAGCCGGGACTGCCGGACCACCCCGAGGTGCTCGCGAACCAGACAGGAGGGGTACGACCGCAGGACGTCCGCTGCCGCGACGCTCACAACCGGCACGGCACCAACTGGCACGTGGATGGCACGTTCGTCCGTGAGGTACCGACGTACTCTCTGCTTCAGGCGGCGCGGGTGCCGCCGGTGGGCGGAGACACGCTCTTCGCCGACCTGGCGGGCGCCTACGCGGTGCTGTCCGCACCGCTGCGCGACCTGGCCGACGGCCTGAGCTGTCCTCATGATGTGCGGCTCCTCTATGCCGACTGGCTGGAACCGGGGGCCGATTCGCTCCGGCGCGAGAAGCTGCTGGAGATGCCGGTGGTGAGTCAACCGCTCGTGGCTGTCGACGAGGAGGCCGGGGGCCGCAGGTCCCTGGTCCTGAACCCCAACTGCGTCAGGGTGATCGAGGGGCTGTCCGATCTGGAGAGCCACACCCTTCTCGAGCTGTTCATGCAGTACACCCTCGTGCCCGAGCGCACGGTGCGGTGGCGCTGGGCCGAGGGTGACATCGCGCTGTGGGACAACGTCCGGCTTCTGCACAACTATGTACTGGATCACGGTGCTTCGTCGCGTCTGATCCACCGTGCCATGGCGGGTTCCGCGCCGTTGAAGCCCGTGCGGAGCTGGATCCCCGAGATGTCTCCGTCCCTCGTCATGCCCTCCGACCGATGAGGATTCTGCTGCGATGAACTCTGCTCCGACGACCGAGGATGAGGGATCGGTGGACCCCCTCTTGGAGCGTTTCCATCTCCTGGTGAACGCCCCGGCCCTGTTCAATGCCCTGACCACTGCCCTGGAGCTGGATCTGTTCACCGCCCTGTCGGGGCGCCCGGCATCCTTCGACGATCTTCTGGGCACAACCGGCCTGCCGTCACACTCACTGCGGGTGCTGCTGCATGCCGTGTGCTCGACAGGGCTACTGGTACGGCGCGACGGCAAGTATGAGAACTCCAGCGTCGCCGAGGACATCCTCACCGGCGACGAGCCCGACAACTGGCGTAATATTCTGGTCGGTTGGCGGGAGGTGTATTACCCCGCTTTCGCCCGCCTCACCGACGCCCTCAAGGCCGGTACGAACACAGCCCTGTCCGGGTACCCGGGCAACGAGCCGACTCTTTATCAGAGGCTGTCCCACCAACCGGAGTTGGAGGCCGTCTTCCACCGCTCCATGACGGCCTTCACGTTGCGCAGCGTCGACGCCCTGGTGGACAGCGGCCAGTTCACGGCGGTGCGCCGACTGCTCGACGTGGGCGGCGGCGACGGCACTACCAGTGCCCGACTCGTGGCACGCCATCCCGAACTGACCTCGACCATCTTCGACATCCCGAGTGTGTCACGCCTCGCCGAACGGACGACCGTGCCGGACTTTGGGAACCGGGTCACCGTGCACCCCGGAGACCTGTTCACCGATCCCTTCCCGGAGGGCCACGACACCGTACTTTTCAGTCACGTACTGGAGATCTTCTCCGGTGAGCAGATCACCATGTTGCTGGGGAAGGCATACGACGTTCTGCCATCCGGCGGTCGAGTCCTGGTCTACGGGTACAACGCGTCGGACAACGAGACGGAAGGCTGGTACTCCGCCCGCCTCTCGCTCTACCTCAATGCTCTGGCCAGTGGTCAAGGCATGGCCTACCCGGCGTGCGACTACGAAGGGTGGCTACGGCGTGCTGGCTACGGCCAGGTCCAGACCCTTGGGAACTTCCCGTACGAACACGGTCTACACATCGGGGTGAAGCCATGACCTTGGACAGGACCGAGCGCGAACCAGACGGCCTCGATGCGCCCCATCAGATGAGCCCCGGGACGGAGAACTTATCGAGCGGCCCGATGCCGAAGGTCACGGGCAACGGTTCCCGTCTCCGTCCGAGACAGTTGCCGCGTAGCTCGCAGTAGATCGCTCAGTGCTTCCACCCTGATGCCAGTGAGACAGGGGGAGGACTGGGACATGCGGACCGTTCCTGACGGCGGACACCGCGAGCAGTACCGGCCACTGCTGGTGGCCGCCGCCCTGAAGATCGCCACCGAGGCCGGACTCGAATAAGCCGACGGCGAAGCAACCGAAGGCGGGCGGGCACGGCCGAACTGGGGCGCCCTGCGGATTCGGCCGGCGGGGCCGCGCGGCTGCCTTGACTGGGTACCCGCCGGGTACGGCGCGGGGCTGGGCGACATCGACGGATGTGACACCTACTGTCTGCAGTACGCCGACGCGTTCACCGGTCGAGCACGGAGCTGGGCGACCCCGCAACGCCCGGCGCGTGGACTTCGCCGACGCCGCGCTCCGGCCGGAACTCAACGGCTGCAGCGACAACCCGGTGGTCCTGGCCGACACCGGCGAAATCGTCTCGTCCGGGAACTTCCACCCCCCGGCCCTCGCCCTCGCCTTCGACAGCCTGGCGCTGGCCCTGACACAGACCGCGTCGATCTCCGCCGAGCGCATGCGACGGCTGCTCGACCCGGCCGTCAGCGGACTGCCCGCGAACCTCTCGCCGTACGGTCCGGAGCGCTCCGGGTTCGCCCCGCTGGCCAAGACGGCGCAGGCGCTCGTCGCCGAGATCCGCATGCTGTCCGTGCCGGTGAGCACCGACCCCCGCCACGGCGCGCACGCCGTCGAGGACGACTCGACCAACGCGGCGCTCGGCGTACGGCGGCTGACCACGATCCTCGTCCGGCTGCGGCAGTTGCTCGCCGTGGAGTCCGTGGTCGCCGCGCAGGCGGTGGATCTGGCAGCCCCGCCCGTGGGCGGACCTGTTCCTGGACGGTGAGCCGCACCGCGGCTCGGGGAGCGCTTCACAGCCCGGGGCGGGATCGCGGGAGAGGGCCGAATGACGTCTCTCGCGGCCCCCTTGGTGGCCGGAACGGAATCGAACGAGGGTGAGCTTGTGCTCGGCGACCGCCCCCCGGAGCCCGGCCGACGTCGTGGCGGCGGCGCGGGGCCACCGCGACGGGCTCGGCCGTGCCTCGCGCACCGCCCTCGAGGAGGTGCCGACTCGCGGCGACGCCGATGCGTTCTCACGCCGACGAAATGACTCACGGCGCGTTCGCAGTGCACGTAGGCTCTGGGCGCGCGGCCGACCGGGAGCGCGCCGGGCCCGTGCCCGAGGAATCGGACGAAGGGAAATGCCGCGCTGTGACGGATGGTCACGAGGAAGAAGTCCTGGCCCGGATCGCCAAGGGGCTCGTCTACACCGAGTCGGAAGCGGCCTTTCAGGCCCCTCGGCGCCGCACAGAGCAGATCTTCGAGTACAACCACACACCACCGAGCGAAACGGAGAGGCGTCGATCGCTGCTCGTCGCGATCTTCGGCTCGGTCGGTGAACGCACAGTGCTGCTGCCACCGTTCCACGCGGGATTCGGCAGCAACGTCCACATCGGTGACGACTTCTTCGGGAACGTGAACCTTACGTTCGTCGACGACGTGGACATCCGGATAGGCAATGGTGTCATGATCGCTCCCAGCGTGACACTGACCACGACGGGACACCCGGTGCATCCCTCGCGACGAACTGACTTCGCGCGATTCTCCGAGCCGATCGTGATCGAGGACAAGGTGTGGATCGGCAGCAACGCGGTGGTCCTGCCCGGCGTCCGTATCGGCTATGGGTCGGTCATCGGCGCCGGCAGCGTCGTCAGCCGCGACATTCCCCCGATGACCGTCGCGCTCGGAACACCCTGCCGGGTGGTCCGCTCCATCACGGACGAGGACCTCACCACACGTACTGCCGGACATTGAGGGTTGCGTCCGTCAATGGCCGGTCGGCGGGGCGACGACCAACTCGGTGTCCGGGTCGTGTTCGATCTGCGGAGGGCCGGCGACGATCATGGTGGCTCGGGCCCACGGCTGTTCTCGCAGCATGAACGGCAGTTCTTCCAGCAGCCAGTTCGCCACGTGCTCCCGTTGCTCGGGGGAGTCACCGTCGCGGACCACCGACAAGCGCTGTTGCTCGTCGAGGTCACCCTGCATCCACACCGAGGCGTCCAACCACGGGGCGAGCTCTTCGCGGATGATGCCGGTGCCCTCGACCCAGATGACGTCGGCACCGGCGGGGATGGCGATCGATCCGGGCCGGTCGTGGGTGGTCCAGGCATCAGGGCGGAAGTTCACCGCCTCGCCCCGGTGCAGAGGTCGCAGGATGTTCTCGACGAGTACGGTGCCCCAGTCGAAGTAGGCGTGGTTCCAGGCGATGTCGTCGGTGTGCACGATGGCGGAGTTGGGCACCGCCTTGCGCAGTCGTTCGGCGAGGCTCGTCTTGCCGGCGCCGCCCCGGCCGTCGATCGCGATCACCCGCGGACGTCCGGTGGCGTCGGGTGACGCGTCGCGCAGCTGCCGGACGACGTCGAGCACGGTCGCCACCCGCCAGCCAACGGCTTCGGTCTCGCCTGGACGCAGACGCATCGACAACCTGTCTCCGGAAGTGAGGACACGGACCGGCCTGCCCGGACGGTCCGCCGGTCGCCCGACCCTATCGAGGCGATGGTCGAGAGGCCTGGATTCCGGCGAACTCCGCGACGAGCGTGGCCGGCTCGACCGGCCGCCCGACCCGCGCCACGGGGCCTGGACGCGGGGGAGTGCGGTGCGGATGTCCACCCTCAACTCGGCGTCGGCGGACGCCGTCCTGAAGACTCTCGGCGTCTTGTGGCGGAACAGGTTCGTGTTCGGACGGCTGCTGGTCGCCGGCTCCTCCACGGCCTCGGGGTCGAGGGTGCCGAGATGGTGGCGGCTGAAGCCCGTCAGCATGGCGTAGCGCGCCAGGCCGTCGGGGTGTCGGCCGACGTGCCCGGAGAGTGGCCCAGGACGTCCACCGGGCCGCGCCCAGGTCCGTCAGCACGGCATCCATGTGGGTTACAGCGTTTCCGGCCTTTCGGGAAACGGCACCGACTTTCTGGTTCCCATGGCCTCAAAGGGCGGATCAGCACCAAACATCGATTTCTGGATGTTTTAGGAGGTCAATCGGTATATAAGGCTGTTTGGGCGGCCCGGTCGCGCCGCATGTACCGGGTGCAACGTGCGACGTGAAAGGGGCACAGACGTGGCTGACTGGAAGCAGATCTCTGGTGGTCTGACGACGATCTCGGTGGGGTCGCGGACCCATGTGTGGGGGGTGAACTCGTTGGGGCAGATCTACCGGTACACCGGTCACGACGCCAACCCGTGGATCGGTATCCCGGGCAAGGCGGTCGATATCGGTGTGGCCGCGGACGGGACGGTGTGGCACGTCAACTCGGCCGGTGGGATCTTCCGTTACACCGGGGATCAGGGTTCCACCGACTGGGTGGGCGTCGCAGGCGGGTTGACCCGCATCTCGGTGGGGTCGCGGACCCATGTGTGGGGGGTGAACTCGTTGGGGCAGATCTACCGGTACACCGGTCACGACGCCAACCCGTGGATCGGTATCCCGGGGCGGGCGGTGGACATCGGTGTGGCCGCGGACGGGACGGTGTGGCACGTCAACTCCGCGGGTGGGATCTTCCGTTACACCGGGGATCAGGGTTCCACCGACTGGGTCTCGGTCTCGGGCGGCCTGTCCCGCATCTCCGCCGGCTCCCGGACGAACGTCTGGGGCATCAACTCCTCCGACCAGATCTACCGCTACACCGGACACGACGCCAACCCCTGGACCGGCATCCCCGGCGGCGCGGTGGACGTCGGCGCCGCGGCCGACGGCACCGTCTGGGTCGTCAACTCCGCCGGCGGAATCTACCGCTACACCGGAGACCAGCCGAGCTGACCGTGTGAGCAAGCCGTGCGGGGCCCCGGTGCGCGGAGACCGGGACCCCGCACTCGCGAAGGACGGGAGAGGCCCGCGGCGACCGCCGGTCTCAGTTCCGTCGGCCTTGTGAAAAGGGGTCCCCTCCGGGCTGGTGGGGGATCTCCCACGGGGGGTTCGTGTCCCGGAGCGGTTCAGGCACGGAGATCAGGTTCTGTTCTGGTGCTCGTAGCCGCTGTGGCGGCGGAGTCGATCGGTGTGGCGGGCGATGTCATCGACGCGCCCTGCGAGGTCGGGGTGGTCGGACGCCAGATACACGTGCGTGCCCGTCAGGGGGCCGACGAGGGCGGCCGCGTCGTTGTCGGCGAGGGCGGCGGTGAGCTCGGAGAGTGGGGTGCGAGCAGCGGCGGGAAGGTCGGTGAGGGCGGTGATCTGGCCGGCGAGCTGGCGCAGGTCTGCGGCGTTGGCGCGGGCCCAGGCGGTGACGGTGCGGTCGGCGGCGCGGCGGTCGCGGGTGGCGCGTACCCGCTGCTCGCCCGTGGACCCCGGGTGTCCGGGGCGCACGCGCAGGTAGCGGCGTTCGGCGGCCTGGCGGCTGGAGACGCCCAGGGGATGGGCGAGGTCGGCCCAGCTTGCCCCCGCGTCCCTGGCCTCTTCGATCAGGCCCGGTTCCCACGCGGAGAGCTGATCGCGCACCTCGCGGAGCAGCAGGAGCGCGGCGAGTGCCTCCTCCGAGCTGGCCTGGAGCGGCTCGGGGTCCTCCCCGTCCCGAGATGTCCGGGCGGTACGCAGGGTCTCGTGGATCGTGTTCAGCGCCGCGGCGGCGGCGAGGAAGGACGTGGGAGTGAGACCGCGGGCCTGGGGGGTGGGGTGATCGTCGGTCATGGAGCCTCCCGGAAGCCTGGTCGTCATATCGGTGACGTTCTGCTTGTCATCACTTGGATGACATGTTACAACGAAGGCAGGTGAACCGCATTGGCAGCAACGTGCCTGACCTGAACAACTGGAGGTGTTTCACGATGTTGATGCGCACCGACCCGTTCCGTGAGCTCGACCGGCTCACCCAGCAGCTCCTGAACACGACCGGGACCTGGACGCGGCCGTCGGCAATGCCGATGGACGCCTACCGTGAGGGCGAGGAGTACGTGATCGCCTTCGATCTGCCCGGCGTCTCCGCGGACGCGATCGACATCGACGTCGAGCGGACCATGCTGACCGTCAAGGCCGAGCGGCGGCCCGTCGCCAAGGCGGACGACGTGCAGATGGAGCTCTCCGAGCGGCCTCTGGGCGTCTTCTCCCGCCAGGTCGTGCTGGCCGACACCCTGGACACGGAGCACATCAAGGCGGACTACGAGGCGGGTGTGCTCACCCTGCGCATCCCGATCGCCGAGCGGGCGAAGCCCCGCAAGATCGCCATCGGTGGCGGCTCCGCGCACAAGGAGATCAGCGGCTGAGTCCCCTCCCGGCCGCGCCGGAGGCGGGGGAGCGGGCCACCCCCGCGGCCGCCCCCCGCCCCCGGTCCTCCGCTCGCCGCCGCACAAGCAAGGGAGCCGTGATGACCATGCGATGGGAGGCGTTCCTGGACCAGGTCAAGGAACGCGGCGACTACGAGACCACCAAGGAGGCCGAGCGGGCGGCCCGCACGGTGCTGGCGCTGCTGGGCGCGCACCTGGTGGGCGAGGTACGGGCGGAACTGGCGGCCCGGCTCCCGGAGGAACTGGCACTCCTCCTGCTCAATCCGCTCCAGGCGCACGAGCCGCTCCCTCCGGAGCGGTTCGTACGGGCCACCGCCGCGTGGATCGAGGGAGCCACCGAACAGACCGCGGCCTGGGACGTGGGCGCTGTGCTCAGCGTGGCCTCGGACGCCGCGGGCGACGAACTCACCCGCCGCATCCTGCTCCAACTCCCGGTGGGCTACGACCTGCTGTTCGGCCATCCCCAGCGCGTATAGCCCGCGAGCGGCGAAACCCCTGTTCCTGACCGGGCGAGCCGCCGGCCACCGCCTCGCGATCACCTCGCACGAGAAAGGCAACCGCGTCACCGACGATTCCCCTGCAGGAGCCGTGCCGGTCCACCGTCGGCACGACCTGGCTCGCGGGCCGTCCGACGGTCAGGCCAGCAGGCTGACGACGTCCAGGACGCCCAGTTTCCCGGTCAGACCCACCACCCTGGCGAAGCCGCGCGGCACAACTCGGGCGCGGAGCGTCACCCGCGCCTTCAGCGGCGCTCCGTCCGGTGCCGACGCCAGGAGCCGCAGTTCTTCGTTGACGTGCAGGAACTCCTGGTCGGAGGCGCGAAAGTCCCAGCAGGCGGCTGGGAACCCGATTCCGGAGGAGGTGATCCGGGGGCAGTAGACCGTACGCCTCCGGGTCACCTGTGGCGTCAGCTCGGCGCCGAGCCCCGCCACCACCGTGTCGAAGGACAGGCCCACCCCGAGCGTGGTCTCGATCTCCACCGGCTCCTGGCCTTCGACCAGGATCGGCGCCATGTCCTCCACCCGGGCCCCCGCGGTCACCGACAGGTCCAGCACCAGGCGCGACCAGCGCACGGTGCACTCGGGGTGCGTCTGTACGACACAGATCAGGGGGATGTCGTAGCCACGGCGGCCGGGTTCGCCGGTGCCCAGGGACTGCACTGTGCCCCGTGCGAGGCCGATCCTGGTCTCCCGCCGCATGGTTCGGATCACCTCCTCGTGCACAGCCTCGAAGCCCCGCTCATCCCGGTCCTCCTCCACCTCCGGCTCGACGAGGGCCAACAACTCGAACCGGTCCGGCAGTTCGCGCGACAGCAGCACGGTGACCTCCACGGGTGTACACGACGGAACCGGACGGAACAGGAAGGGAGCCGTGGCTACGGCCCGGCGCGCCACTCGCCGAGCAGGCAGAACGCGGCCCACTGGTCGATCCGGCCGCGGCCGGATCGGTTCCGTGCGGTGAGCATCGCCGTCCTGAGGGCCTGCCCCGGGGCCTCGCCGCTCAGCGTGAGGTCGTGGAAGTCCCCCATGATCGTCGCCGTGGGCGCGTCCGGTACCCGCCACAGGCTGGCCACGAGAGACCGCGCGCCCGCGTACAGGAGCGAGCGGCTGAGCCCCAGGGTCTCGTCGGTACGGCTCTCGTCCCCCAGACCGGTCTCACAGGCCGACAACACGGCAAGCCGCAGACCGTCCCAGTCCTGCCGGAGGATGTCCCGGGCAGTCAGCACTCCGTCCGCCAGGACGAGTCCTGACGACAACGGGTCGTCGGCGTCGAACGCGGCATGACACGCCGCGTGGAAAACCTCTGCCCCCGGAACCCGGCGCAACACCTCCGCACGGGTCGCCTTCGGCCCGAGCAACGGCCGGCCGCCAAGTCGCCGGCCAAGGATCTCGGCCTCCGCACGGGCATACGGGAGGTCTCCCAGGGTGTCACCGAGGACGACAGCGCCGGCGCCTCCGCCCGGTGGCCGTCTGCGCAGCGTGCGCAGCACCGACACCGTGGGCAGATAGGCCACCGGGTTGCGGTCCAGCAGCATGGATCCCCCCGGCAGGGCCAGCGCGTGGAACGGCACATGGTGCAGGGCGCCCGTGGGACAGATCAGCACCGTGTCCTCGGGCCGGCTCAGCTCCGCCAGCGGGGCGACGAGCGGATCGAGGACGTGGAAGAGGTCGGGTGCGTCCTCGACCAGCTCCCGTACCCGCCGGGTCCTGCCCATGTTGTCGGCGACGAAGCGGGTGATCTGCCCGATGTCACCGTCGACGGCGCGTACGGTGAGCCCGTGGTCGGGTGTGAGCGCGAACACGACCAGATCTCCCGCGGGAAGCCGGGCGTAGGAGGCGACCACCACGCGTTCACCGGCCAGGTCCGCCAGCACCGTCGCCGGGTCCGCGACCGTCGAGCGGCGCACTCCGACGTACTCCTGGGCATCGGCACCGTAGGCACCCATCTTCGTCCAGACGTCCTCCAGTTCGGCGACGGTCCGGTCACGTGCCGCCCAGTCGATCCGCTGCCGTTCGGCCTTGGCACGGAGTTTGAGCAACTCCGCCTCGCGGTCGAGGAGTTCCGCGGGCACCTCCTGGGGCGGTCGGAGCCGGGCAGTGCTCAGCACGTCGAGCAACCGCCGTGACCGGAGCCGTTCCGCCGTCATGAAGGCCCGGGCGACCTGCTGTCGGGAATCGTGACCCGTCTCCGCTTCCCCCGCAGCCAACTTGAGGCTGTACTCCATCAACAGCGCGTAGGTTTCCGCACGTTCGGACTGGAGGCGGCGGCGCAGATCCGGGTCGGGCTGTGACGCCCGGACCAGGTCGGCGAGGTCGACGGCGAGTTCCAGGACGTCGGTCGCCATGGCGAACTCGCCCCCGTCCCAGGCTGTTTCCGCCATGGGACGCAGTACGGGCCAGACCCGCTCCACCCACAGGATGCGGTGGGCCTGGCGCTCGGCACCGTCTGCGGTGAGACCGCGCGGGCGCCAGAGCAGCGGATCCCCCGCGCTGCCCGGCACGCCGGACAGCAGCAGCACCTGTTCGTAGGCCAGCACCGGGCTGCCCAGATCGGGCCGTCCGCGCAGCAGCTCGGCAGTGGCCGTCCAGTCCTGGGCCAACCGGTCGGCGTTGTCCGCGTTCAGTTCGCGTGCGCGTTCCAGATGATGCAGGGCGGTTCGGCACAGGCCGAGGCCGCCGAGCAGCCGTCCGAGGTGGCGATGGGCCAGGGCGATCAGCGGGCGGTTCCGGCCGTCGCCTTCCTCCGTGAGAGCGAGGACGGAGTGCAACTGCTCGAGCGCACCGTCCATGTCACCGCCCTGGTGCCTGAGGAGGCCCTCGGCGATCACGTCGCTGATCCGGTCCTGGTCGGTGGGAGGCACGATCTGGCCCCACTCGTGGAGCCTCAGACGGCAGGTCTTCGCGGCCTCGGCGTCGCCGCAGCGTTCGGCCAGCCTCAGGAGTTCCCTCGTCAGTTCGATCACCGGGTCCGAACCGGCCAGACGGTCCACGGCGGTGCGCCGGGGCACCCCGGCCCGGGCGCGTTCCCGCCAGTCGGTGTGCAGCCAGACCTCGGCCTCGCGGAGCCGCGCGTACGCCTCGCCGTGCCGCCCCATGCCGTCGAGGACGAGGGCCAGGGCGCTGAGCCGGTCGGAGATCAGCCGGGCCCGGCCGAAGCCGTCCGTGCGGCCGTCCGGCCACTGTTCGTCGAGGCGGGCGACGATCTGGAGGCTGCGACGGGCGAGGAGCCAGGCCCGCTCCAGGTTCCCGGCCCTCGCGTTCCACAAGAAGGCCAGCGTCGAGAGGTAGTGGGCGACCTCATTCCAGTGGGCCGCCCACCACTCGTCCAACCAGGCTGCGAACCGCGCGTCGTCGTCGAGAGCGTCGAGGAGCGGACCCATGGCCGGGTGCCTGCGGACCAGTGTCCGTTCCAGTTGGGCCGGCGTGTCCGCATCGATGCCGGGGTCCTCAGGTCCGGAGATGGGCAGACCGGCCCGGTCCGTGCCCGGAGCCACATGAGCCGGTGAGACTCGCTCCCGGGGCATGCCACGGGTGGACCGGTCCGGCCGGTCGGTGTCACCCCCGGTGTTCCCGTGGCCGGCGGAGAGGCCGAGCAGTTTCGCCGTGTACCACCCGCGATTCACGGATCGTCCGGGCTCTACGGGGCTCGGCAGCGCGTCGAGGAGCAGCCGGACGAATCCGTACTCGGGGTCGAGTTCCAGCGCGCGCGTGTAGCAGTGGCGGGCCGCCTCGGTGCCGTTGGGCCGGTTACGGAAGGTGTCGCCGAGGTAGCGCCAGGCCAGGGCCGACTCCTCGATGGCGAGCGACTCCTGGTAGTGAACCCGTGCGAGATCGAGCCGCCCTTGTACGAAGTGCACCTCCCCCAGCAGGAGCAGGGCAAGGCCACTGTCGGGTTCCCGGTCGAGGGCGGCCTGGTACTTCGACGCCGCCTGCTCCCACTCGGCGCATCGGAAATGCGCCTCCCCCTCCTCGATCAGTGTCACGGCCTCCTGCTGGGGGCGTGTGAGGTACGGCAGACCGAGCAGGGCGCAGACCCGGGCCGCGAGCTGCGGGGCATGCTCCATCATGTCCCGCAGCCACTGCCGCCCTTCGGGAAAGCCGAGGACCTGCGCGGCGGCCATGTGGACCATCACCTCGTCCGGGCGCAGTCCACCGATCTCCGGCGCCACCACCACCGTGTCGTTCTCATAGTGCATGAGCACCGGTCCGGGCGAAGGGGAGGGTGACACGGACGGCATCCCGCTCCTGTCGGGAAGGAGACGGGCCGTGTCCCGTTCGGGGGCCACACGGGACAGTGCGGCCTGCCAGTACTGTGCCTCGGAGGACTCCAGGCCCTGCAGATGCAGAACCAGCGCGGCGAGGATGTCCCGCTGCTCGGGCCGGGGCGGGTCGGACACGTACCGGCGCAGCAGAGCGGCGCCTTCCTCCATGCGCCCGGCCGCGGTCAGGACGGAGGAGAGCCGCAGGACGAGGCCTGTCTCCTCCTCCTCGGTGTAACGGCCGCCCGCCAGGGCATGGCCAAGGAGTTCGGCGACCACGTCCTGGCGGCCCTGCGACTGGTAATAGTTGGCCGCGATCCCGGCCAAACCTTGCGGGTGTGCCGCGAGCCGACCGAGCGCCGCGTCGCCCTGGCAGGCCCAAGTGACGGCCTGGGGGATCCGCCCCGCGACCATCAGCGAGGTGAGCACCCGACGCACCGCCCGGGCCAACTCCTTCTCCGCGCCCGGGGGCTGCTCCTGCGTCCACCGTCGCAGGGCCTCCGCGGTCTCGGGCCCGCGTTCGGCCTCCCACGTCTGGCTCAGATAGGGCCGGGCGAGCTCAACGACGAACACGGCGGCCGATCGCCGGACGCGAACCGAGTCCCGCAGGCGATTCTCCAAAGCCGGTTCGAGAGCCAGCAGCCGCAGGTCCGGTTCCACCGGGCGCCGGATGCCGTCGGATCCGTGCGCAGCACGGTCCCCGGCCACCGCCGCCTCACCGATCTCTCCGAGGACGTACGGCGTCACGGCGCTCCGTCTTCCGGCCTGAACGGCCTCGGCTGCCAGATGCACCGCCCACCGGAACCGGCGTGCCGCTTCGGTCAGGGCACCGTCGGCGTCGTCCGCCACTCCGTGCAGGAACTGGCTGTCCGCCCGGAACTCGTCGGCCAGCGGGGCGTCGCCCATGAGAAGAGCCATGGCGTCGAGAATCCTCGCCAGGGGCTTGAGCACGGGGCGCAGTCCATCCGCCTCGGACACGATACGAACGAACTCGATCGTCTCCACGATCAGCCGGACTTGATCTTCGTCGCGGTAGCCTTCCAGGGCCGCGACCAGCTGGTCGTCCGGCAGTTCGACCAGCCTCGACAGGTCCTCGCTCACGAGCGGACCGTCGTTCGCCGCTTCGCCGGTGCTTCCCCGGATCACCGACCAGACGAACAACAACGCCGAGTCGAGCATCGCGCACCCCCGTCCCGGGACGCCCCCGCACCCGAGGCGGAGATGCTACCCAGCGCCGGGCGGGCGGACACCGGCCCACGACGGCCCCTTCCGGAGCGCGGCACGTCGGACGGGCGGGGGGCGCGCGAGACCTCGGCGTGGCCGCTCGCCCGGGGGAAGCGCTGGTGGATCCGGAAGGCCGCCTCGCCCCGGTGCCGGCACGAGGCGGCGTCGCGCCGGCCGGGGTGCCGGCTCGGTGGTCCAGCGGGCCGCCCGGGCGGGCGGGACCGGATCGTCCGCTCGCGCCGGGTCCGGGGCGGGAGAGGCCCCGGCGGTCGAGTGTGGGCCCACGCCCAGGCCCGTCATCGACGCCGGCGTCGGTGTCGCGGTGCCGAAGGAGACGGCGGATGCGACCAGGCCGAGCCAGGTCCGCCCGGCCGCCGGTCCGACCACAGAGGTCGGCAGCTGCACCCCGGCCGTGGCGACGCTGCCGAAACCGACGAGCAGCACGACCACGGCGGAACGCCGCCCGGGCGCTGCGTTGTTCGGCCCTGTCCGAGCCGATCCGCACCGGCAAGGCAGCTATCGGGTCAGCCAATGATCCAGTTCGGTGAGGACGTTGTCGATCTCGGGATGGAGCGCGTCTGCTATCTCGGTCACGGTCTGGCCTTCGCGGGCGCGGCGGCCCGACTCGCTGATGATGATCTGGAACACGCCGGCCAGCGCGATGCCCTGCAGGCGGGCGATCTCCGGTGCGATCGAGCTCGACTCGCCGATGGCCGCGGCGAGCGCGTTGGCCTGGCGGTCGGTCAGCTCCAGGGCCAGTCGGTTGACCGCCGGGCTGATGGCCGCCAGATAGCCGAGTGTGCCGCGGGCGTTCTCCTGAGGCATGCCGCGGATCGCCGACACCGTCTCCAGGACGTAGTCGCGGATGGCGGCGGCCGGGCTGGTTCCCTCCGGCCGGGAGCGGATCAGGTCGCTCAGCCGCTGCTGTATCTGCTGTTCGCGGTCGGTGACCAGCTGTTCCTTGGTGGGGAAGTGGTTGTAGAGCGTCTGCTCCGCCACCTCGGCCGCGCGCGCGATCTCGCTGACTGTCACCTGCTCGTAGCCCCGTTCGGCGAACAACCGGGCCGCAGTCTCGGCGATCAGCCGGCGGGTGCGTGCCTTCTTCAGTTCACGAAGTCCAGGTTCTGCCACTCCGGAAGTGTACCAAGCTCCATAGTTGGATCCTGCCAAAAAAATATAGTTAACTCTAAAAATGGAGTACACTCCAGTTCATCGCCGAGAGGTGGGCAAGACGCCTCCCCGTGGTCGAGATCGGAGCACATGATGAAGGCAGCCCGTTTCAGCCGGTTCGGGGGTCCAGAGGTCCTCGAGATCGCGGATCTTCCGGACCCACGGCCGGGAGCAGGGCAGGTCAGGATCGCGGTGCGCGCTGCCGGCGTCAGCCTGAGCGACTGGAAGAAGCGCAGGGGCCTGATGGATCAGGGGCTCCCGCAGACCTTGGGCTATGAGGCGGCAGGGGTCGTCGACGAGCTCGGCGAGGGCGTCACGGACGTGGCGGTCGGCGATCGCGTGTTCGGTTTCTGTACCGACGGGGCGGCCCAGGCCGAACTGGCGGTGTTGTCCGCCTACGCGCCTGTCCCGCAGTCGCTCGACTTCGCAGCGGCCGCCGCGCTGCCCGCCGCCATCGAGACTGCCATGCGTGCGCTCGACCAACTCGGTGTCGGGGGCCGCAGCACGCTGCTCGTCAACGGCGCGTCCGGCAGCGTCGGCAGCGCCGCGGTTCAGTTCGCGGTGGCACGTGGTGCGCGCGTGATCGGCACCGTCGGCGCCGCGAATCACGACTACCTGCGCTCGCTGGGCGCAGAGCCCGTCACCTACGGCGAGGGTCTCATCGGGCGTGTACAGGACCTCGCTCCCGGCGGCGTCGACTTCGCGCTCGACGTCGCCGGCAGCGGCGTCCTGCCCGAGCTCATCGAACTCACCGGCGGCCCGGAACATGTCGTGACCGTCGCGGACTTCGAGGGCGCGCAGAAGTACGCGGTGACGTTCAGCAGGGGCGACTCCGGCCGTGCGCTCCATGCGCTCTCCGAGATCGGCGAGTTGATCGAGGCGGGGCGCTTCTCCCTTCCGCCGGTGCGGACCTTCCCGCTCGCCGAGGTCGCCGAAGCGCACCGAGTCAGCGAGGAGGGCCATGTGCGGGGCAAGCTCGTTCTGCTGATCGACTGAGCGGCCGCAATCGCCCATGGCGCCGATCGTGCATGTCGCCGATCGTGCCTTTCACGAGTGGTCGCGCTCCGCACCGCGACCGGTCGCCGGACGTCCCACCGCGCTCGTAAGCGCCTCACAACACCCCACCCAAGGAATCCACATGAGCGCCCACCGCCACCCGGACGAACGAGAAATCGAATGTGAGCGACCAGCGATGCAGTCTCCTGGCACACCCCGGTCGTTGCGGGAGGCATGGATGGCCCTGGCCGGTCTGTCCGCGGTGTTTCTCTTCGAAATGCTGGACAATTCGATCCTGAACGTCGCGCTGCCCACGATCGGCCGCGAACTGCACGCCTCGACGGTCACGCTGCAGTGGGTGACAGGCGTGTATGCCGTCGTGTTCGGCGGCCTGATGCCGGCGTTCGGTGCGATCGCCGACCGGTTCGGCCGACGGCGGATCATGCTCGTCGGGCTGGTGCTGCTCGGCGTGGCGAGCCTGGCGACAGCGTTCGTCACCACGGACGAGCAACTCATCGCCGTACGAGCGGTGATGGGGGCCGCGGCAGCGATGACGACCCCGGGGTCGATCGCGCTCGCCTTCCGTCTGTTCTCCGAAGACGGTCTGCGCGTCCGAGCGATGACCCTGATCTCGACCGTCGGCCTGGTCGGGCTCGCGATCGGCCCGACGGCGGGCGGCCTCGTGCTCGCCGTCGCTCCATGGCAGGTCCTGCTGCTGATCAACGTGCCGATCGCCGTACTCGCGATCATCGGCATACGCTCCGGCATCGCTGCCGACGTCGCAGCCGAACTGCACCGAGACCCGATGGACGTGCCCGGAGCCGTGCTGGGCACCGCGACGGTCGTCCTCGCGCTCGTCGCGCCGACGCTGTTCGTCAACGAAGGCACCGGTTCATGGGCGCCGTGGACAGCCGCCGCGGCGGCCGTTGCGGGGGCGATCCTCTTCGTCCTGCGTGAGCGCTCGACCCGGCACCCGCTCCTGGACCTGAAGCTCGTCGCCCGCCCGCTCGTCTCCGCCGGGCTGGCCTACAAGGCCGCGTCCGGGCTGGCGGTCGCCGGCATGGGCTACATGGTGACGCTGCAGCTGCAGCTCGACTGGGGATGGTCGCCCACGCTCGCCGCCGTCGGCATGCTGCCGCAGGTCATCGTCCTGGTCGCCGCCGGCCCGTTGGTCAACCGGTTCGTGGAACGGGCCGGTCTCGACCGGGCGGCATGGCTCAGCGCCACGGCGGTCGTGGCCGGGCTCGCCGTCTACGGTCTGCTGGGCCGCTCGGGATACGTGTGGGTCGCGATCGCGCTCGTGCTCGTCGCCGCCGGGATGCGTGTGGTCGGCGTCGTCGCCGGGGTCAACGTGATGCGAGGCCTGCCGAAGAACCGGACCTCGATCGGCGCCGCCCTCGTCGACACCGCGTCCGAGGTCACCTCCGCTGCCGGCATCGCCGTCACCGGAACCATCCTCGCAGGCCTGTTCACCGGCAACATCGCCACACCGGACTGGAGCGCACACCAGACCGCGCAGTTCCAGGACGCGACAACCCTCGCCGGTCTCGTACTCACCGCCGTCGCCGCAACGCTCGTCGGATGGGCGACAGTTCGTACACGCAACGCCACAGACAGCCTGACGAGCACGTCGAACGCCGGGCCTTCAGCGGGGTGACGCGACGCCCGGGACGCACCCTCGATGACGGAAGACACGCGTCCATGAAGCTGGAGGGCGTCGTGACGGTTTCGCCGGGGGAGTGCTTTGACGTGCTCCTTGGCCTAAAGTCCAGGGATTCCGGCCTGGGTCGTCTGACCCTTCCGGGGGCTTCCTGCTTCACCGCGCTGTGCGGGCACGGGTGCCCGTCTTACCGGCGCTCCACAGGCGTTTAGCGTCTCCGCCCGTCCGGCGGCGACGATTCGGCGTCCTTCGAAGAGGACGTTGCGGGCTGCGTTGTGGTCGCGGTCGTGCACGGTGCCACATTCGCTGCATGTCCACTCCCGGACGTGCAGGGGCTTGGGGCCGTCCCGGAATCGGCAGGCCGAGCAGACCTGCGAGGACGGGAAGGCACGGTCCACCTTGGCGAAGGTGCGGCCGTGCAGGTCCGCCTTGTACTCCAGCATGCCCACGAACGCGGACCATCCCGCGTCGTGCACGGACTTGGCGAGCCGGGTGCGGCCGAGGCCGGACACCGCGAGGTCTTCCACGTACACCGCTTGGTTGTCGCGAATGATCTGTGTGGATGCCTTGTGGTGGAAGTCCCGACGCCGGTCCGCCACACGCGCGTGCTGGCGTGCGACCTTGATACGGGCCTTGGCCCGGTTCTTCGATCCCTCGGCCTTACGGGACAGCTCCCGCTGAAGACGCTTGAGTTTCTTCTCCGCCCGGCGCAGGAAGCGCGGGCTGTCGATCTTCCTGCCGTCGGACAGGACGGCGAAGGCGGACAGGCCGAGATCGATACCGGCTTCGGTCTCCAGCTCGGGCAGGCTGTCCGGCTCGGTGTCCACGACGAAGCTGACGAAGTACCGGCCGGAGCTGTCTTTGGTGACGGTCAGGGACGTGGGTGCGGCCGGAAGGCGGCGGGACCACTTGACCTTGAGGCTGCCGACCTTGGCCACATACACGGTGCCGTCGTCCTGGAGAGAGAAGGCGTTGGTGTTGAGACGGACCGAATGCCGGGTGTCCTTCTTCGACTTGTAGCGGGGAGGGCCGACTTTGCGGCCCTGCCGCTTGCCCTTGAGGCTGTCGAAGAAGTTCTTGTAGGCGGTGTCCAGATCCCGCAGGGACTGTTGCAGGACGACGGCTGACACGTCGGCGAGCCAGGCGCGTTCCTCGGTGCGCTTGGCCTGGGTGATGCGAAGCCGGGACAGTTCGGCCGATGTCACATACGGCAGCCCCGCCGCGTGCGCTTGCTTCCGGTCGTGCAGGCAGTCGTTCCACACCACGCGGGCGCACCCGAACGCACTCGCCAGCGCGCGGCGCTGTGCGGCGTCCGGGTAGGCCCGGTAGTTGTAGCGGAGCTGCACAACCAAGATCTTACTACGATTGGTCTCATGGACGGACAGAACGACTACAGGCGTGGAAGACATGTTGTTTCGGCGATGCATGTGCACTTGGTCTTCGTGACGAAGTACCGGCGCGGGGTGTTCAACGACGAGATGCTGACACGCTGCGAGGAGATCATGCGCAAGGTGTGCGAGGACTTCGAGGCGGAGCTGAAGGAGTTCAACGGCGAACGCGATCACGTCCACCTGTTGGTGCACTACCCGCCCAAGGTCGCCGTCTCCAAGCTGGTCAACAGCCTCAAGGGCGTCTCCGCACGCCGGATACGGCAGGAGTTCACCGGCCGGCCGAAGGCTGGGGGAGAGTTCACCTGCCGGATCAACCGCGCCATCATGCACGGGCATCTGTGGTCGCCCTCGTATTTCTCGGCCTCGTGCGGCGGAGCACCGTTGGCGATCGTCCGCCAGTACATCGAGCAGCAGAAACGTCCGCTCTGAGGTGCACGTCAGAGCAGTCCTGAGATGCATTCATCCCCGGCGTGAACGCCGGGGCTTTCTGCAAGAGACCCGGTAAACATGGCGGAGGAATGACTCAGCGGGGACGAGAGCGTTTCCTGGAGCGGGAGTGCGGGCGTGGCGTGTCGGCCGGGAAGGCACGCGCGTGCTCACGGTAGTCAATGCTGATGACCGACGGTTACCGCGGGTCGTCCGAGGCTTGGGCGGGCCTGCTGCGGGACTGCGCCCGTTGGGGCATGTGGGCCCGGTCCTGTTTCAAACGTGGTCAGCTGGCCGAGCGCGAGGAGCAAGCAGCCTGATGGACACCCCCGATCCGCTGACCGACGAGGAACTCGCCGAGATCGAGGAGCTTGCCGGTGCTGCGACTCCCGGCCCCTGGCACGTGCGCCAACTGGACGACGACTTTGCCATGAGCCTCGTCGCCATCAGTACTGCCCCCGACACCGGAGCCGGCGAACGCTGGCCGGACTTCGACCACCACCAGATCGTGGCCGCCACCCTTGTCCAGCAGCCACGATATGTCGACGTCGCGGACGAACGCTGGGACGAGAACGCCCACTTCATCGCCAACGCCCGCCAGGACATTCCCCGCCTGATCGCCGAGATCCGACGTCTCCGCCTCCTCCTCGAAGCCAAGGACCAGAAGCCCGAGGAAGGTTGAAGCGCACCAAAGATCCACAGGAATTGACGATTACTCCCGAGAACGCGATCGCAGCGTTCGCGGAAACCTACGGCACCAGGTTCCCCAAGGCCGTCGCGAAGATCACCGACGGCTGCGAGGAACTGCCGGCGTTCTGATCGAGTCGACGTTCTCCACGGTCAAGCTCCACGCAAAGGTCCCCGCGGCGCCGGCAGCCCAGCCGCGGCCCTCGCGATGGTCTTCAAGCTCGTCGAGTCCGCTCAGGCTCGCCGACGGGCGATCACCGGGGCCCACCTTGTGCCCCTGGTCCGCGCCGGCGTCAGGTTTGAGAACGGCGTCCTCGTCGAGCGAGTGGAGGACGCAGCCGCCTAAAAGGCTGCTATCGGAACGGTGGCGCGTTCGCGGCGGGTCAGGGTGCGCATCACCGGAAGGACGCCGTGACGAGCCACGGCGATGCGGGTGAGGCAGGCGATCACCAAGTCGGTGGCCTCGGCCGGCACCGACGGTGTGGGTGCCTCCAGGCTGACGGCGAGGTCGTCGAGGTGGACGACGAGTTCCACGAGCCGGGTGAGCAGACACTGATCGAGCGGCAGTACGTGTCCGAACACGCCGACAGGCCGGTCGAGCGGCATGGTCGGCAACTGCACCGCTAGCCGGGCGCGAGCGGCGTCAAACTCCTCGGCGAGGGCGGCAGGTCCAACGGCCGCCTCCTGCTCTCCCACCGCGCGGATCCGACGCGGCACCGCATCCTCCAGATGCGGCGCCGGGCCGGTGCCGGACAGAAAGTACGTGACAGCATCGATGGGCGTCCCGCCCACCGGTGGCAGCTCGGCCGGCCACCGCTCGACGTTGAAGACCGCCCGGGCCAGATGCCCGGCCAGACCGCTGACCCGGAACTCGGCCAGCGCGCTCGGCTGCTCCCAACGTTCGGCCAACACGGGCGAACGCAGCATCCGGGACGCGACCTCGGCGGTGTCGAGAAATGCGGAGATCACATCGGCAGGCTAGCGGCCGGCCTGCTGTGTCGCCATCGGTTGCCCGAGATCGCCGAGGCGGCTCCCTCCGGCTCTGCCTGTGATCCTCCGGACAGGCCCTCATCACGAGTCACCCGATCCAAGCGGCGGCTCGTGTTCGTCGCGGAGCACGACCCGCGTCTCGGTCGGACCGGAAGAGCGCGGGCGCGATTCAGCGGACGGCCGCAAGACGACCAGGCGACGTCATGAGCTGCGGGGCGCGGTACTCCAGCTCGACCATCTGACCTTCGCGCACCTCGACGGTGATACCGGCCTCGCAACAGCGGGTCTTGAACAGGTAGCGGAAGTACACGTTGACCTGATGTGAGCCGGGGGTCGTCGGTATGAAGCGGCTGCGCCAGGCACCCTTGTGGGCCTTTCCGTCGACCTCGACGGTCAGGCCTATGAAGTAGAGAAACACCTGCATCGGGTTGTGGCGCCCCTGAATGGAAAAGCCCGTTTGCGTGGACAAGTTGCTCCTTCCTCAGTCTGTTGATTCCGCTGCAGGGTGCAGCGGACATCTCCGGCTCGCGGAGAGGATCGCACTCGTTCGGTGATGCCCGCGGCGGACAAGTCTCCCAGTCGTCCTGGACGGAGGCCTGCGTGAAACCACTCATCCTGACACGCAGATTTCTCCGGCGGGAACGGATTCCCGCCCGCCGTCTGCCGCGTGCCGAAAGCCGGTACCGGGCACGCAGTCGACGGCGCTGCTCACTGCTCTTCACACTGTGCCGCGGACTGCCACGCGGTGAACAGCGGCCGAGCTGCGCTGCCGGGGAAGACCACCATGCCAAGCGGACGGTCGACTGCGACGTGCCTGGCCAGTGGTCGGCGGCCGTCGACGCCCAGCTTCCGCGGGGAGGGTGATGGTGTGGTCCGAAAGAAGGCCCGTCCCGCCACCCACTGTCGTGGGACTGCCTACCGCGTAGCCGCTGGGACTTCCGGGCGAGGGTCGATCGGTGTGAGCACTCCTAGGCGATCCTCGACCTCCTCGGCAGCATCCAGGCAGAGGTCCTCCCGGAACGCGCGCCCGACGATCTGCACCCCCGAAGGCAGGCCGTCGGTCACTCCGGTCGGTACGGCGACCCCGGGTACGCCTACGAAGCTGGTCACCGTGCACAGGCGCATGCCCGAGCCGACTCGTTCCCGTCCTGCCTGGTCGCGTGACTCCAGCCCCGGCTCGACGGCCGGCTCGGTGAACACCGGCCCCAGCAGCAGCGGGTACTCGTCGAGGAACTCCGCCCAGGAGCGGCGGATGCCCAGCCAGACCCCCATCAGCTGCATGAACTCCGCCGCGGTCGCAGGCGGGGTCTTCTCCATCGTCATCTCGATGTAGCGATCTCCGCCCTCGCCGAGCAGCGTCCGCACCATCGGCCAGGACGGGGCGAACTCGGTCACGACGATCCGGTGATACGCCTCAAGTGCCTCATCCAGCCGCGGAACGTCCGCCATCTCCCGCACGGCGTACCCGGCGTCCCGCAGCGCGTCCGCCGCGGCCGCGACAGCCCCGCGGACCGTGGGGTGGACGCCGTGGCCGCCGGGATCGGCGACGACCGCGACCTTCACCGGTCCCGGCAGCGGCTCACCACGGACGGGCACCGGTACGGCCCGCGGGTCCCGCGGGTCGGTCCCGGCCAGCGCCTCGTATGCCAGCCGCAGGTCGGCGATCCTGCGGGCCAGGGGTCCGTCGGTGACCAGCATCTGTGAGGCCGGTCCTGGGTCGTCCGGGCCGAGAACACGGTGGTCGGCGGGGAATCGCCCGGCGGTCGGTTTCAGTCCCGCCACGCCGCAGAACGAGGCCGGGATCCGTACTGATCCGCCGGAGTCGTTGCCGAGCCCGAGCGCAGCCATGCCGGTGGCGACGGCCACTCCGTCGCCGCCGCTGGAGCCTCCGGGAGTCCGGCTCCGATCCCACGGGTTGACGGTGTCGCCGAACAGTTCGCTGCGGGTGTGCATCCCGGCCAGGACCAGGGTGGGTATGTTGCTGTGCCCGATGGGTATGGCTCCGGCAGCACGCAGCCGGGCCACCGGGGGTGCGTCGGCCGTCGCCACCAGATCGCGGAAGCGCGTGATTCCCATCGTGGTCGGCACACCTTCGACGGCGGTCGTCTCCTTCACCGTGAACGGCACCCCGGCCAGAGGCCCCAGCTCTTCGCCCGCGGCCCGGCGTAGATCCGTCTGCTCCGCGGCTTCACGAGCGCGGTCGGCCATCAGCTGAGTGACCGCGTTGACCTGCGGGTTGACGTCGGCGATGCGGTCCAGGTGACTTTCGACCAGTTCGACAGCCGATACGTCTCCATTCCGGACCGCCTTTGCCTGGGCTGCGGCCGGCATCTTCCACAGGGTGTCCCGCACGACTGTTGTCCTCCCGATTCATGTGCCGAAGCGCTCGCGTCGGAACCATAACCCAGAAGCGATACGCTTGTATTGGAAAAAGGAGGCGCCCGAACATGCCCAAGCAGGTGGACTACGAGAGCCGACGCCGACGGATCGCCGAGGCCGTCTGCCTCCTCGTCGACGAACACGGACCTGAGGGAGTGACCATGCGCGACGTCGCCACCCGCGCAGAGGTCTCCCTGGGTGCCGTGCAGCGTTGCTTCCGCAACAAGGAGGAGATGCTCCTGTTCGCCGTCGACCACGTCGGCGAGCGCATCATCGAACGTGTACGTGCCGGCCTGTCCAGCAGCCCGGCCCAGTCAGCCGCTACCGCCCTGGGACATGCGGCCACCGAGATCGCCCTGCTCCGCAGACAGCACCGCGCCGAGGCACGGGTGTGGCTCGCGTTCGTCGCCCAGGCCGCCGTCAGCGAGCCACTCGCCGCCAAACTCAGGATCAGTTACGCGGCTCTCCATGGCCTCCTCGGCCGCCTCATCACTGAGGCCGGCGAGAGCGGCCCGGCCGACGACGACCCTGCGACGCTCGATCCGCAGCGCGAGGCCCGGGCCCTGCTCGCCCTCGCGGACGGCCTGACCAGCCATGTGCTCATAGGGCACTTGACCGCCGAGGAGGCCGAGGACGCCCTGCACGCGCATTTGGTCCGCCTCTTGGAACGCCTCCACGCCAGCCACCCATGAAAGGGCGTCCGCACTCGGGGAGTTGACCGCCTTGCGCGTGCCGTGTCGGCTGCGCCTTCCTACGGACACCACGGCCGCGCGGGAGCCACGCACTTCTACTGACCCCCGTCAAGCCAGTGCCGGATCGGGCAACGTTCGCCCTGTTGTCGACCGGCGGCACCAGCTCGAGTTTGAGTGGCGCGGTCTACTCGGTGTCGAGCTGGTGATCGGCCCAGATGTAGCTCTCGGGTAGCAAGTCGGTGATGGCGACGGTTCGGATGCGGTCCTCTTCGCCGACGATGACCTTGAGGGAGGGGGATTTAGTCGAGGAGGACCTGACGGCACCGGCCGCACGGGGGAACAACACCCCGGTCACGGTCGCCCACGGCGACGATCGTGTCCAGCTCGTAGGCGCCCTGGGCGGCTGCCGTACCGATGAGGACCAGCTCGGCGCAGGGACCTCCCGTGAAGTGGTAGGCGTTCACCGCGGTGACGATCCGGCCGTCCTGGGCCCGGGCTGCGGCTGCCATGGTGTGGTTGTCGCCTCGACAGTGGGTGCGAGCGATGCGCGTCGCGGCCTGGATGAGTTCATGGTCGACGTGGTGGAGCTGCGTTGAGTGGTCGCGAACGTGGCCCTGACTCAGCGGGTCAGTCGGCACAGCAGAGATCATTTAGGGGACAGCCCTCAGAGAGGCGGAAGCGCCGTCGGTCCGGCTCGTCCGCGGCTGCAGTCACAGGCTCAGCAGGAGGTCCCGGACCGCTGCGGGCTGGGAAAGGAACGGGTGGTGGCCGGCGTCGAGCTCGACGACGCGGCCGGCCCGGCGGGCGAACTCGCGCTGCAGCCGCGGCGGGGTGCCCCGGTCCTGAGCGCAGACGAGGTACGTCGAGGGTAACTGCTGCCATGCGGCCGCCCCGACCGGCTGCCCGGTCACCTGCACGCTCTGCCGGGCGAGGTGGTCCGCCGCCTGCGCCTGGACCTCGGGGTCGCAGTCCTGCAGGAACGTGTCTACGAGCAGCTCGGGGCGAACCCCGAACGTGCCGCCATCGGGGTCGACGTGGAGGAACGGGGCGGGGCCGCCGTCCCCGAAATCCGACAGGCTCTGCCCGACCTCGGGCAGGTAGCTGGAGACCAGCAGCAGGTGGCGCACCGACCCGATTCCCGCGGCGGCTTCCGCGGTGATGATGCCGCCGTAGCTGTGGGCGACGACGACGGTCGGCTCGTCGCTGTCCTGAAGCACCTGCCGCACCGCGGCAACATCCTCGGTCAGCCCCGGACCGCCGACGCCGCCGGGCAGGCCCGCCTCGCCGCAACTCGGCAGCGCCGGGGCCACGCTCGACACCCCTCGCTCCTGCAGCAGTTCGGCGGTGCGGTGCCACCACCACGACCCGTCTCGCACACAAGCCCCATGTACGAAAACGACCCTCATCGCTACCTCCGTGTCTGTCCTCGGGGCTTACGGCACGATCATGGCAGGTTCGGGGTCACCAAGGGGGTGACACCGTCGTCCTCGAAGCAGAGACGTGACGATGCGGCGCGATCTTTGCTTCGCTTATGCGAGTTGAGGAACTTCGTCGCCGTCGCCGAGGAACTGTACGCGGCGTCGCCCTTACCGGCGCCGACAGCGGGGTCCCCCCGCAACCGACTGGTGCCGCCGGTGAAGACAGCATCCCCCGTCGTCCCCACACCGCCTGACCGCCGACCCCACCCCCAACCACGTCGCCCGTAGAGGCCCTCCCACAGCCGTCGGCCGCCGCCTCCCGCAACTCGGCTCGCACCTCGGCGTACTCCGTGCTTTCCAGCACCCGCCGTAGCCCGCGCGCACCGATCGGCATGCCGTCGCCGCTCGTGCCGAACCGCCCGAAGCGGTGTCCCGAGGCGGGACAGGGCTGTGGGCCCCGGGTGTTCCCGGAGCCCACAGGCCGGCTGCTGACGGTGGTTACCAGCGATACCAGCGGCCCTTGCGGCCGCCTGTGTCCGCACTGCGCATGGCGAAGCCGAGCAGCCAGACGGCCAGCACGATGACGGCGATCCACCACAGTGCCTTGAGCGCGAAGCCCGCGCCGAAGAGGACGAGAGCCAACAGCAGAACGAGAAGCAGGGGAACCATAGTTATCAACCTCCGTCGCTCCTCGTGCCCGGCGAAGAGAAGAACACACGGTCGATTCACCTGGTTTCTTCACCGTCCTTGCGGGAACTGGTCCCCGCTTCTCCACGGGTGTTCACCTCACCTACGGGCGGACGTCTGCCGAATACGCACAGGCCGCAGACGCTACGCAGTGTTGCCCCATCCCGCCGCCCCCCGGGCTCGGGAAGGGAGTACGGTGGCGGTACCGAGCGCACCTCGCACGCCGTCATCCGTTTCGGCGTCGCCCTCGGGGAACGGCAATCCCGGAGCGCATCGCGTCCGGTCGGAAATGAGCCGCCCCACATGAGCCTGATGAGCCTCGGAGCACTTGCCTCCTCCCGCAAGGAGAACGAGTTCCGGCTGCCGTTGCACCCCAGCCACCTCGAACGCATCGCCCCGGACGTACGCGAGCGGATCTTCCTCGAACAGGGCTACGGCCGACGGTTCGGCGTCGCCGATGACGCGCTGCGACCACTCGTGGCAGGCCTGCGCTCCCGTGCGGAACTCCTCGCCGAGTGCGACGTCCTGCTGCTGCCCAAACCCATGCACGACGACGTCGCCGAGCTGCGCGAGGGCCAAGTGCTGTGGGGATGGCCGCACTGCGTGCAGGACGAGAAGCTGACCCAGCTCGCCATCGACCGGCGGCTGACCCTGATCGCCTGGGAGGCCATGAACCACTGGACCTCCACCGGCGCCTTCAGCGTCCATGTGTTCCACAAGAACAACGAGCTCGCCGGCTACTGCTCGGTGCTGCACGCCCTCCAGCTCGGCGGGCTGACCGGCAGCTACGGGCGCCGCCTGCGCGCGGTGGTCATCAGCTTCGGCGCAACGGCGCGCGGAGCGGTCACGGGCCTGGGCGCCATGGGGGTTTCCGACGTCACGGTCCTCACCCAGCGCGCCGCCGCGGCGGTGGCCTCACCGATGCCATCCGTCGTGATGGGCCACTTCGAGGAGGAGGACGACTCGTCTCGACTGCGTGCCTTCACCGCGGCCGGTTCCGCGCCTCTGGCGGAGTACCTGGCCGGGTTCGACATCATCGTCAATTGCGTCCTGCAGGACACCGACGCGCCGCTCACTTTCGTCACCGACCAGGAACTCGCCTTGTTCCGGCCGGGCACCTTCTTCATCGACGTCGCCTGTGACGAGGGCATGGGCTTCGCATGGGCCCGCCCGACCACCTTCGGCGAGCCCATGCTCGCGGTGGGGCCGGGCTGTCACTACTACGCGGTGGATCACAGCCCGTCCCACCTGTGGAACTCCGCCACCTGGGAAAACAGCGAGGCGCTCCTGCCCTATCTGCGCGCGGTCATGAGCGGTCCCGCGGCATGGGACGGAGACGTCACGATCGGGAGGGCCATCGAGATCCGCGACGGCGTCGTCCAGAACCCGAAGATCCTCTCCTTCCAGCACCGGCAAGCCGCCTACCCCCACCCTCCCGAGGTCCCGGCGACCCGGCTGAACTCAGTGATCCACAGATCATCCATGCGACCGACCTGATCGCGACCTGGACGAGCACATCAGCCGGTGGCCGACTGGATCGTCGCCGGTCAGAGTCGGATTACGGGCTTCCTCGGTCGGCAAAAAAACTTCAGAACCGCGTCCCCTGAGGGCGAACTGGCAGCGGGCGTCCTCCTCCACCATGTCCAGAGACTGGTGTGCGGGGCGGGCGGGGTACTCGCGCTGGTCGTCGGCGGGTGTCCATGGTGAAGATCGTCTGACCTGTCGCCAGGGTCGTTGTCGGGTTCTGCAGCGGTGAACGCCATGCTCGCTCGTGTCCGCTCTCGATCGGTCGGCGTGCGGCCGAGTATGCCGGCACACATGGCAGGGGCCGATGTGGCGAAGTGATGTCGGGCAGTGTCGAGATCGACTGGCTGCGCGCCTAAGGATGGAGGGCTTTTCGTTGGCCTGTGGCGGCGGACCGTACGATCGCGTCAAGGAGTCGGTGGCGCTTGACGGCGTGGGTGAAGTCCGGGGCGACAGCCGTTCCGTGGACGAGGTCGTCCCGAATCGCGGCGTAGGCGTGCACCAGGGTGTGGATCACTGTTCCGGCCAGGCCGGGATAGTCGTCGTAGCCGCTGGGCAGCGTGACCTTCGTAGGCCGACCGCCGCTGCGTGTGCCACGCACCGTGACCGGACCGAGGTGCGGGAACTCGGCGGCGGTAATCTCGAGTCTCCCCTCCGTGCCGTCGATGATCAGAGAGAACCCTGCACTCGATGCCGCGCCTCCACGGTGGTGGACGGACAGGATCGCCCCGCCCGCCACGGTGCCCGAGATCGCGATCTGGTCCTCGGCGGTCATCGGGACGACCTGCCCGGTGCGCCCGAGGGGAACCTGGCGGCGCCGGGTCGCGGTCGTAGCGACCACTTCCTGAAGCTCGCCGACGACCATCGATACCAGGTCGATCGCGTGTCCGAACGCGATGGTCAGCATCGTGGCCCCGAGCTTGCGGTCGAGCGTGTAGACCATGTTCTGAGACACCGGAGTGCCCCATTCGGTCGAAGACGCCGCGACGGTGGCGGAGAGCACTTCCCCCACGAATCCTTCGGACACGAGGTCGGCCAGCCAGCGGAAGGTAGGCGAGGAGCGTCCCTGAAGACCGACGAAGGTGCGCGTCGTCCCGGCGGCACGCTCCATCTCCTCGGCCTCGCGCAGGTCGACGGCGAGCGGCCACTCGGAGAGCACCGGCACTCCCGCCTTCAGCACGGGCAACACGAGTTCGCGATGCTGGGGCACTTTGACGGCGACAACAACGAGGTCGACGTTCTCGTCGCCGGCGAGCTGCTCGACCGACGTGTACGCGGGTACGCCATACGCCGCTCCCGCGGCCTGGGCGGAGGCTTCGGAGCTCGCCGCCAGCGCGCGAAGCTCGATCCCGTCGACGGCTCTCAGCGCGGGCAGGTGAGCTCCGGCCGCCCAGCCTCCCGTGGCGCTCAGGCCGACGATGCCGACGCCGATCGGCTTACGGGGGTCAGGCACCGAGCTGCCGCCTCAGGGTCTCGGCGTCGTGCAGGGCCGTCATGTGCACGAACCGCCCGTCACGAACCTGGTAGATGGCGTACTCGACGATCTCGAACGAGGCGCCGGTGGGAGCCACGCCGAGCCACTCCTTGGCGGGCGTGCCCGTGTTGGTCAGACGGGCGGCCAGGCGATCACCATCGACCGCGATCTCCCGGGGCTCCCAGTGGAAGTCCGGGACCGCGTCGATGTCGCCGTTCAGCACAGCGATGACCTGGTCCCGAGTGCCCGGCTCGCCGTTCAGGGTGGTCTCGTCGTTGATGAACTCGTCCATGCGGGAGATCTCGTGTGCGTTGAGCGCCCCGATGTAGCGCAGGTAGAACTCACGCAGGTCGCTGTCGGACATGATCTCCTTCTTCGGCCCCCGGAGCGGAGGTCATGCTGGGTGTTTCGCGACGGCTCTTGACGGTTTCGTCGCGGTGATCGTCGGCAGGGGGAGGAACTACTGCCCGAAACTTCTGTCCCGGACGGTACCGAAGTTTTGCCGCACCGTCACGGCCCTCCTGCGCGGAGAATGTCTCACCGGGGCGAGCGAAGGGGTGCAGCCGCTATGCAGGCCAGCCGAGCAACGCCGTGTCGACGATCTCATCGAGCTCAGCAGGACCGAGGCCGTTGGCGGCCTGCACTGCGATGCCGAAACCCATCGTCATGATGAACCGGGCAAGATGCCGAGGGTCGGCGTCGCGCGGAAGATCACCCTCGTTGACGGCACGCCGGAAGCGCTCCTCGAGGCGGACCCCCGCGTCGTTGCGCCAGTCGACAAGCAGGTCGTGGACGGCCCGGCTCTCGTCGCTCGACGCCAGCGCGCCCTGCACGGTCAGGCACCCGGAGGGGCCGCCGGGAGGGGTCGTGGTGCGGACCGCTCCGCGGAGGAACGTCAAGGCCACAGCCCGTGCGGTGGGCTCCTCCAGGGCGCGCGTGGCATAGGCGGCCGGCCCCGCGCCGTAGCGCTGGAGGGCCTTGCGGAACAACTGCTCCTTGTTGCCGAAGGCCGCGTACATGCTCGTCTTGGTGATCCCCATGGCGCCGGTCAGTTCAGCGAGGCTTGCACCTTCGTACCCTCGGGCCCAGAACACCCGCATCGCGCGTTCCAGCGCCTGGTCGATGTCGAATTCTCGAGGCCGACCCATGACGGCCCTACGGGAGTCACCCATGCCACAAGCGTACCTCTCGGTACAGATCTACGCTGACCAGCAGTTTCATCCCACCCAGGCGACGAGCACAGTTCAGTACCGGTCGGTCTTGATGTGCTAGGGTTCTGCACCGACCGGTACTTAAGTGATGGGAAGGGAAGTCCGCGCCATGAAAACCGTTTCGCTCGGCAGCCTCAAGGTCTCGCGCATCGGTCTCGGAGCCATGGGAATGTCGGCGTTCTACACCGGCGCCGGCCAGTTCGACGACGAGTCGATCCGCACGATCCACCGCGCTCTGGACCTCGGGGTCACCCATGTCGACACCGCTGAGGGGTACGGCCCCTTCATCAACGAGGGGCTGGTCGGCCGGGCCGTGCAGGGGCGCCGAGACGAGGTCGTGCTGGCGACCAAGTTCGGACTGATCTCCCACACCGGTGGCACGGCTCCGGACAGCACCCCGGCCAACATCCGCCTGGCCGTGGAGGGATCACTGAAGCGCCTGGGCACCGACTACATCGACCTCTACTACCAGCACCGGGTGGACCCCGGCACGCCCATCGAAGAGACCGTTGGCGCGCTGGCCGAACTGGTGGCCGAAGGAAAGATCCGCCACATCGGCCTGTCGGAGGCCGGCCCCGCCACGATCCGCCGCGCTCACGCCGTGCATCCGGTCACCGCGGTCCAGTCCGAATACTCCCTGTGGACCCGCGACCCGGAGGCCGAGATCCTGCCTGTCCTGCGCGAACTGGGTATCGGCTTCGTGCCGTACTCCCCGCTTGGCCGCGGCTTCCTGACCGGCAACATCCGCTCCCTGAACGATCTTGACACCGACGACTGGCGCCGCACCAACCACCGCTTCGCCGACGGCAACCTGGAGCGCAACCTGCGAATCGTCGACGAGGTCCGGGCCGTAGCCGCCGAGATCGACACCACGCCCGCACAGGTCGCCTTGGCCTGGCTGCTCGCCCAGGGTGACGACATCGCGCCCATCCCCGGCACCAAGCGAGTCGCCCGGCTGGAGGAGAACGCCGCCGCCGACCACATCGAGCTCACTGCCGGCCACGTCGCCCGCCTGAACGACCTGCCCCGGGCCTCCGGCGAGCGCTACGACGCGGACAACATGGCCGCCATCGACCGCTGATCGAAGACGTACCACCACGCACGCCGCGGGCAGGCATCCGGGCGAAGAGTGCCGCATTCCCAATGAGACTGTGCAACATGAAGTACACAGGCCACGGTTCTGGTGTGCGGGGCGGGCGGGGTACTCGCGCTGGTCGTCGACGGGTGTCCATGGTGGAGATCGTCTGACCTGTCGCCAGGGCCGTTGTCGGCAGACCGCCTTGCCTCCTACGATCCCTGACCGGGCCGGTGCCGGGAGAGCGCGGGGAGGGCTTGGGGATGCTGGAGCTGGGCCTTGAGGTGACGGTGCGCGGGAAGCTGGAACCGTTGCGGGCGAAGATGACCGAGCTCGCCGACCGCGGCTGACTGCACAAGCGTCCTGACGGCAGGTTCGCCGCACGTTCCCAGGCGTAGGGAGGCGGGCGCCGACTGGGCATAACTGGCGGACTCCCGAAGGCAGTTGAGATTGGTGTGAAGAACCCGTTGCCACCGGCCAGATCACCCGGCCGCTGGGCGCCAAGCTGCGGGCGGCCGGTCTCGGGGCGATCGCCGACCTGGGCTTCGTCGGGCTCGACGACAGCGGCCCCGACACCGGCCCCGCAGTGATCACCGGTTACAAGGCCGCCCGGAACCGGCCCCTGGCACGAGGACAGAAGCTGTCGAACACCGCACTGGCAGCGGTCCGGGCACCGGTGGAGCACGGCTTCGCCACAATGAGCCGACATGCTTGATTTATTGCGCCCTGCGGCGCGCTGACCGGGCGCTCCAATTCGCCGAGCGCCTGAGCTGCCCCCTGGGTGTTGTCGTTGGTCGGTCGGCAGGGTCCGGCTCCCACACCTGTGCCCATGGGACTTCGCAGAGAGCCGAGCCGACAGGCGCCGGATAGTGTGACGCTCGTTCACTGGTAAGGCGACGGGGGCAACGATGCGCATTGCGGTAACCGGGGCAGCGGGCCGCCTGGGCAGGCGGGTGGTGCAGTTGCTCGCGGGCCGGGAGGGCGTGGACGTCGTAGCGATGACCCGGCGGAAGCTGCCTGCCGAGGCATTGCCGCCGCAGGTGAAGGTCGCCGTCGCCGACTACAGCGATCCGCCCGCTCTGCGAGCCGCGCTGAAGGGTGTGGACACCCTGGTCTTCGTCTCGAGTGACGGGCCCGATGCACGGATGCTGCTGCACCACCGCAACGTCGTCGCCGCCGTGACAGCCGAGCGCGTCAGCCATGTCGCGGCGCTGAGCAGCGTCGATGCCGACACGGCGTCCCCGTTCTGCTACGCCGTGGCCAACCGGCTCACCGAGGATCTACTCCTGGCCTCCGGCGTCCCGTGCTCGTTCGCCAGGGCTGCGCTGTACATCGAGTTCTTCCAAGACTGGCTCACGAAGGCGCGCGCGACCGGACTGCTGCGGCTCCCGGCTGCGGATGGCCGGGTCTCTCTGGTGGCTCGCGACGACGTGGCCCGCGCCCTCGCCGCGCTCGCTGTAGGCGAGCCGACCGGGCGTCACCATGACATCACCGGACCTGAGTCGGCGGACCTGGCCGGCATCGCCTCGGTCGCGGCGGAAGCGTGGCAGACGCCCGTCGCCTACGTGGACATCCCACCTGACACCTACTGCGCCGAGACAGCGGCGACCGGCCTGGATCCCTGGTGGCTCTACGCCTTCTCGTCCATGTTCGCCTCGGTGCGCGAACAACGCTGGGATCGAGTCTGCGACGACTACACCCGGCTGACCGGCCGCCTCCCCCTCGCTCTCCGCGACGTCCTATCGGCACAGGCGAGAAAGCCGGACACCGCCGATCGGGCAAATTGAAGCACTTCGTCCCACCGGCGTCCCCGACCGTCCACCGGCCGCAGAGCGTCACAGATCACCGGATCTGAAACAGCTTCTGCCAGGTCTCCCGCTTCGTCAGGCGCAACTCCGGTCCGTGCTTCGGCGGGCGGCCGCCCCTCGGGTCGTAGACCCGCGGCGGCTTCGGCAGCCACAGGACTCGGTCGGAGCGAAGGCTTCCGACCAGCTCGACCGGAAGGTGCGTCGCGCTGGTACCAGCCGGGGACGGGCACGTTCGCCTCGCGGGACACCTACCAGCTCGACCCTGCCCCGTCGGCCCAGGCCAACCAGTACGGGTACGCCAACGCCGGCCCGCTGGGCGGCACCGACCCGAGCGGACAGGACCTCGCTGATCGCGCTGCTGGTGAGCGAGGCGTGCAACATCGGGCACGCCCCGGTCATCGACGCCGAGGACGAGGCGCTCACGCGAGCCCGGCTGGGTCCACGTCGATCAGTACTACCTGCGGGTGGACACATCGCCGCGGTGAACGCGAAGCTGATCGAGGCTCAGGCCGAGGTGCCGATCGTGAAGTTCTGGGGCGAGGGGCTGCTGGCCTCGGTCGACGGGCTGCGGTTCGTCGTGCCGAAGCGGACCATGATGCCGGGCCGTCGCCGAAGTACTGCGTCAGGCGGAGTCGCGCGGCAATGCGCCGAGAACGGCCGCGAGGCTAAGCGGGTCGCGGCGGGCGATGTTGTGACCAACGGGAATCTCGTGAACCCGCCAGCCTGAGTCGTTGCGCAACCGTTCGGTCAGGGTCACGAACGGGCTACCTGCCCACGCGCCACCACTGATGAACGTTCGGCCGAGCGCGCGGTTGGGGTTGCCTCCCAGCCTGATCGACTGGACGAAGCTCGCCATTGGGTGCGGTCGCGCGCGAGGGTCGAGCCCATCAGGGACTGCGACCCAACGACCGTCGGCGCGGGCGCCGGCTATGAACGACTCCCGGAAGCTGTCACTGGTCAAAGACCAACACGAATCCCCGTCGTCCGGGACGTAGGCGTCGATGAAGACGAGCTGGTCGAGGCGGTCGCTGAGCCGATCCGCGACACCAGCGATCACCATCCCGCCGTAGCTGTGCCCGCACAGTGCGAGGGGCCTTTCGTCGCTACGGTCAATGATCTCGGCTACCTGGTCGATATGGGTGTCGAGGTTCGGCGGACGGTCCACATCGACTGGGCCGTCCAACTCCAACCCTGACAGGGTCACCGCCTCGACGTGGTGACCGTCTCGGTGCAGCTCGGCGGCCACCGAGTCGAACACCCATCCGCCTTGCCAGCCACCAGGCACCATCACGAACTTCACGGCGTCATCGTAGGTCAAGCAGAACCCGACGAGTACGGCTGGTGATCGCACGCCTCGGCAACGCTCGGGCTGGCGGCGGCGAACCGTAAGGCGAATCAGTACGCACCGGCCGGCTCCGGCGACGAAGCTCAATAGGCCCTCAAAGCCACGCGGTTCTCACAAACGGTCCTTTGTCGAGCAAGATCAAAGAGAGTCGCACGGAGATCGCGAAGTGCCGGTTCGGTTCGCAGAACCCGTTCTCACTCAGAGGCGGGTTCGAGGTACTTCTGAGAATCGTTTGTGACAGCAGCCACGGGCATGACGGTCCCTCAAGAGGCTTCCCCGAGCGACGCCGACGATGTCGAGCGCCGTCCCTGCCCCCGCTGCAAGGCCGACATCGGCTCGCCCTGCCGCTCGCGCTCCGGCGCGGTCGCCGGCACCTACCACACCGGCCGCATCACCAAGGTGCCCCGGCTCGCCAAGCACGGCATCCCGTGCGACAAGGTGTTCTCCGAGAAGATCAGCACCCGGGTACGGGTGCGTGCGGCCCCAGTTGGAGGCCGCGCTCGCGCTGGCCCGCCAGATCAAGGCCCACGTCCCGCACTGCCGGGGCAAGGCCCGGGGCAGGTTATCCCCACGCTCTGCTCACCGTCGGTCGGCCGGGGCGCGGGTGCCCGTCTGGTGTTAGGGGCCCGGGCGGTCTGCGGCTGCGCCGTGTGGGCGCGAGTAACCAAAAGCGGTGCCGCGGGCAGGCAGTGGCGGGGCCCGGGGGCCCCGGCCGGGTGCCCGCCGTGAGGGGGTGTCAGGTGATGGCGAGCCGGTCCACCAGCAGCTCCATCCTCGGCTCGAGGTACTCCGGCGGCAGCCGTCCCGCCCGGGTCAGGGTCGCCACTCCGTGCAGGGCCGCCCAGAACAGCTCGGTGAACAGCCCCGGGTGGACGCCGTCCCCGGCGACCTCGCTGAGGCTCTCCAGTAGCGCAGCGAAGGCGTCCTTGAGAGGTTCCGGGGTGTCCTCGTCGGCGAACGCCAGGCCGCCGTCGAGCTGGAACATGGCGTCGTAGACCGCCGGGTTGCGCTCGGCGAAGTCGAGGTAGGCGCGGGCGAGGGCGGCGACCCGCTCGCGCGGGCCGTCCGCGGCGGAGGCCGCGGCCCGCACCACCGCGGCCAGCTCGGCGGCACCCTCGAGGGCGACGGCGCCGATGATCTCGCGCTTTCCGCGGAAATGGCTGTAGAGGACGGGCTGGCTGTATTCGATGCGCTCGGCGAGCCGGCGGGTGGTGACCGCGTCCCAGCCCTGCTGCTCGGCGAGTTCGCGGGCCGTCGCCACGATGAGGCGCTCGCGGGCCGCCCGTTCACGCTCCTTGCGTTCCTGTACCGACATGACTCGATCCTAGCACTGCTAGACAATCAAGCGGCAGTAGTACTAGCGTTGCATTGCCATCTAGCGGCACTAGATTTCACGAGGGGTAGTCATGCTCAACGCACTTGAGGTCTTCACCACCGTGGTCGTCGGCCTGATGGTGGGGGTGGAATTCGCCGTCGCCTTCGTCATGAACCCGATCCTCAACGCCCTCCCCGAGGACAGTGGCCAACTCGGCCACGCCCACGGGGGCCGGATGCTCGGCGCCCTGATGCCGTTCTGGTACATCGGCTCGCTCGTCCTGAGCGCGCTCTGGGCGATCGCCGGATGGCATCACCACGGCGCCGGCCTGGTCGTCATCGCCGCCGCGCTGCTGATCCTGAGCGTGATCATGTCGCTCCTGCTGCTCGTCCCGATCAACAACCGGAACAAGACGTGGACCCCCGAGAACCGGCCCGAGGACTGGAAGGAGCAGATGAACCGCTGGCTCCGCTTCCACTACGTCCGCGTCGCCGTCATCATCGCCGCCTTCACCCTGCTCGTCGCCGCCCTCGCCTGAGCCCGCGGGGCCGACACCACGCCGGCGGTGCACAATCCCCACGCCCCGGGTGGCAGTTGGCCACCGAAATCCCGGCATCTGGGAATGCGACTGCCGCTGAGAGCCCACACCCGCGATCCCGAGAAGCTACGCACCTCGGTGATCTGCGGGACTCTCGGCTCTGGTTCGGGTGAGGTCTTTGGGATGAGGCCGCCTGTCCCGCGGTCAAGACCAACGCCAACGTCCGGCAGTTGCGGTCGGCGGCGAGAGGGACCTTGCTGGTCTGCCCGCCCCGGGAGCGCCCCAGCAGAGCGGATTTCAGGCGAACCCTGCGCCGACCCGGACGCGGCGCCGCTCGTCCCGCTCGGGATCGGCACCACCGTCCTGCCCGCTTCGCCCCCCTGGACGGCCCCCTTTGACCTGGCCTCCTCCTCTTCGACGGAAGCCCTCTCCAAGGAGGCGAGCACGTCCTGGCTCGTGTTCGTCCCGGCGGCAACGTGATGGGCCCGCACGGTGGGGGAGTCGATACTGACCAGCGACAGACCCACCTCACCCCGCTTCGCGGTTCGTAGGCCATCACCATCCTCGCTCGCGCCGTGTCCGGGCAGGGCGCGGGGGCTCGGGCGTCGTCTTCGATCATGCGGGTCAACCTCCGCTCCCGACGGTGGGCGGTGCTCACTGCGGCTCCCCGTCAGGTCAGCCGCGCAGGAAGTACAGGACGGTCGTGGTCATGGCGGTGGTCAGAAGGACGCCCCGCAGCAGCCAGGCGGGCAGTCGGCGGGCGAGGTGGGCGCCCGCGAAGCCCCCGAACACGGCGCCGGCCAGCATGACGGTGAGGAGCAGCGGAGCGCTCAGCGTGTCCGAGGCGATGAGGAACAGTGTCGTCGCGCCGACGTAGACGGCCGCGAGCTGGGCGATCCGCATCGGGTTGCTGACCGCTGCGTCGAGGCCGAGACCGATGCTCCACAGGGCCAGCATCATGATGCCTACGGCCCCGCCGAAGTATCCGCCGTACACAGCGAGGAAGAACTGTCCGGTGAGGACGGCCCGCGCACTCATACCGACCGAGCGGCCCAGCGTTCTGCTCAACGCCCTGGAAAGGCGACGGCCGCAGGCGAGGACCACGGTGGCGAAGGCGAGCAGCCACGGCGCCGCGGCGTCGAACGACGACGCGGGCAGCACCAGCAACAGACCTGCACCGACTCCACCGCCCACCACACTGATCGCTGTCAGTGCCTTGGTCGACGCAGGCCCGACCGGGGTGAGTTCGCGTCGGTACACCCATGCGCCGGCCACGGCGCCGGGCACGAGAGCGACCCGCGACACCACGTTCGCCGTCACCGGCGACAGGCCGAACGCGACGAGAGCGGGCAGCGCCACGAACGTCCCACCACCGCCCATGGCGTTGAGGACTCCGGCGGCGACACCGGCCAGCAGGACAAGCGACAACTCGGACACACGCCGAGGATCGCCCGGTGCCGATCGCTTCCACAATGCGTCATCGGTGTACCCAGCCTAAGCCTGCGGCTTAGCCTGAGCCGGTGCGCTATGACCTGGACGACCTCCGGCTCTTTCTCCACATCGTCACGGAGGGGTCGATCACGGCCGGTGCTCACCGCATGCACCTGAGCCTGCCCTCGGCCAGCGCCAGGGTGCGCTCACTGGAACACCATGCCGGTGTCGCCCTGCTGATCCGCGGCCGACGGGGCGTGCGGCCCACGCCTGCGGGGACGACCCTGGCCCGCCACGCGCGCGACGTGCTCGCCCAGACCGCGCGCCTGGACAGCGCCGTCGCGAGCTACACCCGGTCCCCGGGCGCCCCGCTGATCCTGCTGGGCGGCGGCTCCGCGATGCACCGCCTGGTTCCCCGGGCCCTGGTCTCCTTTCTCCGTGCACACCCGGACACCGATGTCACCGTCACCGAGAGCCGAACCCCGCGGACCGTGCGGATGCTCGCCGACGGAGAAGCGGACCTGGGGGTCGTCCTCGACGACGAGGCCCGCGACTGCGGCCTGCGCATGGAACCCCTCGGCGACGACTCCCTCGTCGTGATCGGCCAGGCCGGAGGCATCCTTGCCGGACGGACCGCGCTCACCTACCGCGAGGCCGCCGAACACCCCCTCGTCGGGCTCGACGCCGACTCCTCGCTGCGCCGCTGGATCGAGAAGCACCTGGGACCCCACGCTCCGGTGGTGCGCCACCGCACCACGGTCGCCAACCTGAGTGTCCTCGTCGCCCTCGCCGCCGCAGGCGTCGGGCTCGCCGTCGTACCACGTCGAGCCATCGATCCCCACCAGCCCGTGGACGTGAGCGAACTGCAGGACCCCTGGGCCCGCCGCCACCACCTCCTGGCCTGGGGCGTCAAGGCCCACGCCGCACCGACGGCGACCGAGGCCCTCGCCGAACACCTGCGCCTGGCGGCCCTGTCCGAGCCCGGGAGTCATGCGCGGGGGACTGCCCAAACGGCGGTGATGATGATGGATCCGGGCAGAAGGAGCGAGGACTCGCCGAGGCCGTAGACCAGTGCCGGCGACATTGCGGTCCAGTGGCCGGAAGGGATGCCGACGGCGACTCCGCTCGCGATGGCGAGGGCTCCGCCCACGAGCAGCGTTGTCCAGGACGCTATGCGCACCCGCCGGTTGAGGTGGACGTCGTCGCGCCACTGCTCCTCGGTCTGTCCTGCGGGCCGGATGGAGGGCGCTGCGGGAGGAGGCTGCCACCAGAAGTGGAAGACGGCTCCGGAGACGAGGACCCCGCTCGTCCAGACCAGGGCGTCGGACCACCCGGCGGCGCGATGGTGGAGAACGGAGTTGGTGAATCCGTTGGCGGACACGATGAGCATCAGCGTGGAGAACTGCGCGGCGAACTGGATGAGTCCGCGGAAGAAGCTCACCGTGTCGGGGGTGTCGCGGCCGTAGGCGGGCAGCAGCCAGGCCAGGGCGACGATCACCACGACGGCGTCGCCGGCGAGGATGGCGCCGGAGAACAACTGCTCGGTGATGGCGCGGTTGCAGACCAGTTCGCCAGAGGTGAGCGCGTACAGGTAGGACGCCGTGGCCAGACCGACGAAGCAGGGCAGCAGGAGTCTCAGGCCACGCGAGGCGTGGCCGTCACCCCCGGACGGGTTTCGCTCGCCGATGATGACGACGATGCCGGAAAGGACGAAGCCGGCCATGATTCCGCAGAAGGCGCTCATGGATCCGGCGGAGCCGACGGCGTTCCAGTCGATGCCTCCGGCGCCGGTGCTGCAGGTGTCGGGCTTGAACGCGGCCAGCCTTTCAAGTGAACTCATAGCGGCTGATGGTGACAGCGCGTCGCCTGACCGCGGAACTGGGTGGCGGGATCCTGACCGTCGTCTTGATGCATTCAGGGCGCAGGCTGTCGGCGCGCGCCTCGCAGTACGCGCCTCCTGCCGAAGCGGTAGGAATGGCGCCGTCCCATCCGGTTCGCTGGTGATGGGGGCGGGGCGGCGCAGGACCGAGCCCGCCCACTGAACCGAACGGGAGCTCCAGCCGGATCAACCTGCCCTCGATCAAGTGGAGAAGCTCGTTGCCCTTGACCGCAGCCTGGACCGACGTCTGCTCGTGCCCGCTGTCCTGGCGGTCGATGCGCTGCGATCATCGGTCCTGCCACCCGGAGGGAGTGACCGTTTGCGGCCGATGGCGGTCAGGAGGCGGAGGTGTCCGGGGCGTGAGCTCCTACGGGCACGTTGCCGACGGCGCGTTTGAAGTCGGGGCGGTCGACGACGGGTTCGTGGGTGCAGACGGCGGCGTGCCGGAGGCTGTCGCGGAGCCGCGTGAGCCGGTCGATCTGTTCGTGCAGGTTGCGGGCCTTGGCGGCCATGCGGGCTCGCAGGTCCGTGTCGGACGGCCGCGCCACGAGGAGCCGACCGGTCTCGGCGACGGAGAATCCGGCGTCGCGTGCAGCAGACGCGGGTCGGCGGCCGTCACGGCGCCCGTCAAATGGCCTGCGTCTGCAGGGGGAGTCGGCGGGGCGGCCGACTGAGGCGGGGCGTTCCCGGCTGTACTCCCCGGTCTGCCCCTGAGCCCTTCCTCGGTTACAGGCCGAGCCAGGCAGTGATGACGTTGGCGAGTACAGCCGCCGTCATGCTGGACACGACCTCGGTGGCCACGCGCAGGACGCGGGACCGGATACTGCTCTTTTCACTGTTCAAGGAATGTTCCCCTCTCAACTGGCCAGTCCCCGGCGGTGCCAGGGGCCGGTGAGCTTGAGAAAGGGCCTGGTGCAGACCCTAGCGTGTCTGCGGGGGCGGCTGGTAGCCGACCATGCAGGTACGCCGGCGCAGGATGGCCGAGGTGCACGTAGACGACGAGGTCGAAGCCGGCGAGTTCGGAAAGCAGGGCCGCGTACGGCTCCGGCACGTCCCTCTCCTCGACGCGCCAAAAGGTGCCGCAGAGGGAGAGCCTGATCGGGAAGCCACCCGCAGGAGTACGAGCCGCCTCCACCTCGTCGGGTGACCGGCACAGACATTGGTGTCTCCGCGGACATGCTTGGAATCATGACACTCGGCTCCACCGGAACGGGCCCGTGGATGGCGGCACGGTCCGGCGAGCCAAGGTCTGCCGTGACGAATGCGCGGTACTTTTCACCCTCTGATCAGCGATAAGGGTTGGCGTAGTCGCCTGAGTACCAGCACGAGTCGCCGCCCGCGTCGTCAACGCACGCGAAGATGCGAATGACGGCGATGGTGCGGCTGTTCGAGAATCGCAGTCCGGACAGGGTGAAGCCGCCGGAGGTGTTGCAGCCCCCGCTCCAGCGCTGTTGGGATCCGTTCGCGATGACCCCGGCTACGTCGTAGAGCCGGATGTAGCCGTAGACGTCGTTGTTGTCGCAGGCCGTGTCATAAACGGTGGCACTGATCCCCGTAATGGCGGTACGGCTCCACGTCCAGGAATAGGAGGCCCTGACTCCAGTTCCGGTTGAACCGCCCGAGGCAGCCTCGGCTGGAAGGGTGAGGCCCACGGAAATGCCCGCCACCAGGGGAAGAACCACGAGGCTGCGCCGTAAGAAGCGATCAATCTTTCTCTTCATTGCATCGGTTCCTTCTCTTTTTGATCAGCCAGAGCCGGGAGAGACGGATTCGGATCCCGGAGATCCCCAGCGCGCTCAGGGTAGCCAGGTAGTTCGGTGGTCACAATGGTCCCGGGAATTACCACCCGCACGCCGACGCGAACAGCGGCGGATTTGCGGACCGTTCGCACCGGCCCGGCGCCGAGGCCAGGATCCGGTGGATCTCGTAGTGCGCGGGCGCTGGTCACTGACTCCGACGAGGATCTCCACGGCTGGTCCGTTGGCCAGGAGCTTGCCCAGGCCCAACTGGCGGGCATGGGCGATGTCCGCGCAGCTCGCGGGTTCGGCCGGGCTGCAGAACAGCAGCCGTCCGTCAGCGCCCGTGACGACCATGGAAGTACTCGAGGGGCAGGGGCAGATGTGCGTGACGGTTTGTCATGCTGCGCGTTGATCGAGTGATCACTCCTCAGCAATGGAAAGGGAGATCACACGATGCTTAGGCGTGTGAGTCGAGTCGTGGTGGCTGTCGGGGTATTCCTTGCGCTGGCTCCTGCCGCACATGCAAGCGCGGCGGACGTGCAGGTGCTTCCTGACTTCTTCTGGAAGAGCGGCGCGGCGGCGTCCGGCCCCGACGTGTGCCCGGCGGGCTACCTGTGTCTGTATTCCGACCCCGACTACAACTACACGGTGAACGAGTGGGGTGGATGGGAGCAGCCGACCGGCGGCAATATGTTCGCCACCCGGGTGGCGGTCGCCAATATGGGTCACGGCATGAATGATCGGGCGTCATCCCTGGTCAACCACACCGGTAGGCCGATGAAGATCTACGAGGACACGGATTTCCGCGGTCATGAGTTCCATGTCGGCGGACTCAACCGCACCCAATTCCGCACACTGCGACCGGCTCCGACCTGGACCGGCGACGTGAACTACGGGCCGGAGCAAGGCTTCGACTGGAACGACAAGATCAGCTCCGTGCGAGCCTGACCTCGCGCAAGATCCTGAGAACCCAGCCGAGAACCCAGCCGAGAACCCAGCCGTGAAGCCTCGGCCCCGGGCCTCGGCCGTTGCCGAGGCCCGGGCGGCCGGTCGCGGCGACCCAGAGCACACACCTCACCAAAGGTGAAAAGGGCAGGCGTCCGGGCCCCTTGCGCTGGTCACAGCCTCGGTAGCGACAGGCCGGGCACCTGCGGTGCGCCGGTCCGCGGCTGGCTGCACAAAACAGCCTGACGGTCGTTTCACCACCCGCCTATGAGTAGGGGCGCAGCTGCCTGGCGCAGCGCGACGCAGGGGTAACCCCGGTGCTGCAGGCGGCTGTTGGAATTGTGTGACGAATACCAAAGAGCATGCCGAGGACACCTGCCCGCTTGTCTACGAGTGCCGTCTGCCACTGTCCACGCGCACCGTCGATCACCTCGCCGATCTGCTAGGGCGCCATCTGAAGGCGATTCGGTTGGCCGACATGGCCGACATGGCCGACGGCAGTGAGGTGTCCGAATCCTCCGTCCGATGCTGGCGCGACGAGCTGACCACACCTGGGCCGCCGCGCCCGGAAGAAGGCCGCCAAGGTGTCTGCACGGAGCGAACGTGGGCGACCTACCCCTGGCTCAGAAACTCCCGCACGTCCGCGGCCACAGCCGTCATTCCTTCACCGGCTTCGATCACGGTCGTCACCGTGCTCTTCCAGCCACCGGGAAAGAAATCGGACTGAAGCGTCCAGCACAGATGCACATGACCACCCGAGCCGAAGGTCGCCGTCAGGACCAAGTGGTTGTTGATCCAGACCCGCTCCCCATCCCAACCACGGAAGTCGCGCGCAAGGCCGTCGAAGAACTCGCTCATGTCATCCCAGACGGTGACGGTCACGTTGTCGAGCCGTGCACGCACACCATCAGCAACGGCCTCCACCGCGAAGGCAGTCTCGTACTCATCCGTACGCGACCAGTCGAACAACCGGACAGAGGCCGCCAGCACCCCCTGCCCCCGCAGGACGAGCTCGACCTGCCCTGGACCCACCTCGATCAGACTCACCCGCCGAAGGCTACGGACGTCAACACGTTGACGACACCGACTTCGCCAACGCGTCCTCGACCGAGGAAATCAGCAGCTCCTGGAGAACCGGGTAGCGCTCTACCGGCGGACCGCCGAGATCAGTCCGCCGGGCTGCTCCTCGCGCTGCTGCGGGGTGCTGATCGGGTGGCCGTAGGCGGCGGCGCGCTCGCGCAGGGTGTGGGTGTCGGCCTCCCAGCCGTGCCCGGCCAGCCAGCCCACCGGGTCGTCGGGCATCTCCGAGACCCACATGGACGCCGCCGATCCCGGCGCGGCGTCCGCGCCGAAGCGCTCGATCACGCCGCGCGAGCCCAATGTCAGTCCCATTCGGCTGCCTGGCGCCGACTGCGTGCTGATCCGGGCCAGCAGCAGTTCCACCGCGTCCTCGGGCAGATAGATCAGGAGTCCTTCAGCGATCCACGCGGTCGGCGCAGTCGGGTCGTGCCCTGCGGCGGCCAGTGCGCCTGGCCAGTCCTCACGCAGATCCACTGGGACGGTGATCCGCTCGCAGCGTGCGACGGCCCGCTCCTGGCGCAGCACCGAAGCCTTGAAGTCCAGTGGTGCGGCGGTGTCGACCTCGAACAGCCGGGTGCTCTCGGGCCAGTCCATCCGGAAGGCCCGGCTGTCCATGCCGGCGCCGAGCAGCACGACCTGCCGGACCCCGGACGCGGAGGCCTGTTGCAGCAGGTCGTCGAGGAACTTCGTCCTGATGACGATGGAGAACGCCACGGCCAGCCGGCGGCGTCGCGCGGCCTCGCCATCGGGCAGCGGCGGCGAGGAGGGCCACAGGCCGCCGGCGGTGGCGAAGGCCTGTGCCAGTGGGTCGCGGAACAGCGCGTTCTCCCGCTCGGTCTCCAGCGCCCGCACCCTGGCCACCCCCACTGCTGTGGCCCACACTCCCGACGGCTGCGCCCGCTCCCGCTCATCAGTCACCGCGCCAGCCTAGATGAACGATTCCAAGGGTCCTGATGAGGGGAGCCGGGTTCATTCGCGGCCAGGCGGTCATGTGCGCAATGACCGCCTACGACCACGGAAGCCACCGCTAGGCGAAGATCAACAGTCACTGCTGCGATTGCTCTCCTAGAGGCTCTAGGTTATACCTAGAGATATTAGGATCGGCTTTGGGGGGGGCATGGTGCGAGCCGGGTTTACGGCGAAGCGGGTGACGATCGCGGGCGCCGGGCCGGCGGACGAAGTGGGGCTCGACCAGGTGGCCGTGTCGCAGCTGGCGCGGCGACTGGGCGTGAACGACGCGAGCCTCTATACATACATCCGCAACCTGGAGAATCGGCCGGGGCGGAGCGCGCTTCTGACGGCGGACGAGAAGATCCTCCGTATCGCGGAGGCGACCGCCGACCGGTCGGGCAACGACGCTCTGGTCGCCGTTGCGAACGCCTGGCTGCAGTACGCCCACAAGCACCCGGCCTGCTACACGGCGACGCAGCCCCCGATCCAGATCGACCCTGAACCGGCCGGCCGCAAAGGCGCCCGGACCGCGGCGCGCGGTCGAGCTGACCTACGGCATGCTGCGCGGCTACGGACTTGCCGAGCCGGTCTCGCCGACGCGTTCCGGCTGCTGCGCAGCACACTCCACGGGTTCGTCACCGTGGAGGCTGCGGGCGGGTTCGCGCACGAGCGTCCCCGCCGCAGCACTCCTGGATTCGAGCCCTCGACGCCCTGCACGCCCTCCTGGAGCACCGCCCCCGTCCCGAGAAGGAGAACCCGCATGACCGGCCCGACCATCGGCAGCCTGCGCGTGAACGGCGCCACCCTGCACTATGAAGTACGCGGTCAGGGCCCACTCCTGCTGCTGGTCCCCGGAGGGGCGGGTGGCGCGGCCTCCTTCGACGGCATCGTCGACGGACTGGCTGTCGAATACACCGTCGCGACCTACGACCCGCGCGGCATGTCCCGGAGCACGCTGGACGACCCCGAGGCCGAGCAGCGAGTGGCCGAGCACGCCGACGACGCGTTCCGGATACTGGAACTGTTGTCGCCTGGTGAGCCCGTCCGGGTGTTCGGCGCCAGTTCGGGCGCGATCGTCGCCATGCACCTGCTCACCGCCCACCCCGAACGCCTCGCACGTGTGGTGGCGCACGAGCCGCCGTTGGTGGAGGTCCTTCCGGACGCCTCCGAACATCGCGCGCTCATCGCGCGTGTGCAAGACACATTCCGCACGCAGGGGCTCATGCCGGCGATGGCCGTGTTCGTTGCGGGGATGAAGAAGGACGGCGAGACCACCGAGCCGGAGGCCGAGATCACGCTGCCGCCGCAAGCAGCGGGGCGGGCCGAGCGAACGATGGCCAACCTGCCGTACTTCGTCGGACGCATCGTGCCCAGCTTCATGTCCTACGCCCCGGACATCCACATGCTGGAGGGGCTGTCGCACCAGCTCGTGCTCGCCTGCGGCGAGGACTCACGCGGCGAACTGCCCTACCGTCCGGCCGCCTTCCTAGCGGAGCGTCTTGGCACGGAACTCCAGCACTTCCCCGGCGGGCACACCGGACTGACCACACACCCCGCCGAGTTCGGAGAACTCCTGCGAAAGGCCCTCCGCGCCTGACTCCCACTCACCCGTGCCTCCAGCCGCGCCCAGTCGATCATGGCCGCTGCCGACCCGGACGCTCTGTCGACGTACCCGCTCAGTCAGCGGTCGCCGCGCAGCGTCAGAACGTGCACACCCTTAAAAGGCGGTTTCAGAAAGGCGGATCGTCGGTAAAGCCTTCAACGTGTGCACGGACGTCAGCGGGGTGTGTGTGCCTGTACTGCTGGAAGGGCGTAATGTCCTCGCCCCAGCTGGCGAGTGTGTTGATCGCTCGCTGCCGGTAAGGCGCGCTGTCGGCGGCGAGAGTCCACACGTCATCACGCAGGCCTTCAGCCTGGTGGGCGAGCTCTGGGGAGGCAAGCAACGGAAGTACAGCAGCCAGGGCGGCATCGCGGATAACTGGCTCGTCGTCTGTGAGGAAGGGCTGAATGGCGTCATAGAGGGTCGGTCGAAGGGAGCGGAACGCCTCAATGTCAGCTTCGTAGCCGTCAGGTGACTCCTCGTTGGCGTCCCAGGCGGTGCTGCCGAGCCAGTTCAGGAGACCGACGCGAAGGAGGAAACGCGGTTCCTCACCGAAGTTGGCGGCGTCCCATGGCCCCTGGTCGGTGACTTTGGTGAGAGTCCGCGGGTGCCCGAGGATCGCCGCCACGAACGACGCCGCCGGCGCCGTGGCGCTGTAGAAGGTGGCCTGATGCGTGACAGCCTGCTGCAGGTTACGGAGAGCAGTGCCCTGCTTGCCCGCGTCGGTGTCGAGAAGTTGTCGCAAGATCACAGGCGTCGCTGGCGCAACGTTCGGGCAGCAGTGCTCCGCCGAGCTCCAGTCCGTCCGCAGCAGCAGCTCTTCCGGATCGACGGAACGATCTTGCTGAGGGTTCATACTCATCGGGCGAGTGTGGCAGCTGGCCAGTGCATCACTGCACTCAGGTCCGGACAGCCTGCTCATGCGACAAATGCTTGGACACTTGGCGCAGGCAGATGACGCAGCACGCAAGTTGCAGAAGTCCCAGATGCAGTCAGTGCGGCGCTCGTAGCGGGTTCGCAGTCGCTTGAACTGAGGTAGCCAGCCGGTTGGGTCGGCCGCGCGGCGAGGTGCCTGCCGAAGCAGGTCCTGTTCCGCGCGGCCTCCCGCCGAACCGGACATGACGGTTTCCCGGTCATCCGGCTCTCCCGTGATCACGGCGTGAATGATCTGGCCGTCTGTGTCTCATGGATGCGGTCATGGCAGGCGTCGCAGGCCACGACGGTCTTGCGGCGCCGATCCAGCATGACTCGTGCCCAGTCGGACGGCGGCCATCCGGCATGCGCGAGGTCGGCGAGGGCACGGATGTGATGCACCTGGACATCGCCCGTGGCTCCACAGATCTCGCAGGTGTCCGCCAGGAGCCGAGTGATCAGCTCCTTGTGCGGATAGTCCACCCAGACCGGCCGTCGATCGGTGATTTTCGCCGATCGCTGCCGCTGGAGGGGTATTCCACCGAACCGGGCCACCAGTGGCTTCCTGTTCTTCCGTTCGATGCGGGCCTCGAAACAGACGCGGGGCCCGTTCGGGGTGTCGATTCTGGTCTTGTGCTTGGCGGCCATCTTCGACGCCGATGAACGGTGCTTGGCCGCAAGGGTTTTCAGCATGGAGGTCTCCATGACCCATTGCAGCCGGTGCAGCCGGAAGACATCTCCGGCGAGCAGGTAGTACTGAATGACGCCCCGGTAGACGGCCCCGAACGTGGCAACGATCGCGTGGTCGCTGCTGTTGATCAGAGCCTTTCGTTTCGCGGGTTTCCCGCGGAACAGGTAAGGGGCGCATTTGGCCTTGATGGCATCCTTCGGGACACGAAGAGCGATCTGACCGTTGACGCGTCGGTAGCGGCCGGTCTTCTTCGTGTCGTTGTGCTGGACGACGATCTCGTATCCGAGGAACCTCGCGGCCCGGGTGCGGGCATGAGTGATCAGTGTTTTGTCCTGGGACAGTTCCAGCTTGATTTCGTCACGCAGGAACTCGGCCAGGCGCTGCTTGATCTGCTCGGCCTCGGACTTCGGTCCGGCAAAACCAAGGAGGTGATCGTCTGCATAGCGGATGTAACGCAGCCGCCGATAGCCCGGATCATTCGGGTCCGCGCTCGGCAGACTGGTCATCCGCTGACGCAGCACACGGGCTTGCGCCCGGTCACCGCGCCAGCGGGCTTTCGCCGGCAGATTCTGCAACTCCAGATAGGCCGGGTTGCGGGTCCGGCGCTCTCCCCGGGTGTACTCCGGAATCAGAACCGTCTCGACGAACTCGTCCAACTTGTGCAGGTAGATGTTGGACAGGATCAGGGAGGCAACGCCGCCCTGCGGTGCTCCGGACAGCGTGGCACCCCACTTCCAGTCCTCCAAGTATCCGGCTGTCAGCATGTTCCGCACCAGCCGCAGAAACCGCTGGTCATGGATCCTCTCACCGAGGATAGACAACAGGACCTGATGGTCCAGACTGCCGAAACAGTCGGCGATGTCGCCCTCGATGAACCAGGCCGAACCGGCCCAGGTGTTGGCCACCTCCCGCAACGCGGTGTGGCAGCCCCGCCGGGGACGGAATCCATGCGAACGGTCGGAGAACGTCGGCTCGTAATACGCCTCAAATAACAGGCGGACCACCTCGCCGACGAGCTTGTCCGACCAGGTCGGCAGCCCCAGCGGGCGCGTCTTCCCCTTCTTCTTCGGGATCTGGACGCGCCGGACCGGACGGAAGCGGTAACGCTCGTGGCGCATCGCCTCGATAATCCGGTCGATCTTCCGCTGTGACATGCCGTCAGCGGTCTCCGATGTAACTCCGGGCGTCATCGCGCCGTGGTTGGCGTAGATGCGACCGTAGGCCAGCAGATACAACTGCGGGTTGAACAGCTGCCGATACAGTTCCTTGCACGGCAGGCGGCGCCTGCCGCGTTCACGCAGGACACCCAGCACCGTTGCGGCGCTCTGCATTTCGCATACCTCCCGAGTCTCGGGTGTCCGAATCACCTGGCCCCCTTCGCCCTGCGAACGGCTTTCCCGTCCTCCCTGGCCGGGCGTTAATCCGGCGACTACTACGGGGCCTCCGTCGCCATAGGACTCGCGTCCCGTAGGCGATCCCACGTTCGTCTCTGTCTGTACGTTCTAGCGCGACGTAGGCGTCCCACTCATCTCCTTGAATGTCCTCGCTGGACATCGCTCCACGCTCCGGAAGTTGCTCCGGCCGCACGATCGAGGCCAGGGCAGAGCGCGGCGCCGGTTACAGATGTCTTTCCGGCGGATGGGAACTTGCATCTTCTGGAGATTGGACTTCAAACAATCCAGTCTTCGCCATATCGCGCGGGCCACCCAGTGCACCGTGCCTGACAACTGGCCCCGGTCACTGGTTTTCTGACATGCTGTTGTCCCCTTCACCTTTCGAATCCAGGTAAGTCATCGGGCCCAGGAACCTCCTTCCGAGTTCCTCCCGGCTCAGCCGGGGATACAAACAGAGCGCCTCGTGGCGCACAAAGTGCGCTTGACCACCCACCGGGCCTTGCAGGCCTGAACCGCGGGCGACGCCGCGCCGGTCGATGAGAGGCTTGATGCCGCGCTTCCACAGCAGGCGGCGGTCCTTGTCATAGTCGTATCCGCGGTCGGCGTACAACCGCTTTGGCCTGTTGCGAGGCTGGTCTCGCAGTTCTCGTATGCGGGGGACCGCATCGAGAAGAGGGATCAGCTGGGTGACGTCGTGCCGGTTCTTGCCGGTCAGCGAGACAACGAGCGGGGTGCCGTGGCGATCGACGAGTACATGGTCTCGGACTGCGGCGGAATCAGCGGAGCTGTGCGCTCCCACAGGGCATTAGAAACGAGATCATCGGACACCTCGCAGACCCTGCCTGCGAAGACCATCAACCATCAGCCGACACACCGATCACGTTTTGAAACCGTCGGTAACCAGTGAGCGGTGTGCATCGTGAAGTCGCAGGTCGCGGCTCTGGTGTGAATGACGAGTGGGGTAGCGCCGGTCGGCGGCCGATGACCTTGGTGTAGGTCATTGGGTGGTCGGGTTCCGGTGGGATGCCTGGTTCGGCTGCGCTCGCGACTTGCCCCCGCCTACGATCCGTCGGCAGGTCGGCACGCCACGAGATCGCGGGAGGACCCGGGATGCAGGAGCGGCAGTGGATCACCGCCCGCCGGAGCGAACTGGACGCTCTCGCCGAGGAGTTGACCAAGCAGCTTCAGGAGGTCCAGGTCGAGCGGGACGAACTGGCGATCGCGGAGCGGGTGTTGAACCGCCTGGCCGAGCAGGTCCAGGCCGACGCCGAGGCTGTCGCTCCGGTGTCGGCGAAGGTGGCCGGGCGGGCAGTCCTGCTCATCCCGCACCGCAGCGACGCGGCCGACGAGGGCGCGCTGCCCGGCGACTACCGCAAGATCCTGGCGATCGTCCGGGAGGCCGACGGCCCGGTGCAGGTCAGGGCGGTCGGCGAGCGGCTGGGTCTGAACGCTTCGGTGCGCGGCAAGCTGGAGCCGCTGCGAGCGAAGATGACTAAGCTCGCCGATCGCGGCTGGCTGCACAAACGCCCCGACGGGAAGTTCACCGCACGCTCGTAGCCACGCCGCCGACGGGTGCCTTGAGGGCCGTAACCGGCGGGTCCCCGGCGGCAGTTGAGTTTGGCGTGAAGAAAAACAACCCTCTCGCCGGGGGCCCTGGCGGCCTTGTTTACAGCGCACGCCTGCCGCTGTCGAGTGCGACCCTGAACCGGCTCGCCAGTCTGGTCCGCGGCCACCTGAAGAAGATCGGCTCGCGGTGGCGGGCCCCGCCCGCGGGGAAGATCGCCGCCATCGTGCTCGCGGTGCTGCGCTGTGACCAGCGGCCGGGCGACCTGGCCGGCGGCAACGGGATACACCGCACCACCGTGACTCGGTGGGTCAGGGAGGTCGTCGGCCTGCTGGCCGCTCGCGCCCCGCGCCCGGACCGCGCCCTGAAGAAGATCACCCGAACGGGTGGCGGGGTGGTCCTGCTGGACGGCTCGCCGATCCGCACCCGGCGGCGCACGGGGACGCAGAACCGGAAGAACTACTCCGGCAAGTACAAACACCATGGCCTGCTCGTGATCGCGCTCACCGACGACAAGGGTCGACTGCTCTGGGTCTCGGCGGCCCGGCCTGGACGTACCTCGGAGATCACCGCCTGCCGTCACGACCGGCTCACCGTCAGGCTGCGGGCGGCCGGCCTCGGAGCCATCGCCGACCTGGGATTCGTCGGGCTCGACGACAGCCGTCCCGATGCCGATCCGGCGGTGATCACCGGCTGCAAGGCCGCCCGGAACCGGCCGCTGACACGCGGGCAGAAGCTGTCCAACAAGGCCCTTGCCGCAGTACGGGCGCCGGTCGAGCACGGCTTCGCCCACCTGAAGAACTGGCGCGTACTCGGCAAGGTACGCACCGACCCGAAGTGGGCGACCGCCCTGGTGAGGGCTCTGCTGGTCCTGACGAACCGCGAAGTCTCCCGGTGACCGACGCCATCCTCTGCGTGAACCGGACCGGGATCCCCTGACGTCACCTCCTGCTCGACTGCCCGCACAACGGCTCACGGCGTGCTAGGTTATAGGTCGACCACTAACGTAGGAGTGAAAATGACAGTCCAGGAAGACGACGCCGCCCGCCGCGCCGCTGCCCAGCACGCCGTGGCCGAGCACCTGCGCCTCACCGCTGCCGGACACACCGAGGAGTGGGTGAAACTGTTCGCCCCGGACGCGGTGCTCGAGTTCCCGTACGCGCCGGCCGGCGTGCCCCAGCGGGTAACGGGGCGAGACGCGCTGCGCGCGCACATGAGCAACTTTCCCGAGACCTTTGACGTGGAGTTCGTCGACCTGGTGTTCCACGAGACGGTCGATCCGGGCCTGGTGATCGCCGAATTCCGCTCGAAGGGCACGGCGCTGCCGACCGGCAAGCCGTACGAGCAGACGTGCATCTCCGTCGTCCGGACCGATGACGACGCGCGCATCACCCACTACCTGGACTACTGGAACCCGCTGGTGGCGATCGAGGCGCTCACGCCCCACGACGTGCCGTCCGACTCCGATCGCAGCGTGGCTTTTGGAGGCTGAGGGGAGCCGTGTTTGACTGACGCCCATGCCTGCCGCCGGTACCAGCACGAAGAGCGACGAACGACGTCGGGCCATCGTGGCCGCCGCGGTCGACTGCTTCGCGCAAAAGGGTTTCTACGGTACGACGACGCACGAGATCGCAGACTGGGTCGGCGTCTCTCAGCCGTATCTCTATCGCCTGTACCCGAACAAGGAAGCACTGTTCGCGGCGGTGGTCGACCACGTGTCCGTCGTGATGACCGACACGCTGGTCGCTCACTCGCCGGCGTCGGGTGGGGCCGGGCCGGCGCCCGAGGCGGCGTTGGACGCGGCGCGCAGCGCCTACGCCGCGCTCGTCGCGGACCGGAACATCCTGCGTTTCCTCATGCACGCGAACTGTGCCGTCGGCGAGCCGCTGGTGGAGCAGGCCGTGCGCCGGTGCTACGCCAAGCAGGTTGACACCGTTCGGCAGCTGCTGGGCGACGACGAGGCCGTGCGGCGCTGGTTCGGCGCCGGAATGCTCGACAACGTGGTCGCCGTGCTGGGTCTGGCCGACATCGATGAGCCGTGGGCGCACGTCCTCACCGCTCGATGATCGGACACTGGCAGTTCGGCGACGACGGCCCTGATTCTTCCTCGTAGGCCAACTCGGCCGATGGGACTCGGCTTCTTCAGCCGCGGGCAAGCTTCGTCCGGGTCGGCCTCCTCCCGGGCGGGCGTCGGGGCGACGGCCGTGGCGGCCTCCGCCACAGCCCGGTCCTGCTCGGCCAGCCGGTTCAGGACCCGGCGATCACGAGCTCCTCCCTCTCGGCCGGGACCACCTGCAGGTGCTTGGCCAACTACGCAGCGAGCGTGTCCAGTTCACTCCGCGAGCCGTGGTCCGCTTCAGCTCCCGCATCCCCACCCTCCGACGCTCTCCCGGCCCAGCCCGGCCCGGGATCGTAAGAGCGGCACAGCGGTCGGCGCAGCACAAACCGAGGACGGCTCCGAACGACATGTCAGACGATCTTCGCCGTGGACACCGGCCGACGACCAGCGCGAGTAGCTCTCCCGACCCTCACACCAGATCCGTGACCAGCAACTTCACGATGCACACCACTCAGTGGGAAGCAGCCGGGATGAACGAAGGTGCGGTATCCGGGACGGTTGCGGTTCGGTGACCGTTCCTTGCCGACGCCTTGCCCAGGGCTTGGCGTGAGGGCCATGGCATGAGCGGGCAGGCGAGAAGGCATGACAGTGAACGATTCTCGCCAAGGCACCGCACTCCTGTATGACCCTCTGCGCAATAAGGGGACCGCGTTCAGCGCGACGGAACGGACAGAGCTCGGCCTCGACGGGCTGCTGCCGCCTGCCGTGGAGACCCTCGACGACCAGGCCGACAGGGCGTATGCGGCGTTCCTCGGCTACGACAAGCCGCTGAACCGGCACATCTACCTGCGCCAGCTCCAGGACACCAACGAGGTGCTGTTCCATCGGCTGGTCACCCGCCACCTGGAGGAGATGCTGCCGGTCGTCTACACCCCGACGGTCGGTGAGGCGTGCCGCCGCTTCAGCGAGATCTATCGCCGCCCACGCGGGCTGTTCCTGTCGTACGACGACCGGCACCGTTTCCGGGAAATCCTGCGCAACCGCCCGCACGACGACGTGGACGTCATCGTCGTCACCGACGGCCAGCGCATCCTGGGCCTGGGCGACCAAGGGGTCGGTGGCATGGGCATTCCGATCGGCAAGCTCAGCCTCTACACGGCGATCGGCGGCATTCATCCCGCTCGTACGCTGCCGATCCTCCTGGACGCCGGGACGGACAACGAGGACCTGCTGGACGACCCGCACTACCTGGGCCGCCGCGAGCGCCGGGTGACCGGGGCCGAGTACGACGAGCTGGTGGAAGCGCTGGTGGCGGCCGTGGAGGCTGAGCTGCCGGAAACACTGCTGCAGTGGGAGGACTTCGCGACGGCGCACGCCCGGCGGATCCTCACCCGCTACCGGGACCGGCTGCTGACCTTCAACGACGACATCCAGGGCACCGCCGCCGTCGCGCTCGGTGCACTGACCACGGCGACGCGGGTGGCGGGGACCCGGCTCGCCGGCCAGCGGATCGTGATCCTCGGCGCGGGCTCTGCCGCGATCGGTGTCGCCGACATGATCCGTGCCGCTCTGGTCGACGACGGCGTGCCGGAGGAGGAGGCCGTCTCCCGGTTCTGGTTCGTGGACGTCGACGGGCTGCTGACCGGCACCCGTGACGGGCTGACCGACGAGCAGCGGGTCTACGCCCGCAACGACGAACAGCAGTCGTACAGCCTGGCCGAGGTGGTGGACCGGGTCGAGCCGACCGTGCTGATCGGACTGTCCACTGCGCATGGCGCCTTCACGGAGGAGATCGTGCGGCGGATGGCGTCCTCCTGCGACCGCCCGGTGATCTTCCCGCTGTCCAACCCGACCTCCCACGCCGAGGCCGACCCCGCCGACCTGGTGCGCTGGACGGACGGCAGGGTGTTGGTCGCCGCCGGCTCCCCGTTCCCGCCCGTGACGGTCGACGGCCGCGAGGTGCCGGTCGCGCAGGCGAACAACGTGTACGTGTTCCCGGCCATCGGCCTGGCGGTCACCGCATGCCGGGCCACCCGGGTCACGGACCGGATGATGGTGGCAGCCGCCCGCGCGGTCGGTGAGTGCGCCGCCCGGTTCGCCCCGGAAGACAGCGGCGCCCCCGCGCCGCTGCTGCCACCCCTGCGGCACATGCGGGACGCGGCCCGGGAGATCGCGGTGGCCGCAGCGACGGCGGCGGTGGAAGACGGCGTCGCCCCGAAGGCCACGCAGGAGGAACTGCGCACGGCTGTCGAGGCGGCCCAATGGAGCCCCAGGTACGCGCAGTGACGGCCAGAGCCTCGCGCGCCCGGCGCGCCGACTCGCGCTGCTCGCCTGGCAGACGAAGAGCCCGGTCCGGCACGAGGGCCCGTGTCGCCCGTACCGCGGTCCGGACCGCACGGGCCGCCCGCGGGACTCGGGCTGCCGGATCCTGTCTTCAGTACACGATCGAGCTGTACGCGGCCGATGTCTGTGGCGTCGGCACACCCGCGAAGCGCCGACAGGCGCCCCGGCCTCCGACCGACCACCAGCACGGCCGCCTGCCACCCCCGCTCACAGAGGACGGGTGAGACCACAAGGCATGACCCGTACCGTACGTGGCACCCGTGGTGAGTATGAGCACCACTGAAGTACGCCGGGGCGAGCCGGTCACCACCGTTCTCACCTGGGAGGTGCGCCCAGGCCGGGAGCAGGAGTTCGAGGACTGGACGCACGGGATCGCCCGTTGCGCCAGGCGGTTCCCGGGCAACGAAGGCGTCTCGTGGCTGCGCCCCGAGGAGGGCCACCGCTACCACGCGGTGCTGCGCTGGTCCGATCCGCACCGGCTCGCCGCGTGGCTGGAGTCGGAGGAGCGGGAGTCCTGGCACGCGCGGATCGAGGGCGTCGCCACGGAGATCGGCAGCGAGCGGCAGTCGACGTCCGGGATGGAGACCTGGTTCAACTTGCCCGGCACCACCGTGCAGGCCCCGCCCCGCTGGAAGATGGTGCTCACCACGTTCCTCGGCGCCTATCCGTTCACGCTGCTGATCCAGTGGCTGGTGACGCCCCGCACGGGTACCTGGCCACTACCCCTACGGGCCGCCGTGTTCCCCATAGTCCTGCTGCCGACGCTGACGTATGTGGTGATGCCGAGCCTGAGCCGTCTGCTGCGGCGCTGGCTGTACCCTCCGCCGGACAGATGATCAGGTGCTCCCGGACGATCCCGGCGCGCACCACGAACAGGATGCCCTGGAACACCAGTTGGTTCGGATGCCGCGATGCGTCCCGGCGCTGCGCGGGCTGAGCCCGGTGAACGGGACTGTCCAGAAGGCTTCTGACGCCGTGATCACAGCTGCCGTGATCGGGATCATCCCACCCCGAGACCGCTGACAGGACGCCCTCGATGCACGGTGTGCGCTTCCCTCTGCGGTTGGGAAATCCCTTTGTCGGAATTCCCAGTGAAGCTCGACACTGAGGTCATGCTTGGATTCGTCAGGACCGACAATGAGGCCCTCGTCTCCTGTTTGGGCGATCCGCAGCGTGCGGTTGCGGCCTACCACGAACTGCTGCGGCGTGGCGAGGGCGCACTGAGCGCCATCCGCGCCGGCTTGCATCACGACGATCCGTCAGTCCGAGAGGGCTGCTGTCGCCTCCTCGATCACCTGGTCGACACGGATTCCATGGACGAGCTCATCGCCATGACCGACGACCCCGACGCGCGGGTGAGGATCTCTGCCTTTCACGCCCTGGCGTGCGACCGGTGCAAGGGCGACACCTGTGCACCGGGCCCGGACCGGGTTCTCCAACCCGCGCTGCGGCACCTGGCCTCCGACCCCGACCCGCAAGTCCGGAGCAGGGCCGCTGAACTCGTCGGGAAGTTCGTGCACACAGATGCCCGCGCCATCGCTGCCCTAAAGGCATCCCACGCCCATGACCCGAGCGCGGCGGTCCGCAAGAAGGCGGGCTGGTACACGCCCAGCGGGACCATCTACAAGCGGACCGTTCCACGTGGTTCTCAGGCAACGGGACATTTTCAGTGATCCTCAGTAGGTAGGGGAGTAGCTCCAGGAGCTGGAAAAGTGCTCATCGACCCCGCCGCGCACCACCCTCGGCTGGCGGCTGGCGGCTGGCGGCTGGCGGCTGGCGGCTGGCGGCTGGCGGCCCAACGGTCCTCAGCCGACCGACTCGGCGGCCGCCGACTCCCGGAAGTCGACGACAGCTTCGCTGTTGGTTCGCGCCCACTGGGTCAGCATCACGATCGGCTTTTGGACCGTCCGGCCGAGCGCGGTCCCGGCTGTACTCGACCGGCGAAGGCGAGATGATCTCGATCGCCGGCCGTGCGGGGCAGTCGGCGAGGAGCACCTTGCCGCTTTCAGGCCCCCGCCCCTGCCGTGCTCGCAATGCCGGCTGCGGTCATACTCACCTACCGACGGTTACCATTTGGTGCCTATCGGGTCCCTACCGTCGACGCCATGGAAATGCATTCCGGCAAGGACCCCATGCCCACGCTCGACCGTCAGATCATCGTCGTCAAGCCTGTCACCGTTCCCACCACCGGCCGAGGCATCGACCTGCAGGTCAAGGTCACCGCACCCGCCGACGGGAGGAACTTGCCCGTCATCGTCTTCTCCCACGGCAACGCCTGGTCGATGGACGGCTACGAGCCCATCGTCGACCGCTGGGCGGCTGCCGGGTTCGTCGTGGTTCAGCCCACCCACCTGGACTCCCGCCGCAACGGCATCGGCTTCGACGATCCCCGTTTCGCCACCATCTGGCGCGTGCGCATAGCCGATCTGCACGCCGTCCTGGACGGCCTCAGGGACATCCTCGACCAGCTCGGCGGCCTGACCACCCGTGTCGACCGCGATCGCGTCGCTGTCGTCGGGCACTCATGGGGAGCACAGACCGCCGGCGCCCTCCTGGGTGCCCGCGTCTTCGACACCGAGGGCAACCCGGGCGAGGACTTCTCCCATCCCGCCGTCAAGGTCGGCGCACTCATCGCGGCGGCCGGTACCGGCGACACCCTGACCCCCTTCGCACTCGAGTATCTCCCGTTCGCGCGCCCGGACTTCTCCAGCATGACCACTCCTGCCCTGGTCATCGCCGGTGGAAAGGACCAGTCGGCCATGTCCACCCGCGGACCTGAGTGGTTCACCGACGCCTACCACCTCAGTCCTGCCCCGAAGGGACTGCTCACCATCGCCGAGGGCGAGCACCTCTTCGGCGGAATCTCCGGCGAGGCCGCCAAGGACACCACCGACGAGGACTCCGCCCGCGTCGTCCTCGTCGCCGACGCCGTCTCCGCCTACCTGCACGACGTCCTCAGCGCCGACGCAGGAAGCCGGCAGGCCCTGCAGGACCAGATCAGCCACAACACCGGCGCCTTCAGCACCGAGAGCAAGTAGGCGCCTCGCGGCCGGGCTCGCGATCTGACAGGTCGTCCTCGAGTCTCAGGCCAGGAGACGGCGAGGCCGGGAGTGTCATGAATCAGACGACTCCTCCGGGGAAGATCACATCTGGTTCATGACACTCCGAGCGTGGGCCCCGAGGCCACTCGGCAAATCGGTTCAAGAACAGGCACTCCACCTCACGATTCAACCCGGCCGAAGATGACTCCCAGGAGTGGCCTGGCGCATGATCAGCTCAACGCGCCGCCGCTGACGAGCAGCTGCTGCCGGGAGTGGCGGCTCGGCGCTGGGAGTGTGGGCGCCGGCGGGTGGTGCTGGGCTGCCCCGGTCAGGCGCCTGCGCCGCCGTCGACCGGCACGATCGCGCCGGTCACGTACGAGGCGCGGTCGCTGAGCAGCCAGGCGGCCGCCTCGGCGATCTGCCGGGGCTCGGCCATCTTGCCGAGCGGGATCGACGCGGTCATCTGCTCGACGATCCCGGGAGTAGCCGCTTCCCAGGTGTCGATCATCTCAGTGGAGGTGCCGCCGGGGGTGATGCCGTTGACCCGGATGTTGGCGGGGGCCCAGTTGACCGCGGCGGTCTCGGTGAGGCTGTTGAGCGCACGCTTCATGGCGCCGTATGCGGGCAGGGCGGGGTTCGCGCGGCGGCTTCCGATGCTGGAGGTGTTGACGATCGCCCCGCCGCCGCCCTGTCGCATGAGTGCGGCCTCGGCGGTCATGGCGGTCCAGTGCGAGCGGAAGTTCACGACGAACTGTTCGTCGATGTCCTCGTCGCTGGTGGTCTCGACCGGGCCGAACTGCTGCTGAGGGACTGCCCCGTTGTTGAAGGCGCCGTCCAGCCGGCCGTGCAGCTCCTCGACGCGGCCGACCGCCGAGCGGATGCTTCCGGGGTCGGCCAGGTCCAGTGTGACGGCGTCGGCGACGCCGCCGTCGGCGCGGATCTCCTTCACGATGCGGTCGAGGGCATCGGTGCTGCGGGCGGCGAGCACGACGGCGGCGCCCTCGGAGGCGAAGAGCCTGGCCGCGGCATCCCCGATGCCGCGGCTGGCGCCGGTGATGAAGATGACCTTGCCGGTGAGCAGACCGATGGGAGCGCTGCCGGTGGTGTTCGTGTTGTTCGTCATGGCAACAGCGTCCGGCCGGCTGCCGGCCGGATACAGGCACAGCCTGTACCAGGATCCGCCGCCGCGCCGCGCGCACACTGGGCGTATGGACAAACAGGAACTCGGGGCCTTCCTCCGCAGCCGCCGCGAGCGGCTCTGCCCGCAGGACGTCGGCCTCCCCTCCGGTCCGCGACGCCGCACACCAGGTCTTCGTCGCGAGGAAGTGGCGGTCCTCGCGCACATCTCCACCGAGTACTACATCCGCCTCGAGCAGGGCAGGGCACCACGCCCCTCGGGCGACGTCCTGGCGGCGATCACCAGCGCGCTGCGGCTCACGGATGCCGAGTCCGACCACCTCCACGTCCTCGCGGGCACCGCGCCGAACCGTACGGGCCTGCACCGGCGCGACGTCCGCCCCAGCATCCTCGCCCTCCTCGAGCGGCTGCCGCAGACGGCCGGCTTCGTCATGTCCGCCACGTGCGAAGTCCTCGCCTGGAACGATCTCGCGGCCGCGCTCATGGAGGACTTCGCCCCGCTCGCCCCAAAGGACCGCAACCTCGCCCGCCGGGCCTTCCCCGGACCGCAGCCTGCCGATACAACGCTCTACGGGATCTCCGACGCCGCCGACTTCCGGCTGGGCGTCGTGATGCAGCTCCGCACCACCCTCGCCCGCTACCCCACCGATCCCGCGGTGACCGGCCTCGTCGATGAACTCCGCGACACCAGCCCCGACTTCGCCCGGCTCTGGGAACGCCATGACGTGCAGGCCGCGCCGATGCTCACCAAGACCTTTCGCCACCCGACCGTCGGCGAGGTCACCGTCGACTGCGACACCCTCACCCTCGCCGACCGCAACCAGTACCTCGTCCTCTTCAGCGCGCCGCCGGGATCCCCCGGCGCCGAAGCCCTCGCTCTGCTGAACGTCCTGGGAACAGAGGCCAGTCGCTACCCGCGATAGCGCCACAGCCAGCCACCGCGAGCACCATCGCCGACAGGGCGACTTGCTGATCCGGCCGGCCGCGGTCTCCTCGACCGGCACTGCTTCCGGGGGGCGCCGAACTCGGCCGATGTCTCCCTGGCTGGCATCTCACCGCCAAAAGGGCTTGCTGGGACGGAGAGCGGTGGCAGTGGTGGTCTCCGCGCAGGGGCTCCCGCTTGAGGGTGGCGTGGCAGCTCTCGCAGGCGGCGTTGTCGGTGGAGGTGCCGACCGCGCCCATGGACTGGGTGACACCCAACTCGCCGCACAAGTCGGCGAATTCACGCGACATGTACTGGGCACCGTGACCGGAGTGGAAGACCACCCCGCTCAGACCACCCCGCTCAGACCGCCGTGTGTCGCGGCTGCCACCGCAGGGCGTCGGCGACGAGTTCGGTGCGCATGTGGGCGGCGACGCACCAGTCGGGCACCCGGCGGCTGAAGCAGTCCAGGACAGTGGCCAGATAGAGGAACTGGCCGTCCCCGATGGGGAGACAGGGGCGATGCCGCCCACGTACGTGACTCCGGGCGCCAGGGCGGTGAAGTCCCGCGGGAACAGGTCCGGAACCGGTGTCACTGTGAGCGGCGCGAAGCCGCCACCTCACGTCGGCGCCCGCGGAGTCGCCCGAGCCGCTCGTGCACGCGGTCAGGGGGAGGGCGAAGACCAGAGCGGGCGCTGCCGGCGGCGCACGTGTCGGCATCAGGTGTTCACCTGCTCCGTGAGCCTGCCCTTGCGCAGGTTGAGAATGCGGTCGGACTGGGCGGCCAGTTGCTGGGAGTGGGTGACGACGACCACGCACTTGCCCTGCTCATGAGCGAGTTCACGGAAGGTGTCGATGATGCCCTGGGCGGTGTCCTCGTCGAGATTTCCGGTGGGTTCGTCGGCGAAGAGGATGTCGACGTCGCAGGCGATGGCGCGGACGATGGCGACGCGCTGCTGCTGGCCACCAGAGAGCTGCATCACGTTACGGGTGGCCATCGTCTTGTCGAGGCCGACCTGTTCCAGCAGATGCAGGGCGTGGGCCTTACGGCTCCCGGTCGCGGGTTTGGCACCGGTGATCTCCATGGCGCAGATGACGTTCTGGAGAGCGGTCATGTAGGTGAGGAGGTTGTACTGCTGGAAGATCGTGGCGGCATGCTTGTTGCGGTAGCGGCCGAAGCCGAGTTCGGTGAGGTCCTGGCCGTCGAAGCTGATCGTGCCCCTGGTGGGGGTGTCGAGGCCGCTGGCGAGGCTGAGCAGGGTGGTCTTGCCGCTGCCCGAGGGGCCCAGGATGGTGTAGAACGTGCCGCGTTCGAAGGCGTAATCGATGCTTTTGAGAACCGTGGTCCTGCGGCGCTGGCCGGAGTAGGTGTGGCTGACGTCGGCGAGGCGCAGAACGGGCGGGGTGGCGGTGGTGCTGGTCATGGTGGGTCACTTGCCCTTCGTCAGGATGGTGCGGGGGCTGAGGCGCAGCACGGCGCCGGCCGGGATGGCGGTGGCGAGCAGGCCGATGCCGAGGCCTATGCCGCCGACGGTGGTGAGGTCGGCCCGGTCGAGCGCCACCGTGATCGTGTCGATGGGGTCGGCGTTCTCGACGGGCTTGTCGTTCGGGTCGATGCCCTGATCGATGCCGGTGCTGCCGGGGGCCGGGGGCTGCCAGGAGTCGATCTTCCGCTCGGCGGCGGCGGCCTCCTTGCCGAGCAGCGCCTGGCCGGCGCTCTGCGTCAAGGTTGGGGCGAACAGGGAGCTCAGGCCGATGGCCGCGACTGCCACGAGGACGATCTCCAGGGCCTGCTGGGCGATGAGCTTGCTCTTCTTCTCACCCATGGCCAGCAGGACGCCGTACTCCTTGTCGCGTTGCTTGACGGCGAGGTTGACCAGGAGGGCCAGGACTGCCGCGCCGGCGAGGCCCATCAGCCACATGGCGACGGTGGCAGTGGAGCGGATGCTCTTGAGCGGGCCCGTCATCTGCTTGATGGCCTTGTCGTTGGCGTCCAGCTTGAAGCCATTGAGCGCAGCGCCCGCGATCCGCTTCGCCTCCTCCTTGAACGCGCCCTGCACATCGGCGTCCTGGAGGAGGAAGGTCGCCTTGCCGACCTGCAGCGGACCCTTTCCTTCGGACTCGAGTGCGGAGATACCGCCCACGGTTCCGTACATCAAATTGGCCGGGCTGAGGAAGTTCTCGGGTTCGGGTTCGGTGCTGGGGCGCGGGTCACGGTAGATACCGGCCACGGTGAAGTCGGCCGTCGTCTTCTCGTCGTTGCCGGTCAGGGTGATCTTGTCGCCGACCTTGAGGCCGTTCTTCTGGGCCAGCCGCACCTCGATCAGGAGTTGCTTCTTGTCCTTGTCGGCGACCGTGAGGTGCTTGCCGGCCAGGAGGGTGAACTTGCCATTGCGGAAGTCGGGCAGCAGCGAGGAGTCGAGCACGCCTGTGGCCGCGGTGCCGCCGGGGCCCATGGTCTGGGTCTTCGGCCCGCCGTCGACCAGCTTGTACTTGCCCTTGAGGATGGCGCGGTCCCACATCGAGTAGGTGTACTTCTGCACCTGGGGCAGCGCGCCGAGCTTGTCGACGGTCGCGGGGTCGATGCGCGGGGCCTGCATACCGCCGCCACCGCCGGCTCCCATCGCGCTCATATCCATTTCGAGGTTGACCTCGGCGCCCACGGAGCGCTTGGCGTCCTGCTCGGCCTGGGCCGTCGCGTCGTTGATCAGGACGCCGGCCACCACCATCACGGAGATGACGAGGAAGGTGGCGAGGGTGATCAGGGTGCGGCCCTTGCGGGCCCACAGGCTGAGCCCTGCACGCTTGACGAAGTTCATGAAAGTCGGCTTTCTGGCACTCGCGGTCTGTGCCGGCAGGGGCTATTCGGTGTCGGTGAGGATGGAGCGGGGGTGCAGTCGCAGGACCCCGACGCCCGGGATGGCGGTGGAGACCAGGGAGATCCCGAGCCCGATGCCGGCGACCTTGCCGACGGTGGCCGGCTCGACCCGCACCGTGGCCGGAGCGATCTCGGCATCCGGTGCACGGGCCGCCGAGGCCGGCTTGTCGTCCTGGCTGCCGAGGAGCGCGTCACCCGCGGGCTGTCCGGCGAGCGAACCGGCGAGCGCGGCGAGCGCGACGGCGGGCAAGGCCACGGCCGCCACCTCCACGGCGTGCTGGCCGATGAGTTTCCACTTCTTCTCGCCCATCGCGAGCAGCACCCCGAGCTCGGCGCGCCGCTCGCGGATCTGCAGCGTCACGATGAGGCCGAGGATCAGCGCACCGGCCAAGGCGATCACCCAGACGATCAGTCCCGCGAACGTGCCGACCCGCTGGATCGGGCGGACCTGATCCTTGTACGCCTTGTCGTTGACGCGGAAGTCGAAGCTGCCCGCGCCGAGGAGCCGTTCGGCCTCGTCGTGCAGCTGCTCGGCCTGGTCCGGCGATCCGATCCTGAAAACCGCCTCGCTGACCGTCACGATGCCGGTACCGAGCTGCTGCGCGGTGCCCACCGGCACGTACAGCGCGTTGCCGGGCAGTTCGTGCGGCGGCGCCCACCTCGTCGGATCCTGCCTCGGGTCCTGGAAGACGCCGACGACCGTCAGCGGCACCGTGCGCTTGCCGTCCGCAGACCGCACCCGGACGGTGTCGCCCGCCTTGAGGTCGTTCTCGTCGGCCAGGCGCTGCTCGATCACCGCGACGCCGTGCCCCGCGTCCTCGGAGGTGATGCCGCGGCCCTCCGTGATCTTCGTCGAACCGTACGAGAAGGGCAGCAGCAAGCCCGAGTCACGGACGCCGTTCACAGCCAGAGGATCTTGTTCCTCCTCCTCGGCTCCTGGGCCGCCCGGCTTCGGTGTATTCGATGTCAGCGGCGTGAAGCCACGCGCGCCGGCCCGCACCGGAAGCTCCGGGTTGTAGCGGTGCACCAGGTCCGAGGCGCCGAGCCGGTCGGCCAGGTCCGGGGTGAGGCCCTTCTTCCTGACCGTGACGTCGACGCCGATGGTGCGTTGCGCGTCGGCTTCCTGACGGGCCGCGGCGGCCTGCAGCAGGAAGCCGCCGAGGAGCAGGGTGCAGATGACGACGAAGATCGCCAGCAAGGCGGCGGTCTTGGACTTTCTGGCACCAAGGCTCATTCCGGCGCGCTTGACGAAGTTCATGCCGAAGACAAAAGCAGCTTGCCGTTTGCAGCAAGATAAGCGTGTTACAGCGGCATAAGGACCGGCCCCGGTCCTGGTCGAGGGCGCCGACTTCGGCCTGGCCCTCTTCACCCGCCGGTCCGGTACAGCGCCGGCCGGCTCGGAGCACACCGCTCCGCGTCCTTATCCGGCTGCAATCGCGATCTTGGTTTCATGGGGGCATGAGAGTTCTGGTAGCCGAGGACCATCGTGTTCTCGCCCGCACCATCGCCACCGGTCTGCGCCGCCAGGCAATGGCCGTCGACATCGCCGGCACAGGGGACGAGGCCGAGCGGATGTGTCTGCTCACCGCCTACGACGTGCTGATCCTCGACCGCGATCTGCCGGTCATGACCGGCGACGAGGTGTGCAGGCGGCTGCGGGAACTCCAGGACCCACCGCGGATCCTGATGCTGACCGCGGCCGGCGAGCTCACCGACAGGGTCTACGGCCTCACCGAGCTCGGCGCGGACGACTACCTCACCAAGCCCTTCGACTTCGCCGAGCTCGTCGCCCGCGTACGTGCCTTGAGCCGTCGCGCGCCGAAGCCGCCCCCCGCTGTACTGAGCTTCGGGAGCATCTCGCTGGACGAGGCGCGGCGTGCAGTGTCCATGGACGGCCGCCCGCTGGAGCTGAACCCGAAGGAGTTCGCGGTCCTGCATCTGCTGCTTGTGGCCGGTGGCGCGCCGGTGTCGCACGACGAGCTGGTCCGCACCGTCTGGGACGAGTACCTCGACCGGCGCACCAGCGCGGTCCGCGCCACCGTCAGCCGACTGCGCGGCAAACTCGGCGACCCCGGCCTGATCGCCGCCGACAAGGGAGAGGGATACCGGCTGTGCGACTGACACCACGGGCGCTGTTGAGCAGGATGCCCTTCCGCGCCCGCCTGGCCGCCGCCATCTCCCTGCTCTTCCTGCTCACCGGCATCGCCCTGCTCTCCTTCGTGGTGCTGCTCGCCCGCTACGGAACGGATCAGCAGGTCCAGGGGCTGTCGGTCAGGTACGGCGATACAGTGAGCAGCCCTGCGACGCGCTTCGAGCCCATGCGCTCCGCCAGGCCGGATCGCACCTCTGCGGACCGGGGCGACTTCGCCATGATCCAGAAGATCGACCAGACCGTGCAAGCCGTACAGGACACCGCGCTGCGCCAGATGGTGCTCTGGTCCGCCGTCGGCCTCCTCGTCACGGCGTCACTGGCCGGACTTCTCGGCTGGTGGCTCGCGGGACGGGCACTGCGTCCCGTCGCCTCCATGACCGCGGCAGCCCGCCGCATCAGCGAACAGAACCTGCACCAGCGCTTGGCACTCACCGGTCCCGACGACGAGCTCCACCGCCTCGCCGACACCTTCGACACCATGCTCGACCGGCTGGAGAAAGCCTTCGAGAGCCAACGCCGCTTCGTCGCCAACGCCTCCCACGAACTCAAAACGCCCCTCGCCGCCCAGCGCACCACCCTCCAGGTCGGCCTCGCCGACCCCCTCCCCGAGAACCTCGTCGGCGTTCGCGAGGACCTGCTCACGACCAATCGCGAAGCCGAACAGCTGATCAACGCGCTCCTGCTGCTCGCTCGCAGCGACCGCGGACCGGATGAGATCGAGAGCGTGGATCTTGCGGAAACCGCCCAGCTCGTAATCGCCGAACTCGCCCCGCAGGCATCGGAGAACGGCGTGCGCATCGACCTCAGTGCCGACACGCCCTTGGCCGTTCTCGGCGACCCCGTCCTGCTGCGGCACCTGCTGGCGAACCTGATTCGCAACGCCATCCAGTACAACCACCCAGGCGGCTGGGTCAGCGTACGACTCGACGCCCCCACCGTGACGGTGACCAACACAGGCCCCCACGTGCCCGCCGACCGGATCCCCGACCTGTTCGAACCCTTCCGCCGCCTCGACGCGGACCGCACCGCCACTGCCGGCCACGGCCTGGGACTGCCCATCGCCGCCTCCATCGCCGAGGCCCACCACGCCACGCTTACAGGGCAACCCGGCGCCGAGGGTGGACTCGCCCTCACCCTGCGCTTCCCCTGAGAGCCGTGGCGGTGCTCGTCGCCGCCTGCCTGCCCGCAGCCGCCGGCTGCCCCTCGATGGGACCGCTCGCAGCCCTTGTCGGTCCTCCGCACTCGCACCTCCGACGAGGACCGATCGAGCGGCCCGGTCCCGAAGGACCCAAACGGGCAACGCTTCCCGTCTTGTTCTGAGACAGGTGGCGCGTGGTTCGGAGTAGATCGTTCCGGCACTTCCACCCGGGTTCCGGTGAAACAGGAGGAGGACTGAGACATGCGGACTGTTCCTGACGGCAGTCACCCAGGGAAGTTCGTCGTCGTTCGCGTTGAAACGCCGACGCCTGGAAGGCCAGGCGGCCGCGCCGGGAACAGCCGACCCGGTCGGCACGGTTGCATCGACCGGGGGACCGGCGCCGCACAGGCGGGGAACACGGAGACCACAAGGTCGTCCGCCCCGCCGGGATCCGGGCCCCAGGATCGTGGTGCCCCCGCCGCACACTTGGACCAAGACATATTTCTGCAGGAGGACTGCTTCATGACTGACCGGCCCTTGACGCTGATGGCAGTACACGCCCACCCCGACGACGAGGCCACCGGAACCGGAGGGGTTCTCGCGCGGTATGCGGCGGAAGGCATCCGCACGGTGCTCGTGACGTGTACCGACGGCGGCTGCGGTGACGGACCGGGGGGTGTCAAGCCGGGTGATCCCGGGCACGATCCGGCGGCGGTCGCCTTGATGCGCCGCCGGGAACTTGAGGCGAGCTGCGACGTCCTGAAGATCGGCGCTCTGGAGATGCTGGACTATGCCGACTCCGGAATGGCGGGCTGGCCGAGCAACGACGCCCCCGGATCCTTCTGGCAGCTCCCCGTGCAGGAAGGCGCGGCCCGACTCGCGGAACTCATGCGGCACTACCGGCCTGATGTGGTCGTCACCTATGACGAGAACGGTTTCTACGGCCACCCCGACCACATCCAGGCCCACCGCATCACGATGGCGGCGCTGGAGATGACCGCGCTGGCACCGAAGGTGTACTGGACCACGATGCCCCGCTCGGGGATTCAGCGGTTCGGCGAGATCATGCGCGAGTTTCATGAGGACATGCCGGAGCCGGATCCCGCCGAGGCGGCCGCGATGGCCGAGATGGGCCTCCCCGACGACGAGATCACCACGTGGGTGGACACCACCGCGTTCAGCGGTCAGAAGTTCGACGCGTTGGCCGCGCACGCCAGTCAGGGCGAGAACATCTTCTTCCTCAAGATGGGAAAGGAGAGGTTCGGCGAGTTGATGGGCATGGAGACCTTCGTACGTGTCCAGGACGCCACCGGCGCGGCCGTACCCGAGAACGATCTCTTCGCCGGCCTGCGCTGATCCGCCGGGCCTGCGCTGATCCGCCCGACCGCCCGACCGGTGGCGTTCGACGCGTGCCCGCACTTCCGACCCGACACCGCGCTCGTCCCCAAGCCACCTGGAACCACACAAGCGGGGGAGCCGCGGGCTGCTGACTCGCAAGGGTGCGCGACAGCCCAGGTCACAAGCCCGGCGGTCTGCTCCGATCAGGACAGACCGCCGGGGAAGCGACACGAAGTTGAGGCTCCGATGTCCGACACGCCGTGAAGCCACTGGCCGGCCGGGTTCCCGCTGTCAGGGCCGGCCCACGAGGGCGCGCAGCCGGGAGAGTTGGCGCCCATGGATCACGGGTTCGATCACTTGGCGCAGGCTGAACTGCTGGGCGGCGCTGCTGGCGCGGTAGACACGTTCGACGGCGTCGAGGTCGTCGTTGCCGATCGCCCCGGAGAGCAGGCGGTCCACCACCCGTGCCTTCTCGTCGAGCGGCATGTCGCGAAGAACTGCCTCGGTCTGGCTCGCGATCCATTCCTTGGCGCGCGTGTCGCCGTTCACGGCCAGCAGTCCCGGCAGCTCCGACCAGGCCAACTGCCCGATCTCCGCAGCGAAGTCGTCTTTCCCCCAGCGATCCTCAGTCCAGATGTCGACGATCGGCACGAGTTGCTCGGCCCTGAAGGGCCCACTCGGCACCATGCGCATGTCGAGGGCGGTCTGGATGTCCGCCTTCGACGCCTCGACGGCCTCGCGGGCGATGCGCACACCGTCACCCTCCATCAACGGCGAGGGCGGCACCATGCCGGGAATCGGCTGCCGTCCGGCCAGTGCGCCGAAAGCTCCCTGGATGTCCGGCGCACGTGCCTCGAAGGACTTCTGGAGCATGTTCTGGACGTGGTTGAGGTGGTCGTCGCCGAACGCGAGCCAGCGGTCACCTCGCCGGTTATGGACCGCGACGCCGAACTCGTTGTCAAGGTCGTGCCATATCTTGCTCTTGACGCTGCCCAACCCCGGCACCTTGCTGTGCACCTCGCGTACACGGTCCGGACGCAGATGGCCCGCAGCGAACGCGTCGGTGAGGAAGTGGTCGGCGGCCGCGTTCATCGCCCAGGCGGCGTTCGCCCGGCCGACGGCGGCCAGTGCGAGCGCGGCCGCGTGCCCTTCCCGCCACGTGCCGAGGTTGTTGTGGCCGTCGCCGACATTGGAGAAATGCGAGACGTTGTGGGCGGCGAGGGTCAGGTAACGGCCACCGGTCGCGATCTCGACCTTCTCGGTGGAGGCGATCTCGAACTCACCGGTCGCCGAGCGAGCGTGCACGATCGGGATGAGGTCGTAGATCTCCACCAGCGACGCGCGGTTGATCCGCTGCATCGTTCCGACCACCGAAGTGGCCAAGGTCCCGGGATCGATGTCGGCGTACATGTCCCCGGACAACGCCAGGATCTCGCCGTATGTCAGTCCCTTGGTGATCGCGCGGCGCTGGTCCGCCGAGCCCTTGTTGTAGCGGGCGATCCAGTCCGGCGGCCATCCGACGGTCGGCGTCGCGTGCTGCGGCAGGTCGCGGGTGTGGGCGTCGAGGAGGAGGAAGCCGGTGGGACCGCCGGCGGACGTGTCGCCGAGCTGGACGTGCTCGAAACTGTCGAACCGCTGGACGTGCCCGGCCGCAGCCGGGTCCCGGCGCACTGGCGAGTGCACATGGCCGCCCCCGGACGCGCTGCGAGCCACGTCGTTCGCCTCACGTTCCGCCGCTGCCGGGCCGGGACCGGAGCGCGGCGGGGCGGTCCCGGGACCCTGCTGCACGACGTGCGCCAGTTCGTGAGCCAGCAGATACCGGCCGACCGGTGTCGACGGGGCGTACTGCCCGGCGCCGAAGACGATGTCGGTGCCGACCGTGTAGGCGCGCGCTCCGAGCGAACGGGCGGCCTCGCCGGCCTCGGCTCCCGTGTGGACGCGCACCGCCCCCAGGTCCGTCGCCAGCCGTGCCTCCATCTCGCGCCGTACGCCGGCGTCGAGCGGCTCCCCGGCCGAGTCCAGCGCGTGATCGGCCATGGGTCCGGGCCCGCGCGCCCAGATCGGTACGCGCGTGAGGGAGCCCGCGGAGGCTCCGGTCTCGGTGTGACGGCTGCCGGACTCCGGCGTCGGTGTCGTTCGGCGGACATCGTGGCGACCGCCTGGCCCGCGTGCGAGTTCGCTCATACCCGCCATGCTTCTCGGCCCGCGTCACCGTGCCGTCAACGGCCGCGAACACTGCGGCAAGGACGTCATTCCGTCCGCACCACCTTTCCCGGCCACGGCAGTGCCGAAGAACTCTGGCCGAGGCGGGCGTTGGCAGTGCCAGGGACCGGTCGGGTACGGCCTGCCGGCCTCCAGCCACCCGCTGTTCAGGCGGGTTGTACGCAGGGCGGTGGCTGAGACTGTGGAAACCCGACTTCCTGTCAGTGAACTCGTCCTCGACCTGATAGTCGTACACGGTGAGTTCCTCGTAGAACACCCGTGCATCATCGCGGTCCATCGGGCACCGCTTCGGCCGCTTCGGCGGTCAGAAGGCTCGTGAAGGCGCCGGATCGATACGTGCGGAAGCGATCCGCTCTGATGAGGCGTCAGACACATTGGTCATCACAGACCGCTTCCTGCGGGTGATCACTGTCCCAACGGCGGGCCACTGGCCCGGTCACGGTGCTTCAGGGGCATCTCGCCACCCGCGAACACCCACATGCAAGTCGCCGCGTCGAGATCGTTTTTCACGCAGGCGCGAAAGATCACCAGCGCCGTCGACGCCGTCTGGCGGGACGCGGGGCCGGAGCTCTTCCTTCTGGCCCCGATTGCTGAGAGGTTGTCTCACATGGCAAGTGTCGCGAGCTTCTTGTAGCAGGTCAGGGCGGCGGCCATGGCCAGGCCTCGGCTCTGCCAGTCGTTGCGGATGATGTACGGGATCTTGAGACCATGAGCAGCCCATGGCAGGCTCATGCCGCATGATCGATGAATTCGCGAAAGACAACCTGCACGAGAGACTGCGGCGGGACCGCAAGGCGCTGCTCTGGAAACTCGACGGCCTGTCCGAATACGACGCCCGCCGACCTTTGACAGCGACCGGGACCAACCTCCTCGGCCTGGTCAAACACGTGGCCACCGTCGAGGCCAGATACTTCGGCGAGGTCTTCGACCGCCCTTCCCCGGATCCGCTGCCCCGGTGGCAGGACTACAACGGCAACGACCTGTGGGCGACCGAGGACGAGACCCGCGATCAGATCATCGCGTTCTACCGGCGCACGTGGGAACACTCGGACGCGACGATCAACGAGCTTCCCCTCGACGCCCCCGGCCACGTGCCGTGGTGGCCGGAGCCTTACGCCAACACGAACCTGTTCGCCGTCATGGTCCATGTCCTCGGCGAGTCCATCCGGCACACCGGGCACGCCGATATCCTGCGCGAGGGCCTCGACGGCCGGACCGGGTTACGCGCCGAACACGAGAAGCAGATCGACGAGGAAGCCCGTGCAGCCTACTGCGCCAAGATCGAGCAGGCCGCCAGGTCGGCCGCACCAGCGGCATGATGCCGGTCGTGGGTGCTGATCCATCGAAGCGTCTGGTTCCTGATGAACTCTGGTAGCCGGCCGCCCCGTTGCTGCCGTCGTTCGCTCCTCGTCCGCAAGGCGGTGGGACCGCTCCGTGTGACGAGCGGGCCGTGTTCACGGCAGTGGCGTACGCGCTGACCGGCGGCTGTGCCGGGCGGCATCTGCCGCCGACGTTCGGCACGTCGCCCGCCACCGCGCATCGCCGCCTCACGGTATGGACCGAGGACGGCCTGTGGCGTCGGCTGCACCGGACGGTGCTGGACGAACTCGGGGCCCGGGGGAGGGGGGAGGGAGGTGGACCGGACCTCGGCGATCGTCGACGCGGCCTCCGGTCGCGCCAAAAAGGGGGATCGCTGACCGGGCCGAACCCGGTCGATCGCGGCAAGAAGGGCAGCAAGCTGCACGTGCTGTCGGATGCCCAGGGCATCCCGTGCGCCGTCGCCGTGTCCGGCGCGGACAGTTCGGCCCCGACTGCTTGGCGCTGGCGTACGAGGGCCGCGAGGGCGTGGAGGAGGACTCCACCCTCTCCGTCGGAGCAGTACTTTTGAGGCTTGACCCGTCGACACCCCTTGCGTGACCGGGACAGCCCTTAAGCGGCCTTGGGGGGTTCACACGCTGCCATCTTGCTCCTCGTCGATGCCGTTCCACCCCGCGTCGATCCGTAGCAGCAGTTCCTGCGCGCCCTCGTGGTCGCCGTCGGCGGCCGCCGATACCAGGGCGCGGGCCCCGACCCGGTCGTCATCCCACAGGAGCAGGATGCCCAGGCCAACCATGGCTTCGGTGTCCCCCGCCTCCGCTCCGACCCGCAGAAGCGGCTTGGCATCGGCATAGCTTCCTTGCTCCATCAGGAGTTTCCCCAATTCCCCTGCGGCCGTCACGTTTCCGGCCGCCAGAGCAGCGGTGAACCAGAACTCCGCCTCGGCGTGATTGCCATCCATTTGGGTCAGGTACATGCCGTGATAGACCATGGCCCTCGGGTCGCCCGCCTCGGCACCCTGCCTCATCAACTCCCGCACCCGTTCGACAGAAGCCTGCCCGGCTTCCGGATCGCTCTGCCCTCGCCCCTCCGACTCCGGCAGGTCCTCGCGCTTCGGCTTCCAGCGCCACCACTTACCGCCCCTCGCCACCGCAGGCTCCTCTCCCATCGCGTGATCCCGCCCGCAGGGCAGGAAACCAACGTGGCAACACCATCTCGCCGCCCACGGCGTCTGACCGGCGAAACCCACAACACCGACTCCGCAGTCAACCGCCCTAGGCGGGGACAGGGAAGTCCTTGCGCTTGATCTTGGCGCGGCGACCGTCTGGGTGGTGGAAGACGATGCCCTCGGCCAGGGTGCCGGGGGCGAAGCAGCTCTCCAGTTCGGCGAGAAAGTCGCGAAGGCCGGCGTAGTCGCGCGGCACGCCCTGGTAGACCGGCACCTCCAGGTTGAACGGCACGCACCGATGGTCGTCCAGCCGCAGGGGATTGCCCTGGATGCGGGGGCCGAGCGCTTCGCAGGAGTGCTCGCCGTCCGGCCACGACGTGACGTCGGTATTGCGGGCGGCGGCGAGGACCCACTTGTCCTCCGCGGCACCCTCGGCGGTGTCGACGTACCAGCCGTCTTTGATCCCCTGCTTCTTCTGCAGCTTGCTCGGGTTGCGCCGCTTCTCCACCCGTACCAGCTGGCCGGCCCGGACGGTGAGGCGGACGTTCGTTCCGTCGAGCTTCTCCGTCGGGGTCCCCTCGCCGTCGAACACCCATGCACACTCGACCCGCGGCCGGTCGACGACCCGAAAGTCGCCGTCCCGCTCGAACAGCGTAGGGATCTTCTCCATGACCTGCATGCCCTTCCTGACGTGGCCGATCAGTTCTTCGTGACTGATGGCGCCAGACGCCAGACCGCCCGCCAGTGCGCGGACCAGGTCCGCGACTGAGACCTCGGCCTCGACGGCAACCCGCTTCAGCGCCTTCTTCTCCTCGGGCGAGATCCAGGCGACCAGTCGGGACCAGCCTTCGGGCGGTGTCCATCGCGCGAGCTGCTCCGGATTCTTCCGGGGCCGACCGCGTCCTCTGCGCTCCTCCATGGACAGGACCCTAGGCTGGCATTTAACGATGTGTCAATTGGCATAACAGAAAATGGTGGGCCTGGACCTCGGGTGGTGTGGCCGGTGCCAGGCAGGGGTCCTACGGTGTCCCATCCGTCGGATCGCCGATCATCGCTGCTGGACCTGACCGATGACGGCCTGCGTTCGTCCAGGCGGCGGAGCGATCTTCACCGAAACGCTGACCGGGCTGACCGCGGGGCGCCTTCGACGGCCTGTCGCTGATGTCCGCAACGAAGCAGAGGCCTGTCCGAGGACCTGCTCGCCTACCCCGACTGGGTCGAAGCGCTCTCGCTCTCACCCGCGGAGACCTACGGGTGTGCGCACCTCGCTGGTTCAAGCACTTCGAGAAGGACGCCGAGGCCGCGCGGGTCTTCGACCTGGCGATGGTGGAACTGGCCCACCCGGTGGCCGTCTCCCCGCTGCGTACCCGCGACTTCTCCGGCGTCGCCACCGTCGGCGACTTGGGCGGCGACGGCGCGCGATGGTGCGGTTCACGGAGTCGCTGAGCGAGAAGATCAAGTACCGGTTCGGCGCGAACTACGAGCACTTCGTCCACGAAGGCGACTACACGATGGTCGGCCCGCGAGTCCGTCCGCCGTGGTCTCCTCGCATCGTCGTCCGCACGCCCTCCGGTCCCGTGACGAACAGGTGGGAGGTGTCGCGGACCATGAGGACGAAAATCGGTCACCGCGGAGCGGTAGGCCGCTCCACAGGCGCACGGGCCGAGCACCACGCCCGCATAGGCCTGGCGCGACACTCTCCGCGTGGCCGCGTGAACATCACCGAAATCCTGGCGTACCTCCAGGCTCGGCACGACGAAGCCACCGCCCGGGCCGGCGAAGTACGCGCCCAGATCGAGCACTTCACGCCGCTCTCACCGACACCGAAGCGCGTCGAGCGGACCTGGCGACCACCCGGAAGGCCATTCGCCGACCTCGCGCCGGCCAGGGGCGCACCGGATCCGCCCGAGTCGACCACCGGCCACCGGACCATCCTGAACGCCTCGGACCAGCACCCTGACCAAGCGTTCCGCGTCCGCGAACTGCACGAGCCCCTCGGCATGCCCACCGATGACCCAGCCCTGAACCTCACCCGCAGTCGTCTCGGACGTCTCACCCGTCAAGGCTGCCTCACCACCCGGGCGAGGCAGCTACCCGAAACGGACTGGACGCCCTCTGAGAACCGCGGCACCGCGCGGACCCGGCCTGTACGAAGTGGACCTTTGCCAAGCGGGCGGGCGGTCTCTCAGCGCGCTGCCCGCGGCGCACTCCGCTGTGCGTTCTCGACGGTGCCTCAGGCGGTGACGGGGGCGAGGCGGTCCCGGTGGGCGCGCACGAAGTCACCGAACGCGCGAGGGGCGCGGCCGGTCAGTTCCTCGACGACCGGACTCACGGCCGCTTCACTGCCCGCCCGGATCTGGTCGTCGAGCGAGGCCAGGGCGGCGGAGAAGACGGCCTCGTATCCGGCCTCGGTCAGCAGGCGCGCGAGTTCCTCGGCCGTGACGTCGACGTGCTCGATGGTGCGGCCGGCTGCCTCGGAGAGCACCGCGGCGACCTCGGGGTAGCTGAGGCTCTGTGGTCCGGTGAGCACGAGGTCGGTGTTCAGCGCCTCATCGCGGGTCAGGGCGGCCACGGCCACGGCCGAGATGTCGGCGGCATCGATGAAGCCCACTTTGCCGTCGCCCGTCGCCGTGACGATCCGGCTGGTGGCGCGGACGGCGTCGGCCACCGGGTGGCTCCCGACGAAGTTCTGCATGAACCACGAGGGCCGCAGGACCGTCCATTCGGGGAACACCTTGCGCACCAGCTGGTGGAGCTGCCCGAGTGCGGGGTCGCCCTCGGCGACCGCCGAGGAACTGAGCAGCACCACTCGGCGTACGCCCGCCTGGACGGCCAGGTCGAAGAACGGCCGCACGAGTTTTTCCGGCGTCGCGACACCGACCGGGGCCACGAGGTAGATCCGCTCGACGTCACGCAGGGCAGGGGCGAACGTCTCCGGCCTGGTCCAGTCGAACGTGACGGGCTCCGCGCCGTCCCGGCCGTCCGGGTGCCGGCTGGCGGCCCGGACCGGCCAGCCCAGCGAGCGCAACCCGGTCACCACACCGGCGCCCGTGTTGCCGGTAGCGCCGGTCACCAGCACCAGAGGCTGTTCACTCATCGTTGTCTCCATTGGTCGCGAAACGAGCCATGAATGCCTCGGCCCCACCCATGGCGAGTGCGATGGCCAGGGAGTTCCAGTGGTCACGGTAGGACTCGATGCCCTCGTCTCCCACAGTGATCACCGAGACGTAGCTCATGTTGTAGTCGGCCCCGTTGTGCACCAGCTTGCCGGCGACCTCGAACTCCAGGACGACGGTGTCGGGTTCAAGCGCGCTGTAGTGCCGGGCCCTCTCCACGACCTCGTGGAGGTCGATTTTTTCGGTGTAGTCCTTGAGGTACGCCCAGACCTCTTCGCGACTTTCGTGGCGAGGGTAGCCGGGTGGCGCGAACGGGAACTCCATCGTGCCGTGGGGCGCCCAGGAGTCGGCGAACGCCTTCATGTCGTGGCGCCGAAGCGCGTCGAGCAGCCCGTCGACGGTTGCCCCGGCACGCTGCCGACGTTCATCGTCACTCAAAGTAGTCATGATGGTGCTCTCCCTCTTTTCTTCTCATGCGGTGCGGGCCGCGAGGATGCCCTCGCGTGCCACCCGCACCAGATTGGTGAACTCCACGAGCCCGTGCTCCCGGCACCCGTCCAGGACTTCCTGGGGCACTCCATCGGTGTGCATGATCGCGGACAGGAAGGTGCCGTCGTCCCAACGTCCCGCGGCGCAGATGCGGTGGAGTGCGGCAGGCTCCCACATCTCGTCGATGTCGATGTCGATGCCCTCGGCCCGCAGCTCGTCCGGGTCGCCGAACGCCGCGCGCGGGAGAGGATCATCGCGCTGCCCCAGGGCTCGGCGCTCGTTCCGTGGGCCGGTGAGCGACTTCATGCGGTGTTCCGGTGGCGCAGAATCCAGTCGTTGATGAGGCCGGCGACCCGCGCGGGGTGTTCGAGTGCCACCCCGTGCCGCGCCTCCTCGAGTTCGACCAGCTCCGCGGCCGGAAGGGCCGCCCGTAGTTCCCGGCCCTCGGAAGGCGGTACGACGGGGTCGTCCGAGCCGTACACGAGCAGTGTGGGTACGGCGATCGAAGCGAGCTGCGTTCGGGTGAGGTGATGGGTTGTGATGGCCGCGGCGCGGCGGGACCCAGGCGCGGTGACCCGCCCCCGGAGGAGGTCATTGACGACCCCCATCAGCCGCTCGTCGCGCTGCGCTCGCGGCGAGATGCTCGCGTCCAGCATCACGACGGCGCGCTCTTCGGGCGTCAGCGTCAAGGCCCGTTCGACGAACGGACTCGGCCGGGCGAAGCTCCGTGGTGTCGCGCCCACCACGAGGGACCGCACCCGCTCGGGGTGCCGGAGCGCCACGTTCAGAGCGATCGCGCCGCCGAAGGAGAAGCCCGCGAGATGGGCGTCGGCCAGCCCCAGTGCGTCCATCAGGCCGACGCAGTCCTCCACGAGGCCGTCCATCGTGTAGTCCCGGAACGCGCTGTCGGAGTCACCCACATCACGCTGGTCGTAGGCGATCGCCCGGATCGCCGGGGAGAGGTGCGGCGTGAGGAGCCCGTGCTGTCCCTTGTGCGACTCCGCGCCGTGGTGGAGCAGCAGCGGTTCGCCCGAGCCCGTCTCGACGAAGGCGAGTGCGAGATCTCCCACGTCGGCTTTCTCTGTCCCGTTGCGGCCCATGCCGGATGCCTCGCCTGGGCCTCGTCGGCTCTCTTCCTCGGTCACTGACCGGCGTCGTCGGATGATTCGTCGTACATCTCGCCGCGGTCGTTGATCTCGTACTCCTTCTCGCCGGCGCTCGGCGAGGGGTCGAGGAGCTCGACGATGAAGTGCGTCGTGGAGTAGCCCTCAATGTTGTGCAGACGGTGGGGATGCAGACCGTGCTCGTGTCCGACGGTCTTGAAAGCGATGAAACCCGGGCGGGCGTTCTGGACCCGGGTCGGGTTCTCCTGCCCCAGCAGTTGGCCCTTTGACCGACCCTCGGCGGGCCAGATCAGCACGTGGTCGTGCTGGTGGGAGTGGTAGTCGCCGTGGCTGCCGCCCTCGACGGTCATCGACCACACCCGCACCCGCTCGTTCTCGAACAGCAGGGTGTCCCCTGGATTGGGCTGGTACGGATCAGGGTGGGCCATGTCTGTCCTCCTCAGAATTGGATTCTAAATGAATTTATAGCATCCAATTTTATCTGCCTGCAAGGGATGCATCTTGTGTGTTCTGCATCCAAAATATCTCTCATTGGATGCGCGGTTGCCGTGTGCTTGGAGAGACGGACGGCTCGATGGGCTCGGGGGTCCGGGGACCGGACGGAGTCCGGATGACACTCACCGGCGGTGAGTCAGCGCGTATCGACCCGGTGGACGGCGTGGAAGGGCCGCAATTCCGGTTGCGCGGGTTCGCCTCCGGGCCGGATCCGGTTGCGCCGCCGCGCCCCGAAGACACAGGACCGCGCCGGCCGCGACGTGCGCATCGGACCGAGCGTCGCACGGCGCGGTCCTGTGGCACCCAAAAGTTGGGACCTTGAAGGTCGGCGCGGAAGGGTCGCGCCGAAAGGGTGGAGCAGCGGTCAGTTGCCGTTGGCCGAGTGGTCCTGGTTCTCGACCCAGCGGGCCAGGGACTCACTGGCGGACAGGATGTGCTGCACCATCGCGGCCCGGGCCTTCTTCTCGTCGCGGGCCACGATCGCCTCGGCCACGGCGCGGTGCTCGGCCAGGTTCCGGCGCAGGAGCCGGGAGTTGCCCGCGTAGACGGAGTAGGAGGAGTTGCGGGGGAGTCGCCGGCCGATGTCCTCGATGCTCACCAGGAGTTGCCGGTTGCCCGAGGCGCGCAGGATCGCGCCGTGGAAGGCCTCGTTGGTCTCGCGCCAGCGGGCGTTGGCCTCGGGGGAACTGGAGAGGGCGGCGTCGGCCTTGCCCTCCTCGATGGCCTTCTCGAAGTCCTGGAGAGCGTTCTGCATCTGAGCGAGTTGCTCGTCGTTGATCCGGTGTACGGCCAGGCGGGCCGCTAGCCCCTCCAACTCGCCGCGGATCTCGCCCAGTTCGCGGATTGTACGAATCGAGAGCCCGTTGACCCGGGCGCCGCGGTTCTGGACGATGGTCACGATCCCGTGAGCGTTGAGCACACGCAGGGCCTCGCGGACGGGAGTGCGGCTGATGCCGAACTCCTCAGCGATCGCGGAGTGCCGCAGCCACGACCCCACGGGAATCGTGCCGCTCAGGATCCGGCGCTGCAGCTCGTCGACCAACCGGTCGCCAAGGGCTCCCTCACCGCTGGTGAAGTCGGTCACGCTGCCTCCTCGGATACTGCCCGGACACGAGGTTCAGTCCTGGTAGTCGCATTATTGCATCCCATCTGGAGGGCATCCATCTCGATTCGACGGGCAGACACTCGCCCCGGGCGGTGCCGCACAACGTCTCGACGATCGGTCGCCGGCCTTCGGGGACGGAGCCGAGGTCGGCTGCCGGAAGGCATCGACGGACGACCCGGATCGGTGGTGCGGATCGGTGGTGCGGATCGATGTGAAGTCCGTCGGACGGAGCCGAGGATCCTGTCATCGTCGCCCCTGGTTCGCCCGGGCCTGGGCCCCGTCGACGTTGAGGGGGTCAGCCGGGAGCGGTCAGTGCTTCCTGTCGGGCGAGCCCGGCAGCCCTCGGGCGGCGTGCTCGAACGGTGCGGACGTCACCGGCGGCCGATCGCGTTCAGTTCCGCGTTCCGCCGGTCGATGGCTTCTTGCGTCTGGGGGAACAGCAGATCCATCCCGTCCAGCGCCATGCTCTGCGCCTCGGTCACATGAGGGCGCATCCGCTGCTCGTACCGTGACAGCGCGGCCTCGACCGAGCCGCCGGCCGAGAGTTCGCCCGCCAGGAGGTCCGCGCCGAGCATCGCCAGGCTGCTGCCCATGCCCGAGAAGAACGACGGCCCGTACCCGGCGTCGCCCACCAGCACCACCCGGCCGTTCGACCAGCCTGGCATGCGCACCTGCGCGATCGAGTCGAAGTAGAAGTTCCCCGATGTACGTACCTCGGCGAGCGCGTCGGACACCCGCCACCCCGACACTCCCTCGAAGGCGGACAGCACGATCCGCCGCTGGGCGTCCACGTCGCGGTAGTCGTAGTCGAGCCATGGGCTGCGGAAGGCGAGCATCACCACCGGCTCGGGACTCTTGCCGGCTACGCTCATCACCCGACCGGGGACGTTGTAGATCTGTGTGCCTCCCGGACCCGCCAGGGAGTACGCCCCCCGGACCAGGCCGACGTAGCTGCCGAGATGGTGGAGGTGGTCGCGCTCAGGCCCGAAGACGAGTCTGCGGACCGTGGAGTGCAGACCGTCGGCACCCACCACGAGGTCGAAGCGCTCGGGTGCGCGCTCGCTGTAGGTCGCGGTGACACCCGACCCGTCCTGCGACAGGCCGGTCAGGGTCTCGTCGTATCGGAACTCGACACCCGCCGGCACGTGTGCCGCGAGGATCTCCACCAGCCGGTCACGGAGCAGTTCGACGTCGTCCGGGCTGTCGTAGAACTGCTCGGCGACGCGCCACGAAGCCTGGGTCCGGCCCTCGCCGTCGACGAACTCCCACGCCTCGTTCTCCGTGATCCGGCTCTCGTAGATGTCCTCGTAGACGCCCATCGCCCGTGCCGTGTCGAGCGCTTTGCCGCGGACATCGATCGCCACACCGCCGGACCGGCGCCCGCCGGCCTGCTCGACAACCGTCAGCCGATGACCTTGCGCCCCGAGGGCCACTGCCGTCGAGAGCCCGCCGATGCTGGCTCCCACCACAAGAATGTCCACGCGACGTCCTAACTTTCTCGGGACCCTGTGCCGGGTCCGCCGATCTCATTTCATGTACGGGACGATACGGATCTGCCCCACTTGGTACCGGGTCCGACTCCGGTCACCGAACCGTGCAGGCCGAGCGTGACGATCTCGGCGGCATCGCGTGGGAAGGGCATGGGATGCTCAGCGCCGCCGAAGAACGCGATGGTGCGGCGAAAGGCCTCGGTGACACCGTCACCACCGGGTCCCTTGCTGTACCGGAAGCCGGCCGGTCGCCGTCTGGGAGAGTGCCCGGCGGGAGGCCGATCCGGCTGCCCCGCACCGCCGAAGAGGCCGGACACGAACCGGAGGTCCTTCACGACGAGCACGCCGGACATCGCGGCGAGCAGGCGGTCCGGGCCGTCGGGCGGACCGCCTGGCGGCCCGGGACGAGCGAGTCGCGCCCATCCCGCGTCGCCTGTCCGGGGAGCGATGCCCGACGAGGAGCCGCGCGAGCGCCTCACGCCGGTCAGCGGCATCGGAGGTCCCGGCCTGCGGTGCCGTTGCCGAGGCCGCCGGTCTTTGCGACCGGTCGGAACAGTGCCTCGGTCACGACTGGCTCCCCGGACTGCGGGGCGTGGCCGCCGCGAGGCGTTCCTCGACGATGTCGGCGGCGACCTGGCCCGGGAGGCGTCCCGTGGCCTGCGCCTGCGTGAGGATGCTGTGGACGGTCTCCGCGATGCGTGAGACGTCGTCGCGGACCTGCTGCTCGGTGCGCTGCCAGATCTCGCCCCCGACCTGGATCAGGCCGCCGGCGTTGGCCACGAAGTCCGGGACCCAGGTGATCCCACGGCTCTGGAGCAGCGACGCGACCGAACTGTCCAGAAGCTGATTGTTGGCCGCCCCGCAGACGACGGTCGCCTGCAGTTCGGCCACCGTCGCCGGGGTAAGGGTCCCGCCGAGCGCGCACGGTGCGTAGATGTCGACCGGTGCGTCCAGCGCGGCGTGACGGACCGTGACGCCAGGGTGCTCCTTGAGCAGCCGCGCGATCGCCGCGTCGGTTGGGTCGGACACGGTGACCTCGGCGCCCTCGGCGAGGAGGAGGCCGACGAGGTGCCCGCCGACCTTGCCCACACCCTCGACCGCGACCGTGCATCCGGCAAGGGCGGTCTTTCCCCAGGTCAGCTCGGCAGCCGCGTGCATCGCGCGGAAGACTCCGTACGCCGTCGAGTAGCCGCTGTCACCCGATCCCTTGTTGGTGCCGACGACGAAGCCGGTGGATGAGGCGATGAGATCCAGGTCGGCAGAGGTCGTGCCGACGTCCGCCGCGGTGTAGTAGCGCCCCGACAGGGAGTCCACGAAACGACCGTAGGCGTGCAGGAGGTCCGGGGTCTTCAGGTCCGACGGGTCACCGATGATGACCGCCTTCCCTCCGCCCAGCGCCATTCCGGCCGCGGCAGCCTTGTGGGTCATGCCCTGCGACAGCCTCAGGACATCCGTCAGTGCCTGACTCTCCGACGCGTACGGATAGAAGCGGGTCCCCCCGAGAGCGGGACCGAGACGGGTGTCGTGGATGGCGATGATCGCCTGAAGTCCGGTCGCCTTGTCCTGGCAGAGCACGACTTGTTCGTGACCGGCCGTTCCGAGTTCGTCGGTTCGGTCGAACAAGAGATTCGCTTGCTCAACGACGGTCATACGACCTCCTGCTTTGTGGAAGTGACGGATGTGCCCGCCGGTTGCCGCCCGGGCGCTTCCGGCTGCGCCGGAGCGTCCGCGTGCCGACGCACGAGGAGGTCGCCCAGGATCGCGACGGAAACGGTGATGACGGCGGGCACGGCAACGCTCAGCCAGGCCGACACCGTGAGGAGGAGAGCGCCCACCGTGGCGCCGGCTCCTATCAGGGCGATGGCGCCCGCACGTCGTCGCCACGGCTGGTCGCCGCCCGCGCCGAGCCGCGAGTCGGCGGCGAGGCCGGTGATGGTCGACGTGACGACGACCGTCGTCACGTCCTTGACCCCGATCCGGCGGGCGACCGCGGCCTGCAGGCCCATGGCCGCCGCGAGCGCGACGGTCATGCCGTACGCGGCGGCCGATCCGTTTTCCGGGGGATCGACCGCGAAGACGACCGCCGCGGCGCCGAAGATGAGACCGACCACCCCGATCAGCGCGAAAACCTGACGGCTCCCGGCGTCGGCCCGGCCCCGCATCGCCCGCCCGCCCAGCGCGGCGCCGAGCATGAAGGCGCCGAGCGCGAGCAGCGGCCCGGTGACCGGCAGGTCGGTGGTGCCGGAGAGGCCCATGCAGAGGATGACCACGTTGCCGGTCATGTTGCCGGTGAAGACCTTGTCGAGTGCCAGGTACCCGAACACGTCGGCCATTCCCGTCGAGAAGGTCAGCAGGAGCATGCACCACAGGTGCACCTCCGCCACCGTCCATCCCGCGCGGACCCTCTCTTGTTCCTCCGTCACGTTCATCGGCCCACCGCGTATCCCTGGGCGCCGCGGGCGTTGGCGGCGCCGCCCAGCGCTCCGGTCAGATGGTCCCGTGTCACGGTGGAGAGTCTGCCGAGGCTCCAGTCATGGGACACGGTCACGTCGTGGCCACGGCGGCGGAGCTCCTCGATGACCTCGGTTCCGAGGCGACGCTCGACGACCACACCGGCGGGATCCCAGACCCGTGGCCAGAAGCTGCTGACGGCATGGGTGGTGTGGAACGCCGGTGCGTCGATCGCCTGCTGGGGGGCGTAGTCACCGACCAAGAGCCGCAGCAGGTAGAGGAGTTGCCACTGGTCCTGCTGGTCTCCTCCGGGGGTACCGAGGGCGGCGACCGCCGCGCCGTCCCGGACGAGCATCGTGGGGCTCAGGGTCGTCCGCGGGCGCCGTTCCGGCGCGAGGGCCGACGGGCTGGCAGGGTCGAGCCACGTCATCTGCAGGCGCGTTCCCAGGCAGAACCCGAGCGCCGGGATCGTGGGCGAGGACTGCAGCCATCCGCCCGACGGGGTGGCGGAGACCATGTTGCCGAACCTGTCGACCACGTCGACGTGACAGGTGTCGCCCCGGGTGACACCGTCCGCGCCCACCGTCGGCTCGCCGACTCCTCCCTGACCGGCAGCGTGCGCCGGCCCCCCGTGGACGGGCGGGACGAACGGCACGACCCCGGGCAGATGTCCGGGCCGCTGGACCTTCGACGCGGTCTGCGCGATCAGTGCGGCCCGTGCGGATGCGTACGGCCGGCTGATCAGTACCGCGGGGTCGAACGCGCCGTGTGCCGCGTCGCCGTAGTAGGCGTCGCGGTCGGCCATCGCGAGCTTCAGCGCCTCGAGGATCGTGTGCGCACCACGTCCCGTCGAGGGGTCGAGGAGGAGGTCGTCGCCGAGTGCGTCCAGGATCGCCAGCGTCTGGAGGAGCACCGGGCCCTGCGTCCAGAACCCGGCCTTGACCACGTCGACGCCACGGAAGGGCAGAGACAGGGGCTTCTCACGGTCCGGCCGGAACGACGCGAGGTCCGCGGCGGTGATCACCCCTGGGTGGCTGCCGCCGTCGGAGTGCAGGTGGGGCGTGCGCGCGAACTCCTCGATCGCCTCCGCGACGAACCCGGTGCGCCAGGCGCGTCGCACGGCGGCGATCTGCGCGGTCCTGGTGCCGCCCTCCGCCTCCGCCGTCTCGACGAGCCGGCGCAGCGTACGCGCGTACGCCGGGTTGGTGAGCCGCTGACCCGGTGTGGGCACCGCGCCGGACGGCAGCCACTGCGCGGCCGAAGTCGGCCAGGCCGCCTCGAACTGCGGACGCATCGTCTTCAGAACGGCACACAGTTGGGCGCCGGCCGGGTAGCCCTCCTCCGCGTAGTGGATGGCGTACGCCAGCACTTCGCGCAGGTGCCAGGTCCCGTGGACCTCGAGCAGCTCGAGCCATGCCTCGACGGACCCGGGGACCGCGGCGGCCAGCGCGCCGGAGCCCGGGACCTCGCTGAGCCCCTCGGCACGGAAGTGCTCGATGGTCGCGGCCCGGGGCGCCGGCCCCTGGCCCACGAGCACCTCGGGCAGGCCTGCGCCCTCGGACAGGAGGAGGACCATGTCGCCGCCCGGACCGTTGAGGTGCGGCTCGACCACGTGCAGCACGAATCCCGCTGCGACCGCCGCGTCGAACGCGTTCCCGCCGCGTTCCAGGACCGACTGGGAGGCGCCGGTCGCGAGCCAGTGCGTGGAGGCCGACATGCCGAACGAGCCGGTCAACGTGGGCCGTGTCGTGTCGGGAGAAGGAGGGGTGTATGCCGGTGTCGGCAGAACGTCACTCACCCGGACAGTATGCAAGAATGATTTATTGGATGCAATATCTTGGTTTTGGCATCTTTTCTGTCGCCTATTTGATCTTCGCCTCCCGGATTTGTCGACGAGTCGGCCCAGGGGGTTGGCTGGATGCGGGCCGCGCGTATCCGCTTGGTTCAGGAGCGGTTCGTCGACCGGGCAGGCAGGCGTCGTCCTGCCCGGCCTCGGCCAGGGCATCGCCTGGACCGCGACGTTCGTCGCCGCCGGAACCGGAGTCGACGCCCACCACCAGGGCCTCGCCTCCGCCGTCGGCCTGGTCATCCTGGTCGCCGTCGCCGTCGCCGACTCCGGCGTCCACACCACCACCTAGCTCTGAACGTCTTCTCTGGCCCCAGAGGAACGAGTCCGGTGGCCCCAGGGGACTTGATCGGGAAATGAGTGTTAGTCAGAAGTGGCCCCAGGGGCGGTCTTGCGGTGGGAGCATCGATGTGCTCCGACAGTCAGGGGGCCCGGATGGACGGCCCGAGAACCAAGGTTGAGCTCTTCGCAGCGATCCGCCGGGACGCGCGTATGGAGAAGCTGTCGATCCGCGAACTCTCTCGCCGTTACGGGGTACACCGGCGACTGGTCCGCGAGGCTCTGACCTCGCCGTGGCCGACTGCGGCGAAAGCCGATGCCGCCACGCGCGTCGGTTCTGGACCCGTACAAGCATCTGATCGACTCGATCCTGCGCGCCGACCTGGACGCTCCGCGAAAGCAGCGGCACACCGCCAAGCGGGTCTTCGACCGGCTGGTGGACGAGCACGGCATGGAGAACGTCTCCTACGGCCGGGTACGTGACTACAGCAGGCGCCGCAAGCCTGAGACATGGGTCGAGGAGGGCCGTGGCCCGCCCGCGGTGTTCATTCCGCAGACCCGACGGCCGTGAGGAGGCTGAGGTCGATTTCGGCGACGTCTATATCACCCTCAACGGCGTGCGCACTCTGTGCTACCTGTTCGTCTTCCGGCTGTCCTCTCCGGAAAGGCCGTCCACCGGGTCTTCCTCTCGCAGGGGCAGGAAGCCTTCTTCGAAGGCCACCTCCACGCGTTTGAAGTGCTGGGAGGCGTACCACGTGGGAAAGTTCGCTACGACAACCTCACCTCCGCGGTCGCCCGCGTCCTCGGCTTCACCCGCGCCCGGGTGGAGACCGACCGCTTGACGGCCTGCCGCTCCTGGGCCGGCCTGGAGGTCCTCTACTGCGCGCCGGGCATCGACGGCGCCCACGAGAAAGGCGGCGTCGAAGGCGAGGTCGGCCGGTTCCGCCGCAACCACCTGGTCCCCGTCCCGACGTCACCAGCCTGGCCGAGCTCAACGCCCAGATCGACGCATGGGATCGGCAGGACGACCAGCGCCGGATCCGCGAACGCCCTCGCACCGTCGGCGAGTACTTCGCCGTCGAGAAACCCCTACTGCAGCCGATGCCCGAAGATCATTTCGAGACCGGGCGGCTCCTGACACCGCGGGTGGACCGCTACGCGCAGATCACCATGCGGATGAACCACTACTCGGTGCCGGTACGGCTGATCGGCCGCCAGGTCCGCGTCCTGCTGCACGCCTGCGAACTGGTGGTCTACTACGGCTGCACCGAAGTCGCCCGGCACGAGGGCCTGCCCACCCGCGGCGGCAGCCGCCTGGACCTGGACCGCTACCTGGAAGGACTGCTGCGCAAACCCGGAGCACTGCCCGGCGCCACTGCGCTGGACCAGGCCCGGGCGGCGGGGAAGTTCACCCCGGTGCACGACGCCTGGTGGGAGGCCACCCGCCGCGCACACGGTGGCTTCGTAACCGAGAGCGGGCTCTGGTCCAACTTCTGTGGTGTGCCTACTCCCTGTGACCGTTGAGCTTGCTGGCGCCCCCGCGAGGTCGTCTGGAAACTGCCGGAGCCGACCTCGTTCGGGCTGATGGTTCTGGATTGTGCGCGAGGTACTGCTCCGGCTGGAAGAGCTGCTCTTCCTGGCGGCTCCGGAGATCAGGGTGGTGTCGGTGCAGGACGACGGCGAGGTGATCCGAGTCGGTGTCAGATGTCGAACAGCCGGGGCCCGGTGTCCGGGTTGCGGGATCTGGTCGAGGCGGGTGCACGGCTCCTACATGCGGTTTCCCGCAGATCTTCCCGTGGCGGGACGGCGGGTGGAGCTGCGGCTTCGTGTCCGGCGCTTCACGTGCGAAGACGTCTCCTGCGGGCGGCGGACGTTCGTCGAGCAGGTCGCGGGCCTGACCCGCCGGTACAGCCAACGGACCGAACGAATGCGGTCAGTGCTGGCCGAGGTCGGCCTCGCGTTGGCCGGCCGCGCCGGTGCCCGGCTGGCCGACGTCTTCGGGGCAAGGGTCAGCCGGAACACGGTCCTGCGGCGGGTCGACGCCCTCCCGGAGCCCCAGCCACAGGTCCCGCGGGTGGTCGGCGTCGACGAGCACGCGATGCGCAGGGGCCGTGTTTACGGGACCGTGCTGGTCGACGTCGAGACCATCTGTGGCGCAACCTCGGCGAAGCGGCCGAGCGGTGCGTTTCCCGCCACCGGCCCTGCCTTCGCGCGACCACCGCCGAGCCGGCCACAGAGAAGGCGCTGGCTCCAGAATCGGCCGACGGTGATTCGCCATGGCCCACCGGGCACCGGTTCGCGGACCGTACTCGCGCCAAGCACGCCACCGTTCACGCGCTGTTGGCCGCCGGCCATAGCCGACGCTCGATCCAGCGACAGCTCGGCATGACCTACCGCACCGTCCAGCGGCTGGCGGACGCCGCGGAACCGGAAGACCTGTTCCAGGGACAGTGGCAGAACCGCAGGACCAAGCTCGACGACTTCAAGCCGTACCTGCACGAGCGATGGGCCGAGGGCTGCACAAACGCTTGGACTCTATGGGAAGAGATCAAGACTCACGGCTACACGGGCGGCTACGGAGCCGTCCGCGCCTACCTCCGGCCGTTGCGCACATCCCCGACCGCACCGACGGCTCGTCCGCCGTCCCCACGCACGGTGACCGGCTGGATCCTGACGCACCCCGACACCCTGCCAGAGAGCGAACGCCTGAAGCTCAAATCCGTCCTCGCCGGCTGCCCCGAACTGGATGCCCTCACCGGGCACGTCCGCGCGTTCGGAAAGATGCTCACCCAGCTCCAGGGTGACCAGCTCCCGCAGTGGATCAAGGCGGTCCGCTCGGACGACCTTCCCAGCCTCCACACATTCGTCAACGGCCTCGAACGGGACCTTGCCGTCGCCGCGGGCCTTACGTTGCCCTGGAGCTCTGGCGTCGTCGAGGGCCACGTCAACCGGATCAAAATGATCAAGCGTCAGATGTATGGCCGGGCCGGCTTCGGCCTGTTGCGGAAACGAGTCCTTCTCGCCTGACCGCAGCTCTGTCGCTCGACAAGCAGGCCCGTTCAGCTGATCGCGAGCGACACGGGATCCAGGCCCAGCTTGCTCCGGCATGAGTCGACGGCCCGCGTGACCCATGCGGCCACGGCGTCACGATCTGCCGCGATCGCGTAAAGCTCACGCGCCTTCTCCTGGGCTTCGACCATCCACGGGGCCAGCGCGTCCTCTCGAAGGACTCGTTCGAAGTGATCGCGGGCCGTGTCCGTGTCCCCAACCAGGGCGGCTACGATCCCAGAGTCGAAGCTGTCCCAGAGGAATCCCCGCCGCAGCGGCCTGGACGTCAGGTATCGGGCGACGTCCGGCAGAGCCGGGAACTTCTCCCTCAGCGCGGTCACGTTCGCAGCCGCCTGCCGACTGAGTTCCAGTGCCAGCGGCGTGAACTGGTCCTCGGTACGAAACAGCTCGGAGCCGACCCGGACTGCGTCCACGTGGAACGCCAGATGGTCCACGTCGTGCCACAGCCACATCGCACCGACATACAGACCGCTGCCGGAAATCCGCGGCGGGGTGAACTCCACAACCCCGAGCCACCACCCGTGATCATCAATCCACAGCCGCGACCGCCCGCGCCGGGTCAGGCCGAGCGGCTTCAGGGACTCCCGTGCCGCCGAGGTAATGATCCGGAGCACCGGACTACGATCTGCCATGACCGGCATTATCGACTGTCCCACCGACACACCGTCGGTCGTGGTGACACATCACCATCGCAGAACTGCTCAACAACACTGAGCGTCACCGCTCCACAAAAGTTGGACCAGAGCCACTCAGGCTCTGGCTCAGATTCCGTGACATCGCCACGGTGAGTGACGGTTGGCTGTTGCGTCGGCCTTCGGGAAGTTGCCCGAAATTGATCAGTGGCGATCTCGAGTGGCTGACAGCTCGGGTCTGTGGAAGAGATGGTGCTCCGGCTGGAGGAGCTGCTGTTCCCGTCGACGGCGGACGTATCGGTGCTGGCGGTGGGCGTGAAGAACGAGACGGTACGGATCGAGGCCCGCAGTACGGCGGGCGGCTCGGCTTGTCCGGGTTGCGGAAGCTGGTCCACCCGGGTCCACAGCTCCTACCTGCGGTTTCCGGCAGACGTGCCTAGCGCAGGGCTGCGGGTGCTGCTCTGTCTGCGGGTCCGTCGGTTCATATGCCAGGTTGCTTCGTGCGGGCGGCGGACGTTCGTTGAGCAGGTGCCGGGCCTGACCCGCCGCTACAGCCGGTGGACCGAGCGCCTGCGATCGACGCTGGCAGCGGTGGGCCTCGCGCTCGCCGGCCGGGCGGGTGCACGGATGGCCAGCGTCCTCGGGGTGTCCGTCAGCCGCAGCACCGTGCCGCGGCTGGTCGAGACACTGCCCGAACCGGACTTGCCAGCGCCGAGGGTGGTCGGCGTCGATGAGTACGCGACTCGCAAGGGCCGTCATTACGGCACGGTGCTGGTCGACGTCGAGACACGACGGCCCGTGGACCTGCTGCCGGACCGGGAGGCGTCGAGCCCGGCGGCTTGGCTGGCCGAGCGGCCAGGCATCGAGGTGGTCTGTCGGGACCGGGCGCCGTTCTTCGCCGAGGGCGCCACCGTTGGGGCGCCCCAAGCGGTGCAGGTCGCTGATCGCTGGCATCTGTGGCACAACCTTGGCGAAGCCGCCGAGCGGTGCGTTGCAGACCACCGCGGCTGTTTACTGAACAGGGCGCCCGAGCCACCCGGGCAGGTCCAGGAGCCCGAAGAACCGACGGATACTCCTGGCTCCCCGTGGCCTACCGGCTAAAGGAGTCCCGCCATGAGTGTCACCCGCCGTCGCGGCCTGACCGAACCGGCTGCCGACGCGGCCATCGACGCCGCCTGCCGCAACCTGCGGCTGCCCACCATGCGCGGCCAGTTCCCCGAACTCGCCGACGCTGCGGCCCGCGACCAGATGACCTACCGCGGGTTCCTGGCCGAGCTGCTGATGGCCGAGTGCGACGACCGCAACCGCCGCCGTTCCGAGCGCCGGATCAAAGCCGCGGGCTTCCCACGGGAGAAGGCACTGCGCACCTTCGAGTTCGACGCGAACCTGCCATCGACCCCGCTGCCATCCACACCCTGGCCTCCTGCGAGTGGGTCTGCAAAGGGCTCCCGCTGTGTCTGATCGGCGACAGCGGCACCGGCAAGTCACACCTGCTGATCGCACTGGGCACCGAGGCCGCGATGGCCGGCTTCCGGGTCAAGTACGTCCTGGCCACCAAACTGGTGATCGAACTCGTGGAGGCCGCCGACGAGAAGCTGCTGACCACGACCATCGCCCTCTACGGGCGGGTCGATCTTCTCTGTATTGACGAGCTCGGCTATATGGTGCTGGACCGGCGCGGAGTCGAACTGTCGTTCCAGGTTCTGACGGAGCGTGAGGAAAAGAACAGCGTGGCGATCGCTTCCAACGAGTCGTTCTTCTCGTGGACCAAGACGTTCACCGACCCCCGGCTCTGCCCGGCCATAGTGGACCGCCTCACCTTCGGCGGCAACATCATCGAGACCGGCAGCGACTCCTACCGCCTCGCCGGCACCCGGGCCCGGACCGGACAGGCTCAAGTCGGCTGACAAGACGTATCGACACGGATCCTCGTCTGCTGCCGGTTGAGCTCCTCCACGACACGGTCGCGGAGAAGCTCGTACTCCTCACGAAGTCTGCGCCATTCGGTCACGGGCGGTCGGGGAATGACAACACCCCCGGTGACAGTCTCCTCCGGCCCGAACTGCTCGCGGGTGAGGTCGATCTCAAGGCCCATGCCCAGGCGGTTCCACCAGTGGTAGTCCACACGCTTGCCGTCGACGTGGACTTCTCCCCGGATCAGCTCGCCTCCCAGCAGGTCATTGAGCACCATGGCGGTCACACCGCACTGGTCCCGAGCCGGATTGTCCGGGCTCCAGCGCGATCGGAACTCAGGCGTGCATGTCTCGGCACTCCAGCTGCTGCGAACGGCTCGCTCGATGTCGGTGATAAGCAACGGTGTCATGCCGGTGATCCTCCCAGCCAGCACTGACATTGATGCTGATACTCAGGTTCCGGTGGTTGTGGCTCGGGCACTGACTGACGCCCTGCTGGGCTGTCCTGCCGCTGTTCTGCCCGGCCGCCGGAACCTGTTCTCATGGCTCCGGCCGGGCGGAACATGACCTGATAGGAGCTTGGTCAGAAGCCCCCTCAATGTCCTGTCTGCGCCACCCGGCCGGCGCCCACCTCCGGTTGGGAAGGCATCATCAGCATGACATCAGAGGTCGGAGCGGACACCGCGGCCCAGACTGTGTTCGGCGAGGTCGACTCCCACGCTGACACCCTCCATGTCGCGGTCATCAGTGACAACGGCGGCCACCTCGCAGACGCGGAGTTCACCACCGCCGCCGCCGGATATGCCGCGGCCCTGGCCTTCCTCGATGCCCACGGCTACGTGAGCGCGATCGGTGTGGAAGGCACCTCCTCATACGGCGTCGGCTTCACCCGCGCCGCCCGATCACACGGGCACCCGGTCGTCGAGGTCAACCGTCCTGACCGGGCCGAACGACGCCGCATCGGCAAGTCCGATCCCGTCGACGCCTATGCCGCCGCCCGCGCCGCGCTGTCCGGACGGGCCTCCAGCGCGCCCAAGGACGACACCGTCGTCGGCATACGCGCCCTGCACAACGCCGCCCGATCCGCCGTCAAGGCACGCACCGCAGCCCTGAACCAGATCACCCACATCCTCTTCGCCGCTCCCGACAGCATCCGCGCCAAGTACGGGCGGCTGAGAGGAACGGACCGCATCGACGCCCTGGCCCGGCTGCGGCCGACCGGAGACGCGGTCCACGTCGCGGTCCTCGCCGCGCTCAAGATCCTCGCCCGACGCGTCAAAGAACTGACCGCCGAGCACACGGCCCTGACCAAAGCCCTGGACAGCGAGGTCACCGTTCACAACCCCGGCCTGCGGGCCACCTACGGGGTCGGCCCCGACACCGCAGCCCAGCTGCTGATCACGGCGGGAGGCAACCCCGAACGCATGCGGACCGAGGCCTCCTTCGCTGCCCTCTGCGGGGCCGCGCCGGTCCCCGCCTCCAGCGGCAAAACCAACCGGCACCGCCTCTCACGAGGCGGCGACCGGGCAGCCAACGCCGCCCTCTACCGCATCGCACTGGTCCGCATGGCCGGAGACTCCCGTACCCGCGAATACGTGGCACGACAAACCGCCGCCGGCCGCACGAAGAAGGAGATCATCCGACTCCTGAAGGGAGCCATCGCCCGGGAGATGTTCCGCTGTCTGACCACCACGGTCGCCGTCCCCGCCATCGCCGACCTGAGACCTCTGCGGCAGTCCAAGAACATCACCCTTACCGCCGCAGCACGCCACTTCGGCGTCTGGCCGGCCACCGTCTCCACCCTCGAACGGGGAATGCGCCGAGACGACGACCTCGCTCACGCCTACCGGGACTGGCTCCAGGCCGCCTGATCACCCACCAGAGTTCATAGAGCGTCCGGCACGACAGGCCACGGACGACCGTCAGGGGAAGCGCCCGGCGGCCGACCCGCGCGGACGAAGTCGCCGTACTCATCCTGGATGACGTTCTCGTTGACCCACCGACCGCGCTCGGCCCCGGTGCGCTGCTCGGCAGCGATCAGCGCGGTCAACGGGTCCTCAGTCGTGCCCAGGAGCCGACCGAACTCGACGGCCTCGTCATCGGGATCCAACGGCGGGAACTCGCCCAGGTCCAGAAAGCTCTCGCTGCCAGCGTCCTCGACCGCATGGAGATAGACCTCATAGGACGCCTTCGTCGGGCGAACCTCGACATAGCGCACACCCGGGCGCTCTGACGAGCCGCACGGCCCAAGAAACTGCTCGACCGGACGACCTCGCCGCAAGGACCCAAGGATGAACGACTCTGCCAAGTACCGCACCCGGCCACTTTACGGTGCACAGCCCCGTCTCCATGGCTTGACGATCAATAGGAGCATCAACGGCCTGCTCGACCAACGCCGTCGGCGGACACGATCAAGTCACCGGGGCCAATCGACTCGTTCACGAGGAACCTCGAAGATCGCCGCCTGGGGCCAGAAGACTCGTTCCCGTGGGGCCAATTGACGGGTCTGGCACAAGTTCCGTGAGCCGGTCACGCATTGTGGCTGTTGATCTTCCCTCGGGTGGTGCGGAAGTCGCCTTGAAATCGCTCCTTGTTCGGGTGGTACGGCTGACATTCGGTGGCCGTGAACGAGGTGTTGTCCCTCTTGCAGAAGCTGTTGTTCCCGTCGGTCCCCGGCGTCGCGGTCCTGGCCGTGCGTGCGGACGGCGAGGTGATACGCGTCGAGGCCCGGTGCACGTCCACGGGGGCCTCCTGCCCTGACTGCACCCAGTGGACGGAACGGGTTCACAGCTCCTACCTGCGGTTTCCGGCAGACCTGCCCACGGCTGGGCGGAGAGCGCAGCTCGCGTTACGGGTGAGGCGGTTCTTCTGCGCTGCCTCGGCATGCGGGCGGCGGACGTTCGTGGAGCAGGTGCCCGTACTGACCCGCCGTCACGGCCGGGTCACCGAGCGCTTGCGGCAGGCGATGGGGGAGATCGGGCTGGCCCTGGCTGGCCGGGCCGGCGCCCGCCTCGCCCGGCTCATGGGCATCATCACCAGCCGCACCATGCTGCTGCGGCGTGTGATGGACCTGCCCGACCCGGCAGCGACGGAGCCCCGTGCCGTCGGCGTGGACGACTTCGCCCTCCGGCGCGGCCACATCTACGGCACCGTGGTGATCGACGCCGAGACCCACCAGGTCCTCGACCTGCTGCCCGAACGCGACGCCGCCACCCTCGCCCCGTGGCTCACTGCCCATCCCGGCATCGAAGTCATCTGCCGCGACCGCGCCGGCGCCTACGCCGAGGCGGCCGCGACCGCGACCGCGCCTACGCCGAGGCGGCCGCCACCGCCGCGCCCCAGGCTCTCCAGGTCGCCGACCGCTTCCACCTCTGGCAGAACATCACCACAGCGGTCGAGAAGACCGTGGCCGCCCACCGCTCCTGCCTGCGCGAACTCCCGCCGACCGCCCCCGAGCCAGAGCCCGAGTGGGCGACGCCCACCGAGGAGACCCCCGCCCAGGGCGATCAGGGCGAGGATCCGACGGGCAAGTTCGCTGAGCGGGCCCGCGCCCACCATGCCCTCGTCCACGACCTCCTCGCTCAGGGCATGGGCATCCGTCACGTCGCCCGCCACCTGGGCTGGGGACGGCACACCGTCCAGCGATACGCCCGCGCCGCCCGCTGGCAGGACATGGTCATGGGTCGCAAGCGTCAACTCCCAAGCCAAATTGACCCGTTCAAGCCCTACCTGGCCCAACGCTGGGCCGAGACCTACGGGAAGATGACCGTTCTCGACCTCTACCGCGAGATCACTTCCCGCGGCTTCCGCGGCCACTACTCCACCGTCCGCGACTGGGCCCGGCGCGATCTGCCCCGGCCGAAAGGCTTCACCCCCGCTCCGCCACCGCCGTCGGTACGCCAGGTGACCGGCTGGCTCACCCGGCACCCGGCCACCCTCACAGAGGAGGAGAAACTGCACCGCAAGGCCGTGCTCGACCACTGCCCCGAGCTGGCATCCGCCGCAGAGCTGACCAGTTCGTTCGCAGAGATGCTCACCACGCTCGGCGGGGAGCGCCTGCCCGATTGGATCGCCGGGGCCGCGGAGGCCAGCCTGCCCGGCATCAGCAGCTTCGCCGTCGGCCTGCACAGCGACTTCGATGCGGTGACGGCCGGCCTGACCACGGACTGGAATTCCGGCCCGGTCGAAGGAGCAGTCAACCGGATCAAGATGCTCAAGCGGCAGATGTTCGGCCGCGCCGGATTCCCACTCCTCCGCAAGCGGGTTCTCCTCGCTCCGTGATCCGGTCACTCGACTTGGCACGGACCTTACGATCGAGACGTGACGATCACCTATCAGTGGCGGGGCAACTTCGACAACGCCACCCTAAACGCGCTACACGCTGAGGGCTTCGGACACCCGGTTGCTCAGACCGACTGGCGAACACGGCTTGAGCGCCACAGCCTGGGCTGGGTCTGCGCGTGGGAGCAAGGCACTCTGATCGGCTTCGTCAACGTCATCTGGGACGGTGGAGCCCACGCTTTCATCCTGGACACGGTGGTCGCCCAGCATCGCCAGGCACAAGGAGTTGGTGCCGCGCTGGTCTCAACGGCAGCGCATGGAGCCCGTGCCGCGAAGTGCGAATGGCTTCACGTCGACTTCGAGGAGCACCTGCGTCCGTTCTATTTCGGTGCCTGCGGCTTCAAGGAGACCGCAGCCGGTCTGATAGCTCTGTAAGACCGGACCCAGGCACCGAGTCGGCCGCATGCGATCAGGAGCGGTATCAGGACGCCCTGCGGGACCCCTGACCCGGTCTTGGCTGTCACGAGGAGCGACCACGTCACACAAGCTGTGCCAGACCCCAATTGACTCGTTCGAGGCCAACCACCGGCCCGCAGAGCGCGGCACGTGTTGCTGTCATAGCCCCGGTCGAGGTTGACGCACGTGCTCGAACACAGTCGGGTCGGGGACGCGGTGGCGGTGGCAGCCAAGCGGGTGGCCCGCGGCGAAATCCTCCTGAGCAGGCAGGAGCGCCACGAACTGGTTCCAGAAGGGTTCGAGCAGACAAGATGGCAGTGCGGGCACGGCTGTCCATCGTGATCACTGAGCGTAGAGAACCCCATGATCACGTGGATCCGTGCCCGTTCTGATGCTCATCCCATCTCCCGGACACCTGCCGGGCCGGCTCGAGAAAGAAGATCAGTCACCCGTTGCCCCGTCGGTCCGCTCCCGCAGGAAGTCGGCGTGGCCGTTGTGGCGGGCGTACTCCTGGATCATCAACACGTAGACCCAGCGCAGGCTGAGGGTAACTCCGCGAGAGGACACGAAGGTCTCGTCGAGGTCGTGCCCGGCCGCCGCCGCGTCGCACGCTTTGACCTCGGTCTGGAACAGTCCGAAGTCTCTCTCCGCATCGGCTGCGTGAACTCCGTCGAGTCCCTCATCGCCATCTGACGGGCCGGTGAAGACATCGCCGACAGCCTCACCCGCGAAGCTTCGCCGGAACCACCATCGCTCTATCTCCGCCATGTGCCGGACCAAGCCAAGGAGGGTGAGGTTCGACGGCTCTACGGTCGTCCGCGCCAATTGAGCCGACTCCAGCCCGGCGCACTTGGTCAGCAAGGTTTCCCGATGCCAGTTCAGCCAACCCTCCAACATCTGACGCCCAGTTACGGTGCCCAGGCCGCCTAGCTGATTGGTGCGCTCGACCGACGGTGCTGTCCATGTCATGGATCCACCCTGCACCGCCATCTGGGAGGGTTCAAGCAGACAAAATGGCGGCGCGGCCAGGCAGTCCTATGTGATTACTGAGCGTGGAGAACCCCATGATCACGTCGATCCGGGGCCCTTCTGATGGCCCCGCCACCTCCCGGGCGCTGCCTATCGCCGGTCGGTCCAAGTTCGATGAGGCAACGTCCGGGCGTCGCGCGACTGGGCCGTCAGCGTTGCGAGCCGCTACGAACGCGATTCCGATGCGGACAGCCTCACTGTGGTGGCGACGCCACCGACGTCCGCGGCCACCTCGAGATTCGTCACTCTGAGCCTGAGCGCTGTGGGGTCACAGGCTGTGGGCGATGGGGTGCAGCGGTTCGTACAGCGGGAGTTCGCTACCGCTGGGGAGCCGGATCGCAGTCAGTTTCCCCCATCGCTGCTCGCTGACCGGACGGGTGATCTCGACACCCTGTGCGCGGAACTCGCCGAGCTGGGCGTCAAGGTCGTCGCACATCAGGAAGAACTCGTGCTGCGGCGGACCGTCGGTCGGGTGCACGGCCACCTCGGCCGGGGGGAGCTTGAAGATGAGCCAGCCGCCGCCCGCGTCGACGCCGGGTAAGCCGAGGACGTCGCGGAGAAAGGCGCGGTCCGCCTCGGCGTCCTGGCTGTAGAGAATGACATGTGCACCGCTGATCATGGCTGGCTCCTGCTCCGTCGACGTGCCGGCGGTCGTGCCCCCGCATCCTGGCACGCCCAGGTCCAAGAAGGCCTTCAACTGCATTCGACGACACGACGACTGAGAGGTCGCGCAGACAGGCGCGGTGGTGACACCTCGGCAGCAAGACAGGCATAGGGCCCGGCGATCATGGAGTTGCGACGCTCTGTGATCACCGGGAGCCCTGCGCCTGCACTGCCATCATGGCTGACTGAACCTCTCCCGGGTCTTCGCGGCTCTGTTGCCCCAGCGGGCAGGACTACCGTCCGGACCATCCGCTGGGCCGCCACCACGGGCGTGCCAGCCACCGGATCGTCTTCGACGAGATGCTGCAGTTCCTGCTCTTCGGCTGCTCCTACCAGGCGATCGCCGACACGACTTGAAGCCGGGAACGGGTCGATTCACCGCCGGACCGTCCCGGGCTAGGGGATCCTGACCTGGTAGACGCCGCTGGAGACGTCGGCGGCCGTGGGCTTGACGGTCACGCCACCGAGGGATTGCGTCCACCGACCCGTCTGCGGGACGTATGTATCGCAGCGACCGCCTTCCCAGGCGGAGATGCCGTAGGTGGTGCCCTCGGTGATCTTGTAGTCGGTGGTGAGCACGACCCGGCCGTTACTGCCGGAGACGGCGCCGTCGTCCGAGTTCAGACAGGTGACGGAGGTGCCGTCGTCGATCCGGATACTGCCGAACCATACGACGGAGGTGCCGGCTCCTGCGGCGGTCAGCGGTGCGTTGACGGTGAGTGAGGCCGTGGGGGCTGCGGACGCTGCGGGTGCCGCGGCGAGGGCGGTGGCGCCGGTGAGGGCGAGCAGGGCGGTCACGGCGGCGGAACGGGCCTTGCGGCGCGTGCGGCCGTGGGGGTGCGTGAGGCTCATGCCTTCTTCCACCTGTCGAGGTCTTCTTCCACCTGTCGAGAGGTTGTCCAAATCTGGAGCAACTTGTGTGCCCAGTGTTACCCGAGGGAAGAGCAGCGCAGGATCCCGGTTTCAGCCATGTTTGATCTCCGTCGTGACCGGGGCCGCGCACACTGGTGCCATGGACAAGGCTGTGTGATGTGCGGCCTGCTCGCTCAGCTGGCGAGGGCGAGGTTGTGCAGGCGGGCGATGCCAGCATGGCGTGGTGAACGCCGTCGCCTTTGAGGCGGCAGTCGCGGGGGACCTTTCAGCTCTTCGTCTGGGCGAAGACGTGCTCGACGCGGGCACGGACCTTGCGGTGGGAGGCATTGTGTTCCTCTTTCCAGGCCGGGAGTTCGGCCTGGCCTCTCGCCCGGAGGTGCGGGATGACGAGGCCGTGCCCCGGTAGCCGCCGTCCGCGATCACCGGGGTCCTGCCGACGGCGTCCTTGGCGCCGGAGAGTCCCCATGCCCTGCAGTCGTTCCCGTTGCCCGGCACCGGCCGGCCGACGGCGGCGATGGTGTGGTCACAAGCGACGGCCCAAGGTGGTCAATGATGCGGTCGGCAGCCGATTTCGACACCCCGAACAGCTGTGCCAACTGCCGCAGGGTGAGGATCGTGCGCCAGTACGCGGCGACCAGCAGAACGCGGTCTTCCAGCGGCAAGCTCCAGGGCCGCCCCTTGCGGACCCCGGTCCGCACCCTCGCGCCGCAACGCGGTGATCAGCTTGCCGAACTGACGCGGACTCAGCCCGGTGAAGGGGACTATCCAGGACGGCTCGGACGCCATGACCACACCAGCCCCAGCAAGATCGTCTCACTGAGGTGTGCTGGGCTGCCCCTCTGCCCGTCGCAGACCCGGCCACATGTCGCCATACACAGCGTCCATGAACTGGACCTGCGGCCCACGCAGCGCGGACGCGTCGGTTATCTCGCCTCGGGCCGCCTCAGCAAGGCGGAACGCATAACGATAGGTAGCGCCCCGTAGGGGCTCGCTTCTGGCTGCCAGGTCGATCTCCGCCTGGGCGAGCCAAAGGCCATCGAGGAGCTGACCGAGCGCGGGAGCGACCGCGCTGCCGCCACCGTCCGATCGCGTGAGCGCCGCCTTCTCCACCTGCAACGCAATGCTCACGAACTTCAGAACCGCGTCCTTGAGCTGCGCCCGGTGGGCGGCTGATTCCTGCACTTCGAGCTGCCGAGTGCTCGCGCGCGAGACGAGGTACTGACCAAACAACGATCCGCCCGCGCCGAGCGCAACCCCTGCGAGAGACAACAACGCCGGCCCCAAGGTTCCCCAAGATGCCATAGCTGGAGTCTCTCAACATCGGTCCAGCCCTTGAGGAGAGCGGGTGCCCGTCCACCAGCCGCTCAGGACAGTTGCGGGACAGCCTTTGCTGCCCGAATCATCGTTTGATGATCACCGGGTAGGCCCGCGTTCGTAGCGCGGGCCGGGAAGGCACGCCCGTGCTCAGCGCAGTGAACGCCGAGGGCCGTACCGAGTCCGGTTCCCTGATCGACGAGATCGTCCGCGAGGGCGCCCGTCGGATGCTCGCCGCCGCGCTGGAGCCGAAGTCAACCAGTGCATAGCCGAGTTGGCTACGGAGACGGAGACGGATGAGGCGGGGCGCCGACTGGAAGATCTTTCCCCTGTGGTGCCGCAAGTCGCCCAAGGTCAGCGAGGTACTGCCGTTGCTGTACCTGCATGGGCTGTCCGCGGGGGACTTCGCGCCCGCGCTGGAGCAGTTCCTCGGCTCGGCGGCCGGCCTGTTGCCGACGACCGTGACCTGGCTGACGAAACACACGAACGTCCTGCCGAAGTCCACACAACCGGGTGCAATGAAAGCGATGCAGGAGATCTACAGCGCGGAGGACCGCGTGTACGCCAGGAAGGCGATCGAGGCGTTGGTGAAGACCTACGGCGCCAAGTTCCTCAAGGCCGTCGCGAAGATCACCTACAACCGCGACGAGCTGCTGGCGTTCTACGACTTCCCGGCCGAGCACTGGACCCACCTACGGACCACGAACCCCATCGAGTCGACCTTCTCCACCGTCAAGCTCCGCACCAAGGTCACTCGCGGCGCCGACAGCCCGGCCGCGGCTCTCGCGATGGTCTGCAAGCTCGTCGAGTCCGCTCAGGCCCGCTGGTGCGCGATCACCGGAGTCCACCTCGTCGCCCTGGGCCGCGCGGGCGCCAAGTTCGAAAACGGGCGTCCTCGTCGAGCGAGAACAGGCAGCGGCCGCCTGACTACCCCTGCCACCTGTCACATCGCGAAAGGGAGAGAAGGAACAGTCAATGCCCGAACCCACTGCATCGCTCACCGAGTTCATCCGCGCCTACGAGCAGGCGACCAACAGCCACGACATCACCCAGCTCCTCCCACTGATCGCTCCCGAGGCCGTCTACTGGTTCTCCGACGGATCGCACCGCGGCAGCGAAGCCGTCCTCTCCGCCATCGCCGAGACTTTCGCCACCATCCGCGACGAGATCTACCAGATAGACGACCTGGAGTGGATCGCCCACAGCGATGAGCACGCGGTATGCCGCTACCGGTTCACTTGGACCGGAACCGTCGACGGCCAGCCGCGATCAGGAAGCGGCCGCGGTACCAACGTGCTCGTCAACAACGCCGGAACCTGGCAGATGCTTCACGAACACCTCAGCGCGTAACCAGGCGGCAGCACCGATCCACGGGACGTGACAATTTGCTCGTGACGGCGCTGGGTTCGCTCCTTCTGGGACGAGGAAGCCGTCTGGCTCTCCTTCGAGTTGGACACCGATGGCCACGTGATCCGGCAAGTCGAGTTTCACGAGCCCGGAAGCAAGGCTTTGGTCGCTCTTCCAAGACTTCTCGTGTGCGGACTGCCTGCCCGTCATGAAGGCGGCCTGGGGCCCGCGAGCGTTCGGCGGTGAGTGATTAATGCGGTCAACTTGCACTGAAGGACCTCATGCGTGAGTGATGTTTTCGATATTTACGTATGAATTTCAGTGACTTACTGAGTGTATTCTGTTATCATGGTGGGGAGTTGGGTGCACTTGGAGGGTGAGTGAGCCAGAGTCAGGAACCACCGGCCGAGACCGCGATGAACGCGACCGAAGCCCGTACGGAGCTCTTCGCTCTGGTGAAGCGCGCCGAGGAGGACGGGGTCACGACACTGATCCACAAGCGGGAGGATCGCGCTCTGCTGGCACCGCTGGACCGGTTTCCGGCAGCGCGGAAGGCCGACGCGTTCCCGTCCCACGCGCTGAGTGCGGCGCAGAAGGACTTCGGTGAACTCATCACGCTGGCGGCTCAGGGCCGGCCGCAGGTGCTCCGGCGCAGTCGAACCCCGGTCGCGGTGCTGCTGCCCCTCGACACCGGCTCCGCCACCCACTCGTCTGGCCCTTCCGCAGTCATGGGCGCGGCATCCGCAGGAGGTGCGGTGAACAGCCAAGGCAATCAGGAACGCGGCAGCGCGCCGCGCAGACTCGCCACGCTGGGCGACGCCATCGGTGCCGTGCTCGCCTCCGGCCCGACAGGTGGCCCCACGTTCGGGCTGCCCGGCCTGGACGCTGCCACAGGTGGTCTGCAGTCCGGCCGGCTGACGCTGGTCGCCGCCGCCCCCAGTGTGGGTGGAAGTCTGCTGGGCTTGGCTGCCGCACGCCAGACCGCGCTCGTGGACAACCACCGGGTCCTGTACGCGGCGTCGGGGCCGAACCAGGCCGACATCATGCGCCGGATCATCTCCGCGGAGACCGGAGGCGACTACCCGCGCTTGAAGCAGGGCCACCTCACCGCTCACGAGCAGCAAGTGGCCCGGGAGTTGGTCCAGGCGCCGCTGCTGATCGACGACGGCAGTGATCTGACCGCCGAGGCGATCGCGGAAACCGCCCCGTACGTTCAGGACCTGGCTCTGGTGGTCGTGGACCGGCTGCAGGCCGCCCACAACCCCCGGCTTCCACTGTCGGGTGACCGTCTCCCGGCCGCCTCCCAGGTCCTGGCATCCCTCGCGCGCACCCTGCACGTGCCGGTGCTGGTCATCGTGGACTGCGCCGATCCCACGCTCCTGGGTCTCCTGGACGCCGACGTTCTGTTGACGCTCGCACCGGCCGAGGACCCCTCCAAGGTCCAGGTGACGGTCGCGGAGCGCGACTTCGGCGTGATCGGCTCGGCGTACCTGAGCCCCGATCTGCTGCACGCCCGCTTCCTCGACACCGCAGCCGTTGCCCTCGGCCGCACGGGCGGCGAAGGACCCGCGCGGTATCTGGGCAGCGCGGTGGAGCGGGAACTGGCCGAGGCCGCGCTCCCGTACACGTCCGGCGCCCAGCAGGGGCTGCCCGCTTCCGTCACCCATGTGCTGGCGGCGTTGCGCACCGCGCTGGCCAACGGCAACGCAGAAGCCCTGGCGGAACTCGGGGCGTCCCTCGCGGAGGCAGCTTCAACACCGCCGCGGCTGGCAGACACCGCCGAGGGACGTCGTCTCGCCGCCGCGCTACACGCATACAGCACCGCCGCGGCCACCGACACCAAGGGGCAGCCCGCCCCCGACAGCGCGCATGCCCCCGACGACGTCGACGAAGAAGACGAGGAAGACGGCGGAGACGGTCTGCTGCCGGGGGATGAGGAAGACGAGCCCGAGGGAGCGGTCTTCCCCGGTCTGAAGATCCTCAAGGAGGCGGTCGACCGATCGAAGATGCACCCGATCAGAGTGATCCGCGCGGAGGACCGGGACAGCGGCCCGTGGCCCCTGATCAGCGAAGACATGGACGGCGAGCCCCGCTGGGTGCACCCCGACATCACGCTCACACGCGTCCCCCACATCAAGGCCAACGGGAAGCGCGTCCGGCGGGACAAGCTGGACGTCCCCGACTCCTTCGGCGAGGGTGTGATGTGCCTTGTCGACCGTAACGGCAGCTACCCCTCCGCCTGTTCGGCCGTCCCCCTCGCCCCCAACAAGCTCCTGCACACCGGCCCCCTCGAAGCGTTCGACAGGACCCAGGCCGGCATCTACCTCATCGACATCCCCCAGTGGAACCATCCGGACATGCCGCACCCCCTGGGGCGAATCATCGACCGGCCCGACGAGCACGGCCGCGTGTGGGTCACCACCCCGCACATCAAGCAGCTCGAGAAACTCGTCCGCGAAGGCCACCTCGATGCGGCGCCGGACATCCACGACTCCTGGACCGGGAAGGCCAACGAGTCCCTCTTCAAGCCCTTCTACGAGGCCACCAAGAAGGCACGGACCGAGCTCGTCCAGGTCGGTGGCGACCCCTACAAGGCCTACAAGACCCGGCTGTCCATCGCGCTGCGTCTGCTGTGGCCCAAGCGCCAGGAACAGCGTTCTCCGTTCTGGCGGCCGGACTGGCGCATGAGCATGGTCGCCGAGGCCTCCGTCCGGCACTGGTCGGTGGCCTTCCGAGCCGTCCAGCAAGGGCACCGGCTCATCGCCCTGCGCAACGTCGACGCCGCCGTCTTCTGGACACCCCCGGGCGCCCCGCCCGCCACGTACCGGATCGGGACGGGCTTCGGTGAAGTGAAGGCCAAGTTCATCCAGCGCGGGGAGATCGTCCCCGAGGGTGACGACTGATGGCCGGACCCACCGGTCGCGGAGGATCCCTGGGCGCCGCCCTGGGTGACCTCCTGCGCTCCCAGGTCACCTCCCGGCACCGGCTGTCGTCCTACAACGCCCGGCACTGGCATGCGCAGCTAAGCCAGCTGACCGGAACCCACCGCGGATACCAGGCCCTCGAGGAGGCCGGTCTCCACGTGACCACCAAGACCCTCGTCAACTGGCTGTCCGACCCCGAGTACAACATCCGCCGCAGCTACCGCGACCTCATCCACACCGCCTACGAGAACACCGCCATCGTCCCCGCCGACCCCATCCCCGACCACATCAAGAACGGCCAGTTCGAGATCAGCGGCACCGTCAGGACAGGCGACGACGAACGCGAGCGCGGCAACCGGCGGGCCGCACCTCTGCGTATCGACGGCAGCCGAGGCTACTGGGACGCGATCGAGGAACTCTGGCTGGCCGGCGAGCTCACCGACGACGAGTTCGAGGACCGCTTCATCGACGACGTCATCGTGGCAGACATCGGCGAAGGCACCGACGGATGGGACTTCCCCGGAAGTTCGTACGCCGTCGAACTCAGGTGACATTCCCATTCCGCCAGGACGATCAAGCCCAAGGTGAGGCCGAGGTCGGCAAACACGTGTCGTCGAGATCCGGCACACGATGCGACGGCCGGATCGAGGGGAGCGGACGTGGACGGCGAGGAGAGGATCGCGCGGGGGGCCCGGGTCCTCGCCCGTCACCAGGCGGCACGAGCAGACCCTCCCGCCTGACGAGCTCCGCCTCGAAGTCACCCCGGAGGAGGTCGTTCTGCGAGGCGAAGCAGCGGAAGAAGGCGCGGCGGCCGATGCCCGCGGCGGCGGCGATGTCGTCGACGGTCGTGCCGTCGAACCCCTGCCGCGCGGAGAGCTCGCCGGCGTCACCGCACGGGCGCGCGCCCTGGGCACCGAGCCGGTTGTCGACGGCGCCCGCTACCGGCTGGACACCCTCATGGACGGTACCGGGATCTGAGGGTCGGCCACGATCCCCGAAGACGCATACGACGTGGACCAGGCGCTGTTCATCCCGTCTCCCGTCCGGTGACGACGTCGGCATCACCCACCGGTGCCTGCTCGTGAACGAGATCGGGGAGGACGGCGACCTGCTCTTCAGCGGCCACTCGCCCGTGCGGGGGAGGTCCTGGCCGTCACGAGCGCCTCCCGCCGCCGCACCCGCAGTCAGCGCCCGAGCCCCTTCGACGGGCACGTCCTCGCCGACGGCATCACCCGCGGCTCGTGCCGGTTCGCCGCCTACCCCACCCACACCAACGGGTGGCCCGGTCCTGAGGCTCTCGTGGAGTCACAAGCCGGCAGCGGTGAGGATTCGATACATCTGGGTCGCTCGCAGCGCGGAGTTGGCAGCGGCATCGTCGGCTACCTGGGGGTCCGGGTCGCAGAGCAGATGCTCCAGCAACGCGTCCGTGATGTTGGGGTGACGGGCGACCCCGCGGCGCAGGAAGGACTCGGCAGCGGTGGCGAGTTGGTGAAGGTCTGCCACAGGTAGTTCGGGATCTTGCAGGGCCAGGTAGCGCACGTTCGGGCTTGGTTCGTCAACGAACGTGCGCAGCATGTGACGAGGGAAGTTGGGGTGGTCGACGAGCAGCGGTCGGATGTGCAGTACGTCGCCGTGTGCGCGTACCAGCCCCTCCAGGACTTCCGGTGGTGTGTCGGACCTACGGGCGGCAGTACGACGGACCACGAGTTCCGGGTCGTTGTCCAGCCGACGCCATGCCTCTTCAGGTAGGTCGTGGCAGGAGGCCAGTACACGCCGGAATGTCGTGTACTGGCAGTCCAGGTAGGTCATCCGCTCGTTGAGGGGCGCCTCGCGCAGCCAGTCGGGTTCGGCGAAGTTCCAGCTCAGAGCAACGTCGGCCTCGATGCTTCCGTCCGCGCGCTCGGCTTCTACGAGCGCATACAGTCGGTCCCGGGTTTCGGCGTCCACATGGCGACTCTGCGCGGCCGCGACCCGCACGAGCGGGTCGTCGATGTCCAGGAGCCGGGCAACCATCTCTGCCGACAGATGCGGGTTGCCGGCGACAGCCTGATGGACCTCCTCTTCCTCGCTCCGCATCAGCTGCGCAAACTGCTCCGACGTGAGCGGAAGGTAGCGCGCCACGTTGACGCGCACGGCAGGGTCGGCAAGGCAACGCTCCCTCCACTCAGGCGGGACACCCGGTTGCCTGTGCTCTGTGGCGGCTGCACGGACCTGCGGATCCGGGTCGGCGAGTAGTTCCACCTGCACGGCGAGGGGCCGGTCGTACCAGGCTCGCGCGACCGCGGCGCGCAAGCCCGGACCCGGCGCGCTGACGAGTGCCGTCCGAGGCTGGCCGAAGGCTTCCTCCAGGTCATCGATGCCGATCCGCACCTTGCGGTCCACCATGCCGCGGACAAAGTCTGTGTACGCGTCACGGATCGCCGGATCGGGATGTTCGGCGATCCTTCGGCGCATCGCCGGGGAAATCCGGTCCCCGTGAAGCCCCACCGCGGTGCTGTCGTCGCCGTGTGTCAGCAGAGCCTCGACAACAGCGTCCTCCAGCCGCCCGCGACGCAGCGATATCCCGTGTCGGCCGGCCTTGTGTGTGGCCAGGCGTACGAGGACGTCCTGAGGGGCTGTTGGGTTCCGTCCCAGCCCGGACAGCTGGGGGTGATCGAGGCTTGTCATGCGCTCAACCTAGTTGGGCCGCTGCGTGCCAGCCTTCCATCGGTCCTCAGAAGCTGTTGCCGACTGCTGGACCAGTACGCTTTCCGGCCGCCCGCCGCCCCGGCCGCGCAGCCAGCCGGCACCGGCAGCAGCGGCCGGACGACCGCCCACTGCGCGTCCGTCATGCCCGACGGGTGACACGGAAACTGCGGCGGGGGCCTCCTGCTGCTGCCCGCTGATTCGACACCACCGAGCTGTTCGAGCAGCCCAAAGCCTCGCCCGTATGCGCCAAGCGCCCCACGACCACCCGATCGGGCCTCCCGTTCGGTGCGCCTCTCTCAAGATCAGAAAACGACGGCTACTGACTCCGCAGCTGGGCGGTGAACAGCGGCTCCAGGGTGTTCAGCATGAGTGTCTTGGCACGCTCAACTCCGCCCGCGACCCGGCCGGCCATCGCGAGCGACACACATCCGTGAAGGAAAGCCCAGACAATGTCGACCGCCCCCGTGGGGTCGGCCAGCTCGGCGCCCCTCGCCTCCGCAATGCTCTGCAGGGCGGTGCGGAGCGTTCGGAAGGCGGCCTTGGCCTCAAGGGGGGTCTCGGCAGTGCCGAACGGCACCCCGTCCATGCCGTTCATCGCCTGGTAGAGCTCGGACGAGGTGAACGCGAACGCCCAGTACGCCTCGGCCATCGCGGCGAGCCGCTCCGATGCCGGGGCCTGTGCGGCCGCCTTCAGCTGGTCGGTGAGCTCGGAGAAGCCGACCATCATCAGCTCGACGAGCAGCGACTCCTTGCTGGAGAAGTACTGGTAGAGGATCGGCGCGGTGTATTCGAGCTTGTCAGCGATGCGGCGGATCGTGACCGCGTTCCAGCCGTCTTCTGCCGCAATGTTCCTGGCAGCTTCCAGCAGCCGCGCGCGCATCTGCTGACGCTCCCTTTCGCGCCGCTTCTGACTCGCGCTCGGCTCGGGCCGCGCGGGCTTGGCTCTGGTCGTCACGTGTTCGTCCTCCCATTGACACCGGTATTCTATCGCAGTTGTAATTTCTAACATTGATAGCTTTCCAGACACTGTTAGGGAGTCGAGTGTGATCGTCGTCTTCGGCGGTACCGGCAAGGTCGGCCGCCAGATCGTGGACCAACTGCGCAACGACGGGCACACGGTGCGTGTCGTCACCCGCGATCCCTCCTCGGCGAGGGGTGCCGGGAACGTCGAGGTCGTCTGGGGCGATCTGCACGACAGACAGTCGCTCGTGCGGGCCGTCACCGGCGCCAGCGCGATCGTCTGCACCGCTCAGGGCGGTGGCGGCAAGGGAGCGAACGGTCCCCGGGGCATTGAGGGCGCGGGAATCCCAAGCCTCATCGGCGTCGCACAGGACGCCGCGATCGAGCACTTCGTGTACTTCTCGACCGCAAGCGCCCGCCCCGACAGCCCGGTCGAGTTCTTCCGTCTCAAGTTCGAGGTCGAGCGCACGCTGCGTGCCAGCGGACTGGCGTTCTCGATCCTGCGGCCCACCCACCTGATGGACACCTGGGTGGAGATGCTCGCAGAGCCGATCACCAAGAAGGGGAAGGCCATGGTGCTCGGCTCGGGCGCCAACCCGGTGTCGTGGGTGGCCGGCGAGGACGTCGCCCGGGTAGCGGCGGCGCTGGCCGTTCGCCCGGGTGAAGGCTGGTCTGCGGACCTCGGTGGACCCGAGGCGCTGACGCTCACCCAGGTCAACGAGCTCATTGCGGTTTCACTGAGCACGCGGATCAAGGGAGAGAACAAGATGCCGCTCGGCATGCTCCGGGCGATGAGCACACTCCTGAAGCCGTTCAACCAGGCCCTTGCCCGGCAGATGCAGATGGGCGTGCTCCTCGACACCCAGCCGCAACTCGTCGACTCCAGCGCGGTCTGGGCCCGGTACGGCCAGCCGCTGTCGCCATCGGCCTGGCTGGAGCGCAACCCCCCGGGCATCGCGGGAGCCGTCTGATGCACACCGCTCATGGTGTCCGGGGCCGGGCTGGGAAGGTCTGGGCACATCGGCGGGACGGGCCGTCTTCACGCGGAAGCGGCGGAACCCCCGGAGGACCCGGGCAGGGGCAAGCCGACGCGACGGCGCCGGCCGCTTCCAGGGCCTACGAAGATCGTCCGCGAGTGGCCGGGCAGGACGGAGTCGGGTGTGGGCGCACCAGTGGCCGTTCCTTCACGCGACGTTGTTCGACACATCGAAGCGTCAACAACGGCCGCCCTGTTGTCCCGGGAACGAACCAAGATCAGCGGGTCAGATGAACGGCCGAGGTCAAACACCAAGTTGAGGCTTGGGCGGCAGGTGCATGGAGGTGGCCGGGCCCCTGCCGCATGGCCGGCAGCACCTGGTCCTCGAAGGCCCCCGCCGTAGGCGCCGGACGGTGATGTGCGGCGCCCCGCCGCCGGAGAGTCCGGGGCGGGACGCCGAGTGGAGGTGGAGATCAGATCAGAAGGCGCAGATGGCGTAGACGCTGATGCCGACGCTGCTGTAGGCGTTCTGCCTGCCGAGGGCAATCCAGCCGGACCCGTCCGGGGTGGGGAAGCTGCCGACGAGGATCGCGTCGTTGCCCTGGGCTTCGGCTCCTCCGCCGATGACGTGTTTGCCGGCCGGGCAGAACACGGTCCGCCGCTGGAAGTTCGGGACGTTTGCGTTGGGGAGCGTGACGATCTGGTAGCCGTCGACGACGCGGCTCTGTGCGGGCTTGGTGGCGGGGGCGTGTTCGGGGGCTGCCTGGGCGGCCCAGCCGGCTCCGGCGGCGAGGGTGAGCGCCAGTGCGCCGGCGGTGAGGGCCGTCTTTGCTCGCATGTGTCTCCTCCTGGACGTGCGGGACGCTTGTGGTTGGCGTCCCGTCACTGAGGCAACGTTGCCCGGCGCGGGAGATGCGGGCCGGGCCTTTGCTGGTCAAACGCCCTGATCGTGGGAGGCGGGTGTGCAGGCGCGTGAGAGGCGCAGGGCCGGGCGCACGGGCTGGCGGAGGTGTCGATGAAGGCCGTGATACGGGCTGTGAGACGGTCCCGCTGACGACAGGTCCGGTGCTCTCTTGGCTGGGCGGGGGACCGGGCCCTGCGGCAAGCCGGTTCCTCCGGCGTGGCCCCCAGGGCCGGGGCGGCCGATACCGTTGAAGGAGACGCCAGTTCTGCTTTCCGAAGCCCTCGATGAGCGAACATCCGGCCGCACCCGCCCGCCACGCCCGGCAACAATTGGAGCCTGCGGCCGCTGACGCGTTGCGTGCGTACGCTGCCAAGGCCCGTGGACTGCGGACCAGTTCGCCGCGGTCTGGAGGACATCGAGGAGGAGGACTGCTCGCCGTCCGAGCCACTCCTGCCAGTTCCCAATGATGGAGTCAATCGCCTGCAGGCGAGGAAGCGGGCTTGCGCAGCAGCCACTGTCCGAACGTCCGCCGTGCGTGCCGTACCACGACGCGGCCGTGGGTCGTCGTGCCTACCAGCTCCACACGCAGCGTGATCGGCGTCCCGTGGTCTGGAGCCTGATGAATCTTGATCTTGCTGTGTACGAGGCTCAGGGCACCGGTATCGACCACGATGCCTGGCTTGGTGATCAGCGTCAGCTTCTTACCTGCCGTGTTCATGTCGATCCGCAAGGTGTCCTGCGTGATCACTGCCCGAGTGAAGTCGAGTGTCACCGTCCACGCAGGTAGGCGCGGGTACGACTGCTGAGCCCCTGTCGGCGCTGACGCTGTCGGGTGTCGTGCGAGGCCGGCCGGTGGCCAGGCGGGGCACCCGGATCCGTCCCATGACAGCCTCGAACTGGGTGCGGTCGGCCCGCTGACCGGGCGTCAGGACGAGCGAGAGCCCTTCGCCCGTGAACAGCGGCACCGGCGCCGCACAGTGTCCCCCAGCGCAGCGGCAGCCGCCCCCAGGTGCGCCTTTCGCCCTTGAACAGCGGGCCCGCAGCCTGCCCGCAGCCGCGCGATGTCCGCAGCCCTGGGCCCGGTGGCGCCCGCAGGAGCGCGCGCACCACCGACACCTGCGTCACAAGTGCGCGTTTTACGCGTTCGGGTCCCAGTCTGCGAGCTGCTCCATCGGCTCGGTGTCGCCGGTGGTCTCCAGGCCGTCGAGCGGGATGCGCTCGTAGAAGTAGAGGACCAGTTCGCTCGCTGCGCCTCGCATCGCCATGTCGCCCGGCTCCGCGTCGGCGGCGAGGTCGTCGCAGCGGACGCCGTCGGCGTTGAGGGTCAGGCGCCAGGAGCGGCCCTCGGTCGTGTGCAGGTCGATGGTTGCAGGCTTGAACGGCCAGGGGACGGTCGTCGCCGAGACGGTCGTCAGGAACTCGTCGACGCCCTCGACCGCGACGTCCGTCGGCAGCGGCTGTGCGGTGCCCTGGGTGAGCTGGGCGTCGTAGGTGTGGACAGCGATCTCCTGGATCTGGTGCCGGGCCACGGCTCCGCTGGTCTCCGGGGCCTGCGAGCGGCCCCACCAGGTCCAGCAGCCGCGGTCCGGGCCGGCCTCGCGCATCGCGTCGAGCATGAGCTCGGTCGACTCGGCGAGCCAGGCGTCCAGGGCTTCGCGGTCGCGGGGCGCGGTCGGGGCGCCCTTCGGGTCCGTCCTCGCCGGGGGCTCAGCGCCCGGGCCCGCCGCGACGATGGCGGCCTGGCGGCGGCGGCCGTCACCAAGGTGCTGCGCCAGTTCGCGCAGCGTCCAGTCCGGGCAGGTCGGGACCTGGACGTCGAGGTCGGGGGCGGACGCGATCGAAGCGCGGAACGCGGCCGAGCGGTCTTCTATCAGCCGCAGGACCTCGGGGAACTCCAAGATGTTTTGCACGGCGGTTGTGTATCACGGCGTTCCGGCCGCCGGGTAGCGAATTTGTCGGACGAACGCGTCGACGGCCGGGCGGACCGCCGGCGCCGAAGCCGTCCTGAAAATCCGCGCACTGCTCGCCAACGGCGACTTCAACCGCTACGGGACCTACCATCTGGGCCAAGAGCACCAGCGCAACCACCAGCCCCGCTACCAACTCGCTGCTCGACCTACGAAGTCACTCCCAGCAATCCGCACCCCCTGGCCGATGTCAGCGGCCTGAGTAGTGTGTGCGGCCCGGCGGCGCCGGCGCCAGAGGAGTGAAACGAGAGCTAGTACTCCAGTCGTCGATCGCTGGTGCGACGTCCGACCGACCGCGCCTACGGGTGCGTGTCCGTGATCGCGATGACCTCGTCGAGGCGGTCCAGGGCGGCCTGCAGGTCGTCGACCTTGGCCTGGATGCGGTCGCGCTCGGCGCGCAGCATGGCTCGTTGCTCGTCGTCCGTGTGCCCGGTGTCCCAGCATGGAAGGAGTTCCGCGATCCTTCGGCTGCTCAGACCGGCGGCGAACATCTGCTGGAAGAAGCGCACCAGGGTGACGGTGTCCTGCCGGTAGAGGCGCTGGCCGGATGGGCTGCGCTCCGCGATGAGCAGCCCCTGCTGCTCGTAGTAGCGCACGGCGCGTACCGAGACGCCGGCGCCCCGTGCCACCTCGCCGATGCGGACCAGCCGCTCGGCCGCAGCCTCCGTGACGGTCATGGTGATTCCTCTCGTCCCGGTCCTGACGGCCAGCACTTGCCTCTGACGCCAGCGTCAGGTTTTAGCGTACCGGGCATGGATATCAACAACTCCGTCGCCCTTGTCACCGGAGCCAACCGCGGCCTGGGCCGCGCCTTCGCCCAGCGCCTGCTCGAACGGGGCGCCCACAAGGTCTACGCGACGGCCCGCCGACCCGAGACCGTGGACCTGCCCGGGGTCGAGGTGCTCCCCCTCGACATCGCCGATCCCGCATCCGTGAGGGCCGCCGCCGAGGCCGCCCCGGACGTCTCGCTACTCATCAACAACGCGGGAATCAGTACGGGGACCGACCTGGTGACCGGTTCGCTGGACGCGGTGCGGCACGAGCTGGAGACCAACATGTTCGGCCACCTGGGAATGATCCGGGAGTTCGCGCCGGCGCTCGCCAGGAACGGCGGGGGCGCGATCGTCAACGTCCTCTCCGCCATGTCGTGGTTCGGGGGCAAGGGCGCCAATGCCTACCACCTGACCAAGGCCGCCGCCTGGGCCATGACCAACGGCGTCCGCCTGGAGCTCGCCGAGCAGGGCACGCTCGTCACAGCGGTACACCTCGGCCTGGCCGACACCGACATGGCGGCGGGCTGGCCCGTGGACAAGATCGCTCCGTCGGACCTGGCCGACGCGGCGCTCGACGGTGTCGAGGCGGGCTCCGCCGAGGTCCTCGCCGACCAATGGAGTCGGGACGTCAAGTCCCGGCTGCCGCTGACGCCGGAAGAGTTCAACGCCGCGATGGACCGCGCCCTGGCGGCGCTGATGGCGGCCTGAGGGGCCCTCGGGCGGCGCTGACTTCGGTCGGTTGCTTCTTACGGTCGGTCAATTAATGCTCCGTCCGCAGTTGTGGATCTTCATGTTGTGGCCTCGCGTCGGCGGTAGTGGCAGTCGCGGGCGCGGGCCTGGTGTCGGCGACGCCATGGTGACCAGCGCAGGCGATGGTCGCGTTGGTCGTTCGGGTATGCGACGGGCAGGGCGAACAGTCGCTGTATTTCGTTGCAGGTGAGGGGGATGAGTCCGGTGGGGGCAGGGTGTTCGCGGTGCTCGTCGGCACGGATGACGGCCAGGAGGCACCGAGTCTGACAGACAGGCCGTTGTCCAGTGGCTTGAACTGGTGGAACGCAAGGACGTTGATGTCAGTGCCGTCGCTGGCCAACGACGTATGACCGGCGGTGAGCAACGGATAGTCGGCTTCCCTCTCGATGGGCACCTTCACATCCGGGTCTGCCGTGACCTGCACCTCGGAAGGGCCGCCGTACATGCCGAAGGTCTCCATGGCGCATACCTGTTCCGTGCCCGTACAGGAAATAGTGGTCAGGGTTGATCCGTGCCTAGTGCCGCGGCAGGCAGCGTTTGCCCGTCAAGGAGCGGCGTCCGGCGCGTGCTCTCGGCGTGCCGGGTGCAAGCCCTCGTACTGGATGTACTT